>NZ_PIRR01000016.1:0-39993 GCF_003048555.1 Campylobacter concisus | reverse complement strand
GGATAAAATTTAACCTATTTTTTAGTGTTTCCTCGCTGGCTGGAAATACACTCCCACATCCTGGAGTTATTAAAAGTTCAGCTTGTTTGCCGTCACTTGCTGTATGAATATCAATGATCTCATTACCCCATGTAAAGCCACCACCAAATGCGTCAAGAAGCAAAACTGAACCATTTTTGATGCGTCCGTCTTCATAGGCATCATTTATAGCCATCGGAATTGAAGCGGAGCTTGTATTGCCATATTTAGCAACAGTTAAGACACACTGCTCATCTTTAAAATTTAATCTATTTTTTACTGCATCTATTATTCTTATATTCGCTTGATGAGGTATAAAAAAATCAATATCTTCGCTTTGCATTTTATTTGCATGCAAAATTTCTATTACGCTTTTGCTAAGTGTTTGAACTGCTATTTTAAAAACTTCATTTCCACTCATATGGATAAAATTTAACCTATTTTTTAGTGTTTCCTCGCTGGCTGGAAATACACTCCCACATCCTGGAGTTATTAAAAGTTCAGCTTGTTTGCCGTCACTTGCTGTATGAATATCAATGATCTCATTACCATTACTACTACTAATTACAGCTGCACCTGCTCCATCACCAAATAGTATACAAGTGCTTCTATCTGTATAGTCAACAATAGAGCTTAATTTTTCGGCTCCGATAATTAATACGTTTTTTTTGGCACCGCTAATAATGAGAGAATTTGCAAGTTCTAAAAGATAAATAAAACCGGTACAAGCCGCACTTATATCAAATGCTGTAACTCCATAGTTTAAACCCAAATTTGCAGCTATTTTGCAAGCAGTAGATGGCATACAAAGATGATCTGGAGATATCGTAGCACAGATGATTGCATCTATTTGAGATTTATCAAGTCCTGAGCGTTTTATGGCTAATTCACCAGCCTTTGTACCAAGGTCACTTGTTGTTTCGTTAGTTGCAATATGCCTTTGCTCGATACCTGTTCGCTTTACTATCCATTCATCACTTGTTTCAACCATTTTTTCAAAGTCAAAATTTGTTAGAATTTTTTCTGGAATATAAGAAGCGATAGAAATCAGTGAAGCTTTTGGCATATTTTACCTTGCAAAGTGCGAAAGTTCTTCTTCGATAACTTTATTTATGTTTGAATTAGCAAATTTTATTGCTTGAAAAATTGCATTTTTTATAGCTTTTGAATTACTTTTGCCGTGACTTATGATAACACAACCATTTACACCAAGAAGTGGTGCACCGCCATATTCGTCATAGCTAACCTGTTTTTTAAGTGTCTTAAAAACTTTTCTCATGAGTACAGAGCCAGCTATAGCAAGAGGTGATTTTTTAATTTGTTTTTTGATAATTTTACCTATAGCATCTGCAACGCCTTCGCTAGTTTTTAAAAGAATATTTCCCATAAAACCATCACAAACCATTACATCGATACTACCATCAAAAATTTGATTACCTTCTGCATTGCCAACAAAGCTATCAAGCCTAGAAACTAATTTAAAGGCTTCTTTGCTAACTTCATTGCCTTTGCTCTCTTCTTCACCATTTGACAAAAGACCAACTTTTGGCTCTTTTCTACCTAAAATTTCTTTTGCATAGGCTTCACCCATTATGGCAAATTGAAACAGATGTTCACTTCTGCAATCAACATTTGCACCAACATCTAAAACCAAAGTCGCAGACTCTTTTGAATTTGGCATAAGTGTTGCAATTGCTGGACGAAAGATATTTTTTAGCCTGCCGATTCTTAGAGTAGCTAAACTCATAGTTGCACCACTATGACCAGCAGAAACTACAGCATCAACTTCCTTGTTTTTTAAAAGTTCAATCGCTTTGTAGATCGTACTATCTTTTCTTTTAAGCGCATCAGTTGCGCCATCTGCCATTGAGATAACTTCACTAGCTTCTAAAAATTCGATATTTTTTAAATAAGACTGTGGAATGAGTGGTTTGATGACATTGCTATCGCCGACTAATACAGCTTTAAATTCTGTCTCTTTTAGTGCATCAATAACACCAGATATTATAGGATCTGCACCAAAATCACCACCCATAGCATCTATAGCAATGCGAATCATATTTTAATATTCGCCTGTAGTTTTGTTTATGCGGTGAGGCATTTTCCAAGAACCATCTTTGTCTTTTACAGGTACTGGAAGTGTAACTTTATAATGTGTTCTACGTTTTGCTGCACGAGAATGACTCACTCTTCGCTTTGGTACTGCCATTTTTACTCTCCTTTATAAATTTTTACATTTTTCACAATAGAAATAATCACTTTTAAAAGCTTCTAACTCGCTCTCAAAGACTTCTTTTAAATTAATATTGCCATCAAAAAATTCCATCGTATCGCTAAGCTCATTTTCGCTATCTTTATAAATACCGTCACTTAAATTTAGCTCTACATCTTGATTGATAGGTAGCATAAATACTTCACCGCATCGATCGCAAACATAATTTATATTCCCTTTTATTTTACCTTGACATTTTACCAAAAAAGGGTCTTTTCTTTTTAAAATTCCAATAAAAACTAAATTATCATTTCCTACTAGCTCAAAGTTTATCTCTTTGTTTGCTATTTTAGAAAAAGATATAATCAATTTTCTTGACCTAAAATTAGCAAATTTCTCTTGAAGCAAAGAAGAAATTTATTTCATTCACAGCATTTTCCAGGCTGTCACTTCCGTGAACCGCATTTGCATCAATGCTATCAGCAAAATCAGCTCTTATAGTGCCAGGAGCTGCTTCTTTTGGGTTAGTTGCACCCATTAGCTCGCGGTTTTTAGCAACTGCATTGTCGCCCTCTAAAACCATAACCACAACTGGCCCGCTTATCATAAATTCGACTAGATCGTTGAAGAAAGGTCTATCTTTATGAACTGCATAAAATGCTTTTGCATCGCATTTACTAAGTTGGATTTTCTTTGCAGCTGCGATTCTTAAGCCGTTACTTTCAAATCTATCTATAATTTTTCCAACAACATTTTTCTTAACAGCATCAGGCTTAATAATAGAAAGTGTTCTTTGCATAAATTTTTCCTTAAATCTAGGTTATTTAAATTGAAGTTGGCAATTATATCAAATAAAGCTTAAAAATAAAATAGGCTCAAATTGAGCCTAAAATTTATAAATATAAATTTATTGAATAACTGGAATAGAACCATTGCGTGCATCAGCACCGATCTGATCGCGAGAAGGTTGCCCTGCTACAACAGCATCCCATACGATACAACCATCAGTTGGACAGGCAGATGCACAGGCTGGCTCATCGTTATAGCCTACACATTCAACACATTTATTTGAATAAACATAGTATGTATCTGCTCCAGTTGGGTTGTCGCTATCATCAACGATGGCTGAAACCGGGCATTCATCAATACATGAACCACAGCTTATACATATATCAGTTATTTTTACAGACATTTTTTCTCCTTAGATTAAAATTTGGCGTAGAATATCAAAAAAAGCTGAAAATGATATAAATAAGCCCTTAAATTTAACTACGATCTCAAATTTTAGAAAAACTACTTTATAAATCTTTTATCACTTTTAGACTAAATTTACAGATTAAAATTTTAAAAAGGTTGTATAAATTTAATGAACGATATTATTGAAATAACTGGTGCAAGAGAACATAACTTAAAAAATATAAATCTTAAAATTCCAAAAAATAAATTAGTAGTTTTTACTGGTCTTAGTGGAAGCGGCAAGAGCACGCTAGCCTTTGATACGCTTTATGCTGAGGGACAAAGAAGATACATGGAGAGCCTTAGTAGCTACGCTAGGCAGTTTCTAGACCGTGTGGGTAAGCCGGATGTCGATAAGATCGAGGGTTTAACGCCTGCTATCGCGATAGATCAAAAGACGACTTCTAAAAACCCTCGTTCGACAGTTGGTACTATTACAGAAATTTATGATTATCTAAGGCTTTTGTACGCAAGGGTCGGCGTTCAGCACTGCCATAAATGCGGAAAACCTATCTCAAAAATGAGTGCAAGCGATATCATAAATGAAATTTCAAAGCTCCCACTTGGCGCAAAAGTGATCATCTATGCACCACTAGTGCGTGAGAAAAAGGGCACATGGGCGGATTTGATCGAAAATTTACGCCAAAAAGGCTTTGTAAGGGCGCAGATAGATGGTGTGGTGGTGAGGCTTGATGAGGAGATCGAGCTTGCAAAAACAAAAAAACACACGATAAAGGTCATCGTTGATAGGATCGCTATCGATGAGCAAAATCACGAACGCCTTGCAAGTGACGTAGAAAAGGCGCTAAATGAGAGCTTTGGCGAGGTCGAGATAGAGATCGCAAACGCTGGTGAGCTGGGCTTAAAAGAGAGTTTTATACATTACAGCGAGCACATGGCTTGTTTTGATTGTAAAATTTCATTTACGCCGCTTGAGCCGCTAAGCTTTAGCTTCAACTCGCCAAAGGGTGCCTGCGAGCACTGCGACGGACTTGGCATAAGATATAGCCTAGACATGAGTAAGATCATCGACGAGGAAAAGTCGATAGAAAACGGCGCAATCAAGCTACTTTATGGCTATAACATGAGCTATTACTATAAATTTCTACTTGCTTTTTGCGAGCAAAATGGCATCGATATCAAAAAGCCCTATTATGAGCTTAGCGAAGATGAAAAGAGACTTGTTTTATATGGAAATGTCAAAGAAGTTGAGTTTTTTTGGAAGCGAAATAAGCTGCTTAGAAAGTTTGATGGTGTTGTTAAAATTTCACATGGACTTTTGAAGGATTACAAAGACTTTGACGAATACATGAGTGAGAAAATTTGTGATGCTTGCAACGGTCACAGGCTAAAGCCTCAAAGTCTAGCGGTCAAGGTCGCTGGCCTTGGACTTGGTGAAATTTTAGATATGAGCATAGAAAACTGCACCGCATTTTTTTCAAATGAGAAAAATTTTGCTTACCTAAGCGACTACGACAAGGCGATCGCAAAGCCCATCTTAAAAGAGATCAACGAAAGGCTTTTCTTTTTGTATGACGTGGGACTTGGCTACTTGTCGCTTGGACGTGATGCTAGGACGATCAGCGGTGGCGAGGCACAGCGCATCAGGATCGCAAGCCAGATAGGAAGTGGGCTAAGTGGCGTCATGTACGTGCTTGATGAGCCAAGTATCGGCCTTCACGAGCGAGATACGTTAAAACTCATAAAAACACTTAGAAATTTACAAGCTAAAGGCAACTCTGTAATCGTCGTCGAGCATGATAAAAAGACGATAGAGGAGGCTGACTATATCGTAGATATCGGCCCTGGAGCTGGTAAATTTGGCGGTAGCGTGGTCTTTGCAGGCACGGCAAAAGAGCTTTTAAGCTCAGACACTCAGACTGCACAATACATAAATGGTAAGAAAAAGATCGACTATCAAAAAAATAGAAAAGCTGAGAAGTGGCTTGAAATTTCAAATGTAAATATCAATAATATCTCAAATTTAACCGCTAAATTTCCGCTTAGAAACCTTGTAGGCATCACTGGCGTCTCAGGATCTGGCAAGAGCTCGCTAGTGCTTCAAACTTTGCTTCCAGAGGCGCAGGAGCAGCTAAATAGAGCCAAAAAGGTAAAAAAGATAGCTGGGGTAAATTTAAGCGGACTTGAAAATTTAGACAAGGTGATCTACCTCGATCAAAGCCCTATCGGCCGCACTCCACGCTCAAATCCGGCAACATATACCGGTGTGATGGATGAGATAAGAAATTTGTTTGCACAGACCAAAGAGGCCAAGCTTAGAGGCTATAAAATAGGGCGCTTTAGCTTCAACGTCAAAGGTGGGCGCTGCGAGAAGTGCCAAGGCGAGGGCGAGATCACGATCGAGATGCATTTTTTGCCTGATATAAACGTGGTTTGTGATGTTTGCAATGGCGCTAGATATAACGCTCAAACCTTGGAAATTTTATACAAAGGCAAAAACATCGCCGAAGTGCTAAATATGAGTATAGATGAGGCGGTTGAGTTTTTCAAGGCTGTGCCAAAGATCGCTTCAAAGCTCACGACACTGCAAGACGTGGGGCTTGGTTACATAACGCTTGGACAAAATGCAGTCACACTTAGTGGCGGCGAGGCGCAGCGCGTGAAGCTAGCAAAAGAGCTTAGTAGAAGCGACACTGGAAATACGCTTTACATCCTTGATGAGCCAACGACAGGGCTTCATTTTGCCGATGTTGATAGGCTAGTAAAGGTGCTAAATCACTTAGTTGATCTTGGAAATTCGGTCTTTGTGATCGAGCATAATATGGATGTCATCAAAAACTGCGACTATATCGTAGATATGGGACCAGAAGGCGGCGCAAAGGGCGGTAAAGTGATCGCTTGTGGCAACGTCAAAGAAGTAGCTAAAAACTATAAAAAAACTGGCAGCTACACTGGAGAATTTCTAGCGCAAGAGCTTGAGGAGATGAAGAAAAAATAAAAATTTTGTTCAACCGTTTCTTTGTAAAATTTGAAACGGTTGAGGCGTGTTGGAGCATTAGCTAATTTTTAAGGTCGATATTTCATCTATCGCACTTAAAGATAGGGCCCAAAATAGTAGCATTAAAAGGGCATTTTCATGGTGAAATGTTGTATTTGCAAGTGAGATTATATTATTAGCCATAAGCATTAAAAGCGCAAGAAAAACTATGCTATTTTGTCTAAAATTTTTAATAAATTTTATAAAGAGTGATAGTTGAAATACCAAATATGCAAGCAAGGCAACGATGCCCTTTTCTGTTAAAAATGTTAAAAAGGTATTGTGTGCGTGACTAACATTAACTTCAACATTGCCTGGAAAATATTTTGTTATATCAATGATCTTAAACTCACCAGAACCTATCCCAAATAAAGGGTTTTCAAGCCACGTATAAAATGCGCTAGCAAAGATCGGATATCTAGTCTCTGATCCAGTAACCCCCTTTGTTAGTTGACTATACAATCTTTCATCTTGAGTGATATTTGTTGATATATATATATAAGAAATAGCTATTACACTAAATAAAATTATCAAGCCTAGTAAAAATTTTATTTTTATCTGTTTATTTAAAATTTCAAAAAGCAAGTAAGTAAAAATAACGATTGGCAAAAGATACATTGCAGCTCTTGAGCCAGCTATCATTATTCCAAGGACGCAAATTCCGGCGACACTTATGCCTATATACTTTTCAAAAATTTCTTTGCTATTTATCGAAACTAATGCTACACAAAAAACTAGCAGCATAAAAATAGCGCTATGATTTACGTGTCCTATTGATTTAAGCTCAAAAAGTGCTAAAGGATCATTTGAAGAGAATTTTTCTACACAAGCAGGGATAAATGCAACAATCAAACCAGCAAATAAGGCAAAAAATAAAAATTTAAAATTTATTTTTTCTATGCCAACACTTCTGGCTACAAAGAAAAATAGCATACACCTTAGCGGATCAAGTGCTCTTGATGCAGAAACTCCATTTATAAGACAACTTATAAAAGTAGCCAAAACAAAGATAAAAAGTGAGATATTTATGAGATCAAATTTAAATTGCCTTTTTTCTCTGACGCAAATATAAATTCCAGCCAAGACGAAAAGTGTGAGTGAAATTTGCTTTAAGCCCTCAGTTACTGGTAGCGTAAATAAGACAATAACTAAAAAAAGATTGTAGAGCTTAGACACGATGTCGTTTTTCATGCAGATCCTTTAAATTTTAAGTGGGCATTTTATCATTGCTGAACTAAAAATAATATACAATTAAACAAAAATTAAAAGGAAGTATCGTGCCTGATGTGAAAATAAGCTTTGTAGTGCCTGTTTTTAACAAAAAAAAGCATATTAGGGATTGTTTAAATTCGCTTATATCTCAAGACATGGATGATATTGAGATTATAGTTATTAATGATGGAAGTACTGATAATACGCTAGAAATATTAGAAGAATATAAAGATAAAATAATATTAAAAACAAAGAGCAATGCTGGTGTCAGTGCTGCCAGAAATGACGGTATATTACTAGCTAGTGGGAAATATACTATCTGCGTAGATGCTGATGACTATGTGGAAAAAGATTATGCTTCATGCGTTTATGATATCGCAGAAAAATTTGATGCCGACATGGTGATAACAGATGTATTTAAAATTTATGGTAATAAAAAAGTATACTTAAATGACTTCGAGATAAAAGATAGCCATATCATAGATAAAGATGAGTATTTAAAGAGATTACTTGCTTCAAGGCACAATAAAGTCTTGCATAATACATGGAATAAAGCTATTAAAACTGAAATTTTAAAAGAAAATTTATTTCCAGTTGGGATCACGCAAGCTGAAGATTTTCACACTGTAGTGAGAAATGTTATCGCTTCAAAAACTCTTGTAAAGCTAAATAAGGCCTTTTATTGCTATAAGATAGGAGACAACAACACTGCTGGCTTTGAAAAATTAAAAGCTGTGATGGATCATAAATTTGTTTATGATGACATAATCTCAATTTTAAAAAACAAAAATTTAGCTCTTGAAATGGTGCCAGATCTAGAGCTTAGAAAAATAAAAAGCGTCTATATGCCAGCCATTTTGGCAAGACCAAATCTAAAAAATAGTAGCTATGTAAAGGCACTTGATCTTTTTTATGCAGATATTGATAGCATCATAAACTCATCTGGTTTTTCAAAGCTTAGATTAAAACAAAGAATTTTGCTTAAAGTGCTAAAAAATATAAAATCGTACGAAAATGTATCAAAAATTTTAAAAATCTTTAATACAATAAATGGCTTTTTGTCAAATAAAAAAATGAAAGAATTTAAAGAGTAAAAAATGATAAATATACTTGAGCTTGAAAGCTCTCTTGGATTTGGTGGGCAAGAACACCGTACACAGCGTGTGATAAATGGGCTAGATAAGAGTAAATTTAAGGTTTTTTATGGGCTAAATCCTGGCTCAAAAAGCTTTGAGAAGCAAATAGAGTGTGAATTCGTTGAGTTTAATCTCAAAAAGTCTTTTAATATCTTTGAAATTTTAAAAATTTGTAAATTTGTAAAGCAAAATAATATAAAAATCATCTCAACTCACTCAGGGAAAGACGGCACCATAGGCGCTATTGTGGGCAAAATTTGTGGCGTTAGCGTGGTTCGCACTAGGCATTTACAGCTACCTATAACATCATCCTTACCTTATAATCTAAGCACAAAAGTGGTCGGTGTTTGCGATTCAGTATGCGAGGATCTTATAAAAAGAGGCGTGAAAAAAGAAAAAGTTGTCAAAATTTATACAGGCATCGATACGCAAAAATATACGCCAGAATTTAAGATAAATATGAAAAAAGAATTTGGCCTAAATGACGATATGGTTGGGGTTTGCATAGTTGCAGTATTAAGGGCAGCTAAAAATCATAAGCTATTAATCGATGCATTTAGCGAGTTAAATTTAGAAAAATCAGTCCTTTTTATCGTAGGTGATGGCCCGCAAAATAAAAATTTACACGAATATATAAAAGATAAAAAAAATATCTTTATGCTTGGTAACAGAACCGATGTGAGCGATTTTTTGGGCTCACTTGATATCTGTGTGTTACCTTCAGAGATGGAGGCTATCGGTGGAGCGCTGCTTGAGGCATCTTCGTGCAAGTTAGCTACTATCGGAAGTGCCGTTGGCGGTCTTGGTGAGGCAGTGAGTGATGGAAAGAGTGGATTTTTATTTGAAAATGGCGATAAAGAGGGGCTAAAAAAAGTACTTGAAAGGCTCATCTTGGATAAAAATTTAAGAAAACAGATGGGTGAGTTTGGCAGAGAGTATGTAAAAGAGATATTTAGTATCGAAAAAATGATAGAAAACACTCAAAATTTATATATGGAACTTGCAAAATGAGCGTAACTGTTTTGATGTATCACCACGTGCTTGAAAAGAGTGGATTTATCGCTAGTAGCGTGGATGAGTTTAGATCACATATGAGATTTCTAGCTGAAAATGGCTACAAAACGCTAAGCATAAATGAATTTATTGCTTACAAAAAAGGCGAGCTTGAGGTGCCAAAAAAGAGCGTTTGTATAACATTTGACGATGGTTGGATGGACAACTACATCTACGCCTATCCCATCGTGAAGGAATTTGGGCTAAAGGCAAATCTTTTTATGGTTACTGGCTGGATAGAAGCGGCGCAAAAGGCCCATGAGATGAGGTCTGCTAGCTTTTTAAACGTTGATCACAATGAGTGCAAGAGGCTTGCTCCAAGTAGGCCACAAGATGTGATATTAAATTTAGAGCAGATCGAGAAAATGAGTGATTGTTTTTACTTTCACTCACATACGCATGGTCATTTTGATGGCTACTTTGGGCAGCTTAGTTTGGATGAGGAATTTGGCCTTTGTCGTGAGTTTATGAAAAAGAATTTTGGTTTTGATGATGATGCACTTTGTTGGCCGCGTGGCAAATACAATGATGAGTATCTAATGGCAGCCAAAAAGCATGGTTATAAGGCATTTTTTACGACAAAACGTGGCATTAATAAAGCTGACGGCAATCTTGAAGAGATAAAACGGATAGTGACAAAACGTGATGAGAAATGGCTAAAAAAGACCATGTTTATATATCAAAATGATATTTTAGGCTCTATCTACGCGGCGATAAGGTCTTAGTGGGCTAAATTATCTGGTAAAAATTTTCCTATTTTTGGCTATATGCTTTTTGTGAGATCTGGAGAATCGCTTCTGATTAGATATTTTGCTTTATTGGCGATTTGAACTCTAATTTAAATTTATGCTCATTGTTTTTGAGCACTGGCTTGGATCCTTGCTCGAGTTTCTTTTATAAATTCCAGCGATTCGAGCTTCTTCATCAGCGTTTAAAATACAAAGAATGTCACATTTACTTATACGTAAGAGTGGATTTGCGCTTACGTATATTACGACTTTTACAAATGGCATAATAAATTTAAAGAATGGCTTTAACTCATCTTGATGATCGCTTTTGATTTTTATTTTTGGACGAGCTATAAATAAATTTAGACTCATTACATCATCATCGATTACAACGATTTGATAAGGTTTAAAGTTTTTAAATCCATTTTTTCTAATTTGTTTTGCAAGTGTACTTTTGCCACTGCCGTGAAGCCCAGTAAGAGCGATTAAGGCCTGTTTTTTATCTTTTAAAATTTCTTTGCAAACCTCATTCAATGCCTCAAGCATTATTTATAGCCTCTATTTCTAAAATTTGAATATAAATTTCCTAGTACCGGCGTAGAATAGATAAAAAGCTTCTTTTTAACTCTAAAAATGTAATCACTCTCGCTCTTCGCGTTGTTTGATATATCGATGCGCCTTATCTTAAATTTATCATCTCTTGCGCAAAATCCACCATCTATCACACTAAAAGCAAAGTCATAATACTCTCTTACAACTTTTAGTGAAAGCTCGTTAAAGTGCCCTTTGGGAAAGCAAAAGCCAAATTCTTGTTTTTCGGGAAATAGCTCTTTTACCTTGGCTAGCGAGCTAGAAAATTCCTCTCTTAATTTTTCTTCATCGTTACTTTTGCAGGAAAAGTGGCTCGCTGTATGGCTATCAAACTCAAAAAGGCCACTCTCTTGCATCTGCCTGATCTCGTCTAAATTTAAAAAATACTCCGCATCTTTTTCGTAGTTTATTTCTTTATGTTTTTTAAATGCAAAGTCGTAATCCTGCCTTTTAAAATCTTTGATCTTATCTGTTATCAAAAAGCATACAGCTGGGATATTTAGCTCTTTTAGGATAGGAAATACAAATTTATAGTTATCAAAATATCCGTCATCAAAAGTTAGTAAAATGTTCTTTTTAGAGGTTTTTGCTCGGCCACTAGCTATATCTTTAAATTGGCTATAGTTTATAAATTTATAGCCCTCCTCTAGTGCCATAAGAAGTGCTTTTTTAAATAGCTCTGGCTTAATGGCAAAGTCATTTTCATTGTTATTACAGTGGTGCATCGTTAGCACGCAAACTGGGTAGTTCATTTTTACTCCAGTAAATTTTTAATAGCTTCTTTTAGTGCCTTGTGGCTAAAGTTTTCATCCACAAATTTAAAGGCGTTTTGTGAGTAAATTTTGGCTTTTTCAGGCTCATTTATCAGCTCCAAAATGCACTCTTTTAGCGAAATTTCATCTAAATTTTTAGCACAAAGCCCACGCTCTTTATCTTTAACTAGCACGTTCATCGGCGCGTTGTCGTAGACCACGATAGGTACTTTTGAGCTCATTGCTTCAAGCAAAACTGTACCAAGCCCCTCAGAGTGCGATGCAAAGACGTAGATATCAAAGCTTTTTATGATATTTGCCGCGTCTTTTCTAAAACCAGTAAATATAATCTTATCTTTTTTTCTAAAAATCGAGGCAATCTCATTTTTTGTGCTTTCACTGATATTTCCTGCAAAAACTATTGTGGCGTCCTTCTCTTTTAAAATCTCTTTTGCTGCATTTGCAAAGTCAAAGATGCCTTTCTTGCGGTAAAGCGAGGTAAAAGTGCCGATGACTAGCTCGTTTTTGGCGATATGAAACTCATCTCTAAAAGTGCTTTTTGTATCATCTATCGCCTCCACATCGACTGTGCTTGGCATAAAAACTAGCCTATCTTCGCTAACGCCGATGCTCAGAAGATACTCTTTGACGCTATCTGAGATGTATAAAATTTTATCAAATAGTCTTTTGTGCATTAGTTTTGAAAGAAAGCCTTTTATAGGAAAAAGATTATGCCTTTCCTTATAAAATTTAACGCCTCTTTTGCGGTAAAAAAGCCCAGCTATGGCACCAACCCAGCTATCAGTCGAGCCATGTGTGATCACGACATCTATGTTGTTTGATCTTATCACTTCGCAAAACGCTGGCACGCTTTTATGAAAATTTTTCTTATTCATCTCGTGCGTGATGACCTTAAATACATCTTTTTTCGCGATGCTTTCGATCTGCGAATTTGGGTTGCAAAATAGCATCACTTCATGACCCATTTCACGCATAAAGCGCATCTCATTTAGCGTCTTGTTTTGCTCGCCACCCCAGTTAAAAAGTGTCTGCGTGTGGAGGATGTTCATTGCGCTAGCTCCAAATTCGATCTTATTTTCGCCTTTATCTGTCCCATTTCATCGCTAAAGTCCATTAAAGTCTTCTCGATGCCGTGCTCTTTTATGCCCTCTTTATCGCAAGGCACAAAGTCCCACTCCTTTTGATAGACGATGTGCTTGCCCATGCTTTGGATGCCATTTTGCGCTGTGTAGCCATTTTGCATCAAGCTATTATCCCAAGGCCCCCATTCAAAAGCGTTACTCGGGCCAAAAAAGGCGATCACTGGTACGTCATTTGCCGCAGCTATGTGCATGATGGCAGTATCGACGCCGATAAAGAGACTTGAGCGCTTTGAGAGGGCGATCGTTTGTTTTAGGCTTAGTTTGCCGCCTAAATTTATAGGCTCGCTTTTGCAAATTTTTAGTACGCTTGCTAGCTTTTCAAGTTCATTTTCTTTATCATCGCTTGTTAGCACGACCTTTACGCCAAGCTCATTTTCGCAGTAGCCAATGAGCTCTGCCATGCTCTCGTCGTTTGCGCATTTAAACATCCAGCGGCTTGTTAGATGCACGTGCACAAAGCGTTTTGGTAAATTTAGATACTCCACGCTCTCGTCTGAAAAAACGCTCACTTTTTTACTAACCGGCTCAAAGCCCAAAGCTCTTAGTGCGTTTAAATTTAGATCAACCGTGTGTGAGAAATTTTCGTAGTATTTTGCCTTTACGCTTAAAAGCTTGTTTATCGCCTTGTGCTTGCCTAAAAAGCCAACTATCTTTTTGATCTTGGCGTATTTTGAGATGATGACGCCGCGGTCTCCAGTGGTCGTTTGCACCGCCATATCGTACTTCTCTTTTTTGATCGCTCTTATAAATTTTAGCTCGGTCATTAGCTTTTTTAAAAAGCCAGAATTTGCACTTTGCCTATCGTAAATGTGAATTTTATTTATGTAAGGATTGCCTTCTATCATCGCTTCTGTCCCTTTATTTAGGGCAAAGTCGATGGTCGCGTCTGGGTAGTAGTGGTGCAAATTTTCAATGAGCGGCGTGGTTAAAAGCACGTCGCCGATATTTCTAAATTTAATTACAAGTATTTTCATTTTATGTATTTCCAAAATGTGTACTGGGCGTAAAGTCTAGCGATAACGTAGCCCGTAAAGCCCTCTTTAAAGCCACCTTTTAGCACATAAAGCTTAAAAAATGTCCACGCTGGGCTTGTAAGCGCCTTTAGTAAATTTCTCTTTGCACCCATGCTTGAGTAGCGATTTTGCTTAGCGATAAACTGCTCGATGCTCTCGTACGCGTAGTGCAAGAAGTGATTTTTAAGTACTCCAAGCTTTTGTGAGCCATCATTTAAAATGACCTTTTCATGCACGGCTCTGCCGTCAAATTTGGCAAAATTTTTGTTAAAAAGCCTCACCGTGTAGTCTGGATAGAGCCCCATATTTTTTATCGCTTTGCCAAAGAAAAAATTTAGCCTTGCTACGTTGTAAGCCATAAATTTTGGCTCTTTTAGTGTATCTATGATCTCGTTTTTAAGTTCATCCGTGATCACCTCATCACTATCAAGCACAAAGATCCACTCATTTTTGGCTAGATCCACGCCCTTTTGCTTTTGCGCGCCAAATCCAAGCCAAGCTCGCTCGTGAAATCTCACGTTGCTAAAGCCATCACAAATTTGCCTTGTGCTATCTTTTGAGCCGCTATCAACCACGATGACCTCATCAGCAAAATTTGTACTTTCTAGCACTTCTTGTAGATATTTTTGGCTGTTGAAAGTTAAGATAACGACACTTAGCATTTATACTCATTTTCGTAAAATCTCTTAAATCTTTGGTGAAACCAAAAGTACTCCTCAGGCCTTGATCTAACCATCTCTTCGCACGCGCTGCACTGCATTTGCGTTACTTTTTGTACCGCCTCTTCTTTATCAAATTTATTTATATCAATGGCTGGCGAAAAGCAAATTTCACTTATATTTTCATCTTTTTGATAGATAAATGCATTAATTATTAGTGCGTTTGTTTTTTGAGCTAGCACGCTCACAGCTGGCGTGTGAAGCACATCTTTGTCAAAAAATTTCACCTTTATGCCATCTTTTGGAGCGGTATTTTGATCGACTAAAATTCCCACTATTCGCCTAGCTTTTAGCGCTTTTAAGATGTCTTTTGCGCCGCCATCTTTGTCAATGAGCTCCACGTCAAACTGCGATCTGTTGGCTCTTAAAATTTTATCCATGACGCTACTATCAAGCTTTCTGCCAAGCACTGAGACTGCACCAAAACGAGCGGCCATTGCTAAGCTAAAAAGCTCCCACTGCCCAAAATGCGCAGTCGCAACTATAATCGGACGATCAAGTTTAAGCGCTTCAAGCAGATTATGTTCATTTTTAAAGCTAACTTTTTCAAGCACTTTTTGCTTTGTTGTATTTTGATTTAGGATGAAATTTATACCAAGATATTTTGCGAAGTTGTAGTAGCATTTTTTAGCGATCTCAAGCTTCTCTTCCTTGGTTTTTGACTCACCAAATGCAAGATTTAAATTTGTCATAACGATATGAAATCTCTTTTTTTTAAGTTTCATAAACGCAAACGCTAAAAATTTGGCAAGCAAATCTCTAAGTGAGCTAGGCAGTAAAAATATAAAAAATTTTAAAGTATAAAAGCCAGCCAGATAGAGCCTATCCATTTAGTAGCCTTTTTGCAAAATTTGCAATCGTTTCTGGGAAAATCTCTCTTATGCAAAAGTCGTTTTTGTCGATACTTCTCGCATCTATTTGCTTGCCCATATCTATAACTAAATTTTTATCCGTGATGTAAGCATTTCTGTGGCTTGGACGGTTGCCAAAAAGCGTGATAGAAGGCCTATTCATCGCCCAAGCAAGGTGCGTTAGGCCACTATCGTTGCCAATTACTAAATCACAGCTTGCAATGAAGCTTATCATCTCTTTTATGTTAAGTTTTTCAAGTAGCTTTGCCGAGGTGCCTGAGATGATCGCCTCAGCCCTTACTTTCTCGCTCTCACTTCCGTAGCAAAGGCAAATTTCGCATCCATCAAGTAGCCTGATCACATCTTTAAATTTGTCATAAATTTTGCTCTCTTCGCTTGCGAATGCAGCAATTAAAACGCGTTTTTTACCACTTTCGTTTTTATAAATTTCACTTACTTCAAAGCAAGGTGCTTTTTCTAAAATTTCACTTACTTCAAAGCTAAAATTTAGAGCAAAAGCCACAAGTGCCAAATTTCTAATGATTATGTTTTCGTTGTAATCAATTTTAAATTTATGCCTATAAAGCCTAGCCGCGATCTTTTCTTTGACACTTTCTCTGCTAAATCCATAAGTTTGCTTGCCTATTATTTTTGCGACTACGGCTGATTTAAAAAGTCCTTGCAGATCGATCACTTTGTCAAATTTACCAAGCGTTTTTAGTATCTTGTAGCTTTGTTTAAAGCTTTGTTTAAGCGGTAAAACGACTAGCTCGTCGATAAGCGGATGATCTTTTAAAAGGCTTGCAAAACGAGCATCAACTAGCCATGTGATGTGAGCATTTGGGCAGTGCTTTTTGATAAACTGAAGCACAATAGCTGCGTGCACGATATCCCCAAGAGCGGAGAGTTTGACGATGGCTATTTTTAGTTGATTTTTGTTTTGCATTGATCACTTTAGATATAAATTTTTGGTATGATTTTAAAAAAAAATGCTTAAAAAAGGGCTAAAATGGCGAAAAGTTACATCTGTGTCTTTGACTGCGAGACGATACCTGATGCAAATTTGATAAGAAAAATTTATGGCATTGATGGGAGCGATGAGGATGTGAGTGTGCAAGCGATGGTGCTACAAAAAGAGGCCAGTGGGAGTGAGTTTTTGCCTGTGATGTTTCATAGAGTAGTCGCCATCTCTGCTGTTATGGCTGATGAGTACGGCAAATTTTTAAAAGTTAGCACTATGGAGGGTAAGGACGAGCGCGAGATCATCGCTAAATTTTTAAAATTTATAAATGATTATAACCCAAGGCTTGTTAGCTTTAACGGCCGTGGCTTTGACCTGCCGATGCTAATGGTGCGTGCGATGCGCTACAATCTAAATGCAGCGGCGTATTACGAGAGCGAAAACAAAGAGCTAAATAAAAATAAATGGGAAAACTATAGGGCAAGGTATTCGCCTAAATTTCACCTTGATCTGCTTGATTTTATAAGCGATTTTGGAAGCGTAAGAGGACTAAAGCTTGATACACTTTGTGCTAGCTTAAATTTACCTGGCAAGTACGACGTGCACGGCGATCAGGTGCTTGAGCTTTACTATGCAGGCGAGCTTGATAAGATCAACGAATACTGCGAAAGCGACGTACTTAATACCTACTGGCTCTTTTTAAAATTTGAACTTTTACAGGCAAATATCTTGCAAGATGACTATATAAATCACCTAAACGTGATGAGTGAATTTCTAGCCAAAAACTGCGCTCACAGAGGATACACTGAGGTCTTTTGCACTGCGATAAGCGACGAGCTAGCTAGACTTAATGGCAAGCTTGATTATGAGATAAAGATCCAAAAAGAAGACGATGAAGAATTTGACGATTTTAGCGATCTTGACGGCATAAAAGATACGCCAGAGCAGCTAAGTGAGCGTTTGGCAAGACAAGGGCTTGATGGGCTTTTAAAAAAAGCTAGTGAGGTTGCGTCAGCTGCCAAAAAAGACAAGAGTTTTTCTGAAGAGAAACTACCTGAAATAAATTTGGAGGAAGAATAGAAATTCTACGCTTTTAGGTCGTAATGTATCTTTTGCTACTCTATGGAATTAATATCCTGATCCGCGGAATATCACGGGTACTCAAATCCAAATTCATACTCTTTTAAAACTCCATTAGAAAAGATGAATTTTTCATAATAAAGTGGCATGTCAAATTCTTGTAAGAGTTTGCTTTCATTTTGCTCAGTGATGTAGGTGACAATAGAGGTGGCATTTTCTTCTTGCAGATCGTTTGGTTTACCTAGCTTCTTTAAAATTTGCTCTTGTTTGTTGCCAAGTTTGATGCCAGAATTTGTAGTGAAATCTTTTATTATATTTGCTTTTCGCAAAATATTTCTGATGATAATTGGGTCACCTATGACTGCTAAGTTACCGTTACCCCACTATTTTCTGTTTGTTCAAATTTTTAGTTCAATGTTTTATAGTAGCTTTGCTAGACATTAAGAGCTCAAAAACATATAAATTTTGTCCTATAAATATATTTACTTTTTAATATGTTACTCAAATTACCTAATTACTACTTATTTTTATAAAAGTTTTTTCTCATGTCATTAAGAATTTTTGGAGTGATTTGATTTATATAAAGCCTATCTCTTTTATCATGATACGTATAGTAATTTTCTACTTTATTAATTTTTTCATCGTTTGTAGTTTCATCTATATATCCAAATTTCCAAGTGTACTCATACAAATAAAATTCCAAGGCTAATTTTTTAAGAAGTACATAAAAATCTACTATATTTCCGTCTCTGTCTTGGGTTCCGCCTTTAAACTCAATTATATTACCACTAGTCGTAACGCTCCACATAGACATATCGTCGTAACAAAAACTCCATTTTTTCATTTTCTCTTTGTAAATAATGGCACACTCTTTTATGTCTATCGCCCGCTCCAGGTTGTCCTCATTATAATTACGTAAAATCTTTACAGAATAGCTATCGCTGCCTATTTTAAAATAATAGTTAGATGTGTCTTTGTATTTAAAATTTTGTATTTCATCTTTTCCCATACCATTGCAAGCCAGCAATGATACTAATAAAAATGCACTATTTAAAAATTTAAAAAATTTCAGCATTTCTAATCCTCGTGTAATTTTCTTTTCTATCTCTTTTGCTTTGGTTGTCGGTCCCCCTATTAATAACATAAGTTATTTTATCCACTACATTTTCATTATTTGAGTCATTTTTACTCTCATCTGCTATTTTGTGTAGATTGTTAGAAAGCCAAAACCATGCAGCACTCATTATCGCGTACTTTCCATATTCGGCTACTAAAGTAGGTTACATCTTCTATTCTTTTATCAAATTTATTAGTCAGGTAAATTCTTGGATGTAAATTTATAAACATCTACGCTACCGTCTTTTTCCTCATATAGCCATAGCTCACAGATATTTTCAGGATTAGTGTCAAAGAACTGAACCAAGAGAGTATTTTTGTTTATCCATTTAAAATCAAAGTCATAAGAATAGTTATTTGCATCATAGGTCTTGTATCTTATATTTTTCATACATTCTATGTCTTTTATAGGAGGTTCATAAATAAGAACATTTAAAATCGGCTCTTTGTACATATTTAATATTGTATCTCCACGGTAAGTGACCATACTTTCAACCCAAATTTTCTTTGCAAGCTTTTTACAGTCTTTATTCAAAAACTTTTTAGGTATCGTCTTTTTCTCCCAGCTATTATCATGATCATCTGTTGCAAATGATAAATTTACAGCTAAAAGTAAAGCTAAGATTATTTTAAAGATTGATTTCATAAATATATCGTTCATTATTAATCGGGTAAATTTTTAGACGTAAAACTATATACATCTACGCTACCATCTTCTTCTTCATATAGCCATAATTCACAGCTTGATTTAGAATATTTATCAGCATGAAAATGTAGTTGTACCAAAAGACTTTTGTTGTTTAACCACTTAAAATCAAAGTCGTAACAAAAATTTTTATTACACTCTTTGTATTTTTGATTTTTTAGATGTTGTATTTCCTTAATTTTTAAGTCGTAGTCGCCATATAAATTTAAAATAGGCTCTTTGTATATATTTAATATAGTTGTTTGACGATAGGAAACCTTGCTTTCATTCCAAATGTCTTTTGATATTGTTTTGCAACCTTGACTCAAAAACTTTTTTGATATTGTCTTTTGCTTCCAGCTATCATAATAATCATCTATATAATCATCTGTTGCAAATGATAAATTTACAGCTATAAGTAAAGCTAAGATTATTTTAAAGATTATCCTCATAATATTTCCCCAAAAGTATTTTTATATCCCTCTTTTAATATCTCAATAGGATCTGCTAAGTCTTTACGCCTTTTAAATTTATTGTTTGGATCATTGGTGACGGTTAAAGGATCATCTTTGTTGGCTCCATTTGTAAAGTACTCAAAGTGAAGCATGGTTACTATTTTTTTATCAACTATATTTGGGTGATCACCGTTATCAATCATTAGTCCAGAATATCCTATAACCTGACCTTTTCGCACCATATCACCCGCTTTTACTTTTACTCTTGAAGGATCAACCTCGCCATATCTTATTATAAAGCTACCAAATTCTACTGTGTCGTATTGTATCGTTATGTGATCGGTTTTACAGTAAAAATTACCAGTCTTTATTACTTCGCCATCAGCTATAGATACTATCTCTACATCTGACTTAAATGTTTTTATGTCTACATTCTTTTTAAAAGGCATATCTGTATATAGATCTCTTGCGGCGTGTTGTCTTTTGCCATTGTTTCTATTTCTGCCAAATATTGCTTGACTCTCGCCCTTGTCTCCTAACATAAGCGTCCAGTCATATTCCATACCTCTATTATTTAAAGGCTTGATTTTTAGTGGAAAAACTATCTCATTGCTCATCTCCACTTTTACTAAGACTTCTTCATCCCCATCTTCCCACATACCTTTATTTACTCTAGTTAAACTCTTTGATTCATTAAAAGAGTTAATAAATTTATCCATATTCTCTTTGCTTAATAAATTTATACCAAGCTTATCATCTTTATCTGCATTAGACTGATTACTAGAGCTCTCTTCTTTTGCATAAATTTGATAGCTCTTATTTGTCTTCTCATCACTTTTTAGCTCTTTGCTTAGCTTATCATCTTCATAGATATTTATCTCATTTGATGAGATATTTTTATTTATATATAAGTAATTATCATTTTTTATTAAAGCATCGTCTTTATCATCACTAAGCTTTAATTTAGCATCAAATGCCTTCTCTTTTGTAGCATGCTCAAACTCATATATAACTAGCTTATCATCTTTAAATTTAATATATAAAGGTATCTTTATATCTATTCTTATATGATTTTTGCCATATCTTGTATAAAACTTAAATTTATCCTTATCACCTTCAAGATATGCAAAAAATACTATAGTATGACCACCTTGCTTTAGCTTATCTAGATCATCTTTTTGTATAACATCTGAAATTTTAAATGTTATCTCTTTACCCTTTTGATCTTTTAAGACTACTACATCTTTTGGACTTAATTTGGATAACTCATCATACTCTTTACTTTTTATTACCTTATATCCCCAAAGTATCTCTTTATATCTCTTACTACCTTTTTCTTGTTTATATATAGCCTTTAAGCATATTGGCTCATTTGTCTTAAATGGATACTCACTATCAGAGATTACATTTGTTATATGATCTGTTATATCTCTTAACGAGACCTTATTGCTATAGCAAAAGTTAGAGCTACTCTTATCTTGATATCCTAAAGATATTACAGCTGTATCAGAGTGAGCATGAATATCTTTAGTGCTATAAACTTTACTTAGATCACTTGAATAAAGTATAAATTTAGTATCTCCTTTATTCTCTTTATCTATTGGGATATTAAATGTAGCTGTATATGAGTTTTTGATATCTGAGTCTTCATTTTTTACTAAAGATATACTCTCATATATACTTTTATCAAAGCAGTGATGAAGATATATCTTATCTATATCTTCACTTGCCTTACCATCTTCGTTTTCAATGATGAGATTGTTTATTGTAAGAGTAAGACCTGAACTTGATGCTGACGTAGGCACTACATTGTTGCCATGAGCTAGACGAAGCTTTATATCAAACATAGCTGAATCTTTATCATCTCTTAGGGTAAAGTTATTCTCTTTAGCGAAATTTAATAAAGAAAAATTTAGGTGTTTGTTGTTAGACGTTTGGTCTTCAAAGTACTTCATGCTTATAACGCCATCTTCTAGTTTATACTCTATATCATCACTATTTTGCTTTATACTAGTAAAGGTAGCACTATTTATCTTGTCTTCTTCATTTTTGTTTTCTTGATAGAGTATTACCGTATCTTTGCTCTTTGCATTTTTAAATTTTATCTCTTCATTTTTACTATCTTCGTAAGAGTCAAATTTAAAGTCAGTAAGTATTAGCTCACATAAATTTACCTTGCCATAGTTTGGCCTACTAGAATTTAGCTCTTTTGGGTTTAGCTCACTGCAATCAAATGGAGTCTGACTAGCTAGCACGACGGTAAATTCGCTCTTTTTAGGTTGAAAGACTCTAATAGGAGTTGTCATCTTTCTTGGACATAGTAAGAGTATATTTTCTTGTTTATAAAATTCCTCCTCTCTTTGTCTTAAGAGCTTATTTATTCTTGAAGTGTTTGAAGCATTTGAGCTGATTAAATTTATGCAGTATATGTTTTCAAGGCTAAATGTCTTTGTACTTTGAGTGCTTAATAAAGAATTTATCTTTGTAACAAATGGCTGAAATAAAGCCCCACACTTTGATACATCTGATGCGTTTAATTTTGATCCATTTTCTTGAAGCTTCATAAATTCTAAATGAGTGACGTCTTGGATAATCTCTTTATTGTTTTGATTTTTTGATTTATATTTTACTTTGGATATATTTAAATGGCTAAAAACATCTATGCACTCGGCAAAATTAACATTTTGTTCATCGCTTTCATAAAGCCCAAACTGATTTGAAATTTTTTCTCGTAAAATAGATGTTTTATTGCTTGCCTCATCACTAAAGCTTTCATATGCTAGCCAAAACCAGGCTTTAAAACGATTTTTGCTTTTGATGTAGCTTGCTAGGGATGGATCAATATTACTTTTTTTACTGATATAAAGAAGTGCTAAAAGCGCGATATGCTCTCTTGAAATTTGGCTGTTTTGTGTATCGGAAGTAAGTGAAACGGCTTGTAAATTTTTAAGTGGAGAGTTGTTTAATTTTTGATTTATCTCTTGGATTAGCGGCGTAAGCTTTTGCTCCAAGATGGCATTTAGCTGATCTTCCGAGCTAAATTCAAACTCAGGCAAAGTATCGGCACCTCCAGACTTTGCATAAGCCCCTTTTGCGGCATCATTTATCTTTTTAAAAAGTTCATCTGTATCTATCTTTTCTATGGTAGTCGTACTCGTGGTGTTAGTGATAGTTCGCTTGATATCTTTTATGACTTTATCTTTGTTATTTTTATAAATTTGAGTACAAATAAGTTCTATATCATCTTTTAGGCTAAAGCCATATCCAATAAGTAGTTTGTTGTTAGATATAAATGGCCTACTTATGTCATTGTCATATGAAAATTTTATAATATCTATTAAATTTCTTTTAAAATTTACATCATTTCTGGGCGTTAGAGGCATTAAACTTCCTTGGAAATTTTTGCTAAATATTAGCACAAACTTAAAAAGTATTCAACAATAAAACTTTATAGTAAAAATTTATGTCAAAAACATAAATTTGCATGTTTTTATTTTTGACAAGGCTATTTAAAAGGGCTTGTAAATTTAAAGCGCCTTTATAAACTCTTTAAATTTATCGCCTCGCTCGGCATAGCTCTTAAACTGATCAAGGCTCGCAGCTGCCGGGCTTAGAAGCGCTATCTCGCTAGTCTTTAGCTCTTTATTTATCTCATTGACAGCATTTTGTAAAAAATAGCATTTCAAAGCTGGTATACCAAATTTAGTCGCTAATTTCATAAGTTTGTCACTATTTGAGCCAATGGCGTAAATTTTTACTCTTAAACTCTTTAAGTCTTCAAAAAGTGGCGTCATATCAACACCCTTATCATCGCCACCAAGTATTAGATGTATGAAATGATCTTTGTAGCGTTTTACGGCTTGTATGCTCGCATCTATATTAGTAGCTTTTGTGTCATTGACCCAAACTCTGCCATTTTTATCGCTAAATTCTTCAAGCTTGTTTGCCTCGATGACAAAGGTATTTAAAAGCGCGACATCGCAGCGGTCAAATAAAATTTTCTCTACCGCAAGTGCTAGCAGCGCATCAAGCAAAAATGGCGTTTTAAAATTTATATCATCTACGCTTACGCCACAAAATTTAGCCAGATCGCTCTCATCTTTGTAAGCGATCACTTTTGCCTTTGTTGGTGTGTTGGCGTAAATTTCAGGCACTATCGCCACGCTACTTTCGCTCATGCTAGCAAGTGGCTTTAGCTTAGCCTTTTCATACTCGCTCATATCGCCATGCCAGCTTAGATGATCTGGAGTGATCGGCAAAAGCACGTAGATACCAGGTGTAGCGTGATTTGTGTAGTGAAGAGTAAATGAGCTAGTCTCAAGTATCCAAATTTTAGCGTTTGGGTCTAAATTTGCTAGTGCGATGCCAACGTTACCGCCCATTACCGAGCCCTTGCTCTCTAGTAGGTGCTGTGTCATCTTGGTTGTCGTAGTCTTGCCGTTTGTGCCGCTTATCCAGATGTTAAATGGCAGATTTTCTTTATAAATTTCATAAAAATAGTCATACTCGCTAACTAAATTCTTAGCTTTTTTAATAAGCTCGTGATGAGGCGGAATGCCCGGACTTGGTATCTCTAGGCCGCTTTTTGCTGGATCAAATTCGCTAACTGGCAAAAGGGTGTTGCCAAACTCATCTTTTGAAATTTCACTAAATTTATCATCATAGATATCCCAAAGGCCGTCTTTTGTAAAATTTTTTGCGATCGCCTTTATCGTACCACCGTAGCCAAATAGCGATTTTCTCATGACTTTCCTTATCTGATCTTTAGCGCAGTTAGTGCGATTAGATTTGCTAAAAGTGCGATGATCCAGAAGCGAACAATGATCTTATTTTCCGCCCAGCCTTTTATCTCAAAATGGTGATGTATAGGCGCCATGAGAAAAATTCTGCGTTTAAAAATTTTAAAGCTTCCCACTTGCAAGATAACGCTTAGGGTTTCAACAACAAATATAAGGCCGATGATAATGAGTAAAATTTCATTTTTTGTCGCAACGCCCATAAAACCGATATATGCTCCAACGCTTAAGCTACCGCTATCACCCATAAAGACTTCAGCTGGATGGCAGTTAAACCATAAAAAGCCCATCAATGAGCCAATTAGGGCTGAAGAGACAACAACGCTTTCGCCAACGCCTATGATCTTTGGCAAGAGTAAATATGAGCTAAAGACAGCGTGTCCGCAGATATAAGCAAAAACGCCAAGTGTTAAAAGTGAAAATATAGATGGCACAGTAGCTAGCCCGTCAAGTCCGTCTGTTAAATTTACTGAATTTGAAGCAGCGACTATGACTAGCGTCCAAAAGAAAATGGCAAAAATTTTTAAATCCAAAATAGGTTGCTTAAAAAAAGGTAGATAAAACTCGGTGCTAAGCTCGTGACTTGCATATAAAAAAACAGAAATTACAAAGGCTATTAAAAACTGAAAAAAGAGCTTTGCTTTTGGGCTTAGGCCGGCGTGATTTTTTGCTCCTAAAATTTTGCTGTAATCGTCCTTGTAGCCAAGCAGCGTAAAGCAAACTAGGCAAAAGAGAGATGTTAAGACAAATGCGTTATCAAGCCTTGCGCAAATTATCGTGGAAAGTACGGCTGTAAAGACAAAAACAAGTCCGCCCATGGTCGGCGTTTTGGCCTTTTTTTGGTGAGTTTGTGGGGCAAGCTCGTAGATAGGCTGGGCGGCGTTTTTTGCCTTTGCCCAAGCGATAAATTTGGGCATCAAATAAGTTGTGAGTGCAAAAGCGATGAAAAAAGCGATACCAGCACGAACGGTGATGTATTGAAAGATATTAAAATTTAAAATTTCATAGATATAGTAAAACATGAGAGCCTTTATTTTTAAAAAAAAGCAATTTTAGTATAATGGCCTTAAAAATTATCTAAAATTAAGGATAAATTTTCAAAATGAGTCAAAAAACTATTTTAATAATAACTGATGGTATTGGATTTAATAAAAGCGGTAAATTTAACGCATTTGAGGCGGCTAAAAAGCCAAATTACGAGAAATTTTTTAAAGAAATTCCAAACTCGCTCATAAAAACCTCTGGAAACGCTGTGGGACTGCCTGAAGGACAGATGGGAAACAGCGAAGTAGGGCATATGTGTATAGGAAGTGGGCGAGTTTTGTATCAAAATTTGGTCAAAATTTCACGCAGCTTCTCTGATGGCTCAGTAGCAGAAAATGAAGCGCTAAAAGCTCTTTTTAAAAAGTGCAAAAAGATCCACATCGTAGGGCTTTATAGCGATGGCGGCGTGCACTCACATATGGAGCATTTTGATGGTATGTGTGAGCTTGCTAGCAAAAATGGCTGCGAGGTTTTTGCTCACGCTATAACTGACGGACGCGACGTTAGTCCAAATAGCGGTCTAAATTTCATAAAAAGCTTGGAAGCTAAATTTAAGGTAGCGACCATTTGTGGCAGATTTTACGCTATGGATAGAGATAAGCGCTGGGAACGTGTAAAAGAGGCCTATGATAGCTTGGTAGAGGGAGCAAATTTAAGCAGCTTATCGCCAAGTGAGTATCTACAAAAAAGCTACAATGAGGGCGTGACAGATGAGTTTGTAAAGCCAGCAAGCTTTAATGGCTTTAAGGGCATGGGCGAAGATGACGGCGTGATCGTAATAAATTTTAGAAATGATAGAGCAAGAGAAATTTGCCAGGCTCTAGGCGAGGAGAAATTTGGCGAGTTTGAGCGACCTTTTGCTATCAAAAATCTAATTACTATGACCGAATACGACGCAAATTTTAAATTTGATGTGCTATTTAAAAATGAAAAGATAAAAAACACCCTAAGCGAGGTCATAGCAGCGGCTGGACTAAGGCAGCTTCACACGGCTGAGACTGAAAAATATGCCCACGTAACATTTTTCTTTAATGGTGGCATTGAGGAGCTAGCCAGCAACGAAACAAGGGTGCTAATCCCTAGTCCAAAAGTAAAAACCTACGACGAAAAGCCAGAGATGAGCGCTGCAGAGGTTTGCAAAGCCGTACTAAAAGGCATGGATGACGAGCAAGACTTCATCGTGGTAAATTTCGCAAATGGCGATATGGTGGGGCATACTGGCAACTATGAGGCTGCTATAAAAGCAGTTGAAGCAGTGGATGCTGCCCTTGGAGAAATTTACGCCAAAGCAAAAGAGAAAAACTACGCTATGATCATCACGAGCGATCACGGAAACTGCGAAGAGATGCGCGATAGCAGTGGTGAGCTACTGACAAACCACACGACCTACGACGTCTTTTGTTTTGTGATGGCTGATGGCGTAAAAAAAGTAAAAAACGGCGGTCTAAATAATATCGCTCCTAGTGTTTTAAAGATCATGGGGCTTGAAATTCCAGCTGAGATGGACGAGGCGTTAATATAAAATAATGGAATTAGTCGAGTTTTTTGGAGCGGATAAAGTCATAACCTTTATGCTCCTTTTTGCGCGTCTTAGTGGGCTTATCGTATTTTTTCCATTTTTTTCTCACAATCAAATCCCGCTTAGCGTAAAAACTTTACTAGTTTTTGCCCTTTGTATCGTACTTTTCCCGCTCTCACACGCCCATGAGCACGCTATAAATTTTTTGATCATGGAAATTTTAAGTGAGGCCATGCTCGGACTTTGCGCTGGACTTTTGCTAAATATCGTTTTTGCCATACTTCAAATGGCTGGCGAGCAAATCTCGATGATTATGGGTTTTTCGATGGCTTCGGTGCTTGATCCGCAAACTGGTACAAATTCGCCAGTGATCGCAAATATTCTAAATTTTATCGCGCTTCTTGCATTTTTGATGCTTGACGGGCACCATTTAATATTGCAGTTTTATTCCACTTCACTTTCTGCTATACCGCTTGGAGATTTTTATCCAAGAAGTGGTGTGATGAGCTACGCCCTAAAGCTTTTTGGCAATCTTTTTATGTTTGGATTCGTTCTGGCTTTTCCTATCATCGCGCTTTCTATACTTTCAGATGCTATTTTTGGCATGCTTATGAAAACCATGCCACAATTTAACCTATTAGTCGTTGGCTATCCTATTAAGGTAAGTATCGGCTTTTCGGTTTTGATAGCTATTTTAGCTGGCATTATAAAAATCATAACTGATATGATGGTGCAGATTTTAAACGATATGCCAGCACTATTTTTTTAAGTAAATAGCAATGAAATTTATCATAGAATACAGCCTCAAGCTCTTCAAGGAGGGATCATGAAAGTTGCACTTGTAAACAAAAACCCAGCAGTTTCTCGCCTTATAACGTTAAGTTTAAATAAGCTAGGGATAGAATATAGCGAATTTGACGATGTTAATAGTGTTGGAGATCAATTTGATTATATTATCATCGATAGTGATATGGATAGCAGCGATGTTAATTTAAATCAAAAGATAATGTATCTAGCACCTAGGGGCGGTGAAAAGCCTGATTTTGCTGATGTTATGCTTGAAAAGCCCTTTTTACCAACAGAATTTATTAGTTTATTTGAGCAAAACAGAGACACTGACAATGATAAAGAACTTGAGCTTGGACTAGATGAGTCTGCAAATTTTAATGACTTTGACGAAAACAATAAAAACTTTGATGATTTAGAAAATTTTGAGCTTCCAGAAATTGATATGGGATTTGAAAATTTAGCAAAAGAAGATGATGAAGCAGATAAATTTGATAATGAGGCTTTAGATGATGAGTTTTTAAAAGAGGAGCTAAGTGAACTGGAGACCGAGGATTTAAAGGATAAAGATATCAGTTTTGATGAAACAGACACTGAACTCATAGATGATGATATTATAAATGACATAGCTAGCAAATATATGGCTGATTCAGAAGATATAGATAAATCCTTAGAGCAAAACAATGAGCCGCCTGTGATAAAAGAAGAGCATAATGATAACTTTGATGAGCTTAGTTCGCTTGTAGATGAGATAGATGATATGGGCGAGAGTGACTTGGCGGATGAAGAGGCGAAAAATGAGCTTGATAAAATGGTCGAGCAAAATTCTCAAAATTTAGAAACTACCGAGCTTAATGAAGATTTTGTAGATGATATAAGCCAAAGTAAAAAAGAGCTCAGCGAGATCGAGTCTTTGGATAAAGAGCTAAACGAAGAAGCCAGCGAAGATAGTGAAAATTTTGATGAGCTAGAGGCTGATTTTAGCAATGATGAAAATTTTGATCCTGAAAGCAGCGAGGCAAATTTGATAGATGAAGCTAGCCAAAATTTAGAGGAAGATATAGATGAAGAATCTACCCAGGAAGCAGAGGACATTTCTTTGGGCGAAGATATAGACCTTGAAAAAGAGCCAGCCAAAGAAGATCATGAAGAAATTTCTGAAGAAGTCCTTGCTCAAGAAGATCTAGGTATGGTAGATGAGGTATTTGAGGAAGAAAATTTTAAAGAAGAAACGTTGGGTAGCCCAAATTTTGATGTAGCATCTATTGAAGAAATAGATGAAAATACGATGCAAGCAGCATTTGGATTAAATAATGCACCACAAACTAGCTCATGCGATGAAACAAAAATCGATGCTGACTATAAAGAAGAGCTAACCAAAAAGATCACAAAACACGTCCATGAGTCGTTAAACGAAAGCTCGCTAAGAGATGTGCTAAAAGATATGAACATAAAGATAAATATAAGTTTTGAGGAAAAGTAGTTGCAAGGACAAATTTTAGTAGTTTCTGGGCCTAGTGGAAGTGGGAAAAGTACGCTTTTGGGCCGTCTTTTAAAGGAAGAGAAGGATCTTTATTTTTCTATTTCAAGCACGACAAGGGCAAAAAGAGAAGGCGAAGTCGATGGAGTGGATTACTATTTTATAAAAGAAGATGAGTTTAAAAGTGGCATAGAAAAGGGCGAATTTTTAGAATGGGCGCAGGTGCATAAAAACTATTATGGCACGAGCCTAAAGCCTGTTTTGGCAGCACTTGAGGCTGGAAAGATAGTGATATTTGACATTGATGTGCAAGGCTTTCACATCGCACTTGAGAAATTTAAAAGTTACATAACCTCAGTTTTTATTACGACTGCAAATAAAAAAGAGCTTAAAAAACGCTTGAAAAACCGCGGAACTGATAGCGACGAAACGATAGAAAATCGCCTAATGAACGCAGTTGGTGAGATGGAGCACATCTTAGAATATGATTATTTTTTGGTAAATGATGACATTGAAAAGAGTTATAAAGGCCTAAAATCAATTCTTAGAGCGATGAGGTTAAAAAGCGCGAAAATAGACTTAAGACGCGTTATTGATGAGTGGATAGATTGCTAGAAATTCAGGAATTTATGATAACATTTTGAAAAATTTATTGAGGAGAAAAAATGGGTTCTTTTAGTATTGGTCACTGGCTAGTTGTTTTAGCGATTATTGTTTTACTTTTTGGAGCAAAGAAGATCCCAGAACTTGCAAAAGGACTAGGCAAAGGCATAAAGACTTTTAAGGCTGAGATGGAAGATACAACACCTGAAAAGAGCGAAAAAGTCGAGCATAAAGAAGAGAATGCCGATAGTCAAAAAATAGAAGAAACAACTAAAAACGCATAGGCTTTAGAGTTGAAAAATAAAATAAAAGCTGAAATTTCAAAGGTTTTAAAGCGTGAATTTGTGCTTGAAAAGCCAAAAGATAAAAATTTAGCCCACTATGCTACGCCACTTTTTAGCCTAGCAAAGGAGTTAAGAAAGTCACCAGCCATGATAGCTAGCGAGTTTGCTGATAAATTTAGTGATAGCAAAATAGTTGAAGCTAGTGCGGTAAATGGCTACTTAAATTTCAAGCTAAAAAGCGAATTTTTAGATGAAATTTCAAAGCAAATTTTGCTAGATAGCGAAAATTTTGCAAAAGAAGATGCGAAAAAAGATAGCTATTTAATAGAATATATCAGTGCAAATCCAACTGGACCACTTCACATCGGACACGTTAGAGGTGCAGTTTACGGTGATACTTTGGCAAGACTTGGTAAAAGACTTGGCTACGCTATCTCAACAGAATACTACATAAACGATGCGGGCAATCAAATAGATCTGCTTGGCACTTCAATATCACTTGCGGCCAAAGAGCAGCTTTTTAACGAAAACGTCGTCTATCCAGAGAAATACTACCGAGGCGATTATATTTTAGATATTGCTAAGCTTGCAAATGAGAAATTTGGCAAGGAAATTTTTTATGACGAGAGCAGAAACCTTGAGCTTGCCGAGTTTGGCAAGGATATCGTACTTGAGATTATTAAAAAAGACTTGGCTGATGTTGGGATATTTATAGAGAGCTGGGCTAGCGAAAAGGCTCTTTATGACGGCCTAGAGCCAACTATAAACAAACTAAAACGTTCAAATCAAATGTATGAAAAAGAGGACGCTACTTATATCGCTTCAACCACGCTTGGCGATGATAACGATAGGGTTGTGGTTAGAAATGACGGCAGACCAACATATCTAGCTGGCGACATCATCTATCATAACGCTAAATTTGAGAAAAATTTCGACCACTACATAAACATTTGGGGTGCTGACCATCACGGATATATCGCAAGGCTAAAGGCTGCGATAAATTTCCTTGGATACGATGAAAACAAGCTTGAAGTGATACTTATGCAGATGGTTAGTTTGCTAAAAGATGGCAAGCCGTACAAGATGAGCAAGCGCGCTGGTAATGCTGTGCTAATGAGCGATATAGTAAGTGAGATCGGTGCTGAGGCGCTTAGATTTATTTTTATAAGCAAGGCAAATACGAGCAGTTTGGAATTTGATGTAGATGAGCTTAAAAAAGAGGATAGCTCAAATCCTATTTTTTATATAAACTACGCTCATGCTAGGATAAATCAAGTCTTCGCCAAGGCTGGGAAAAATGTTCAAGATGTAATCAATGCTGACTTTGAATGTCTAGATGAAAATGCTAAAAATTTACTTTTTGAGGCGCTAATCTTACCTGAAATTTTAGAGGATGCTTTTATATCAAGGCAGCTTCAAAAGATACCAGACTATTTGAAATCGCTGGCTGCTAGCTTTCATAAATTTTATAATGAAAACCGTGTGGTTGGAAATGAAAACGAAGATAGCTTACTAAAAGTCTTTGCAGTTGTTGCTATCTCGATAAAAACAGCATTTAATATAATGGGAATTACAGCTAAAGATAGGATGTAGAATTTGCATTCATTTTGGCTAAAAGCAACAAAATTAAATTCGAAAAAAGGTTTATTTAAAAATATCTCAAACTTATGATATTTTTGAGAAGTTAAATGCCTTTTTTCTCAAATATAATCGCAATGGTTTTTACTATGATCTTTATCTCCAGCCAAAGTGACCAGTGTTTGATGTAGTAAAGATCATACATTAGTTTTTGTTTAGCGTCGTGTGTATTTGAGCCATAAGGGTAGTTTACCTGTGCCCAGCCGGTAATCCCTGGGCGGACGATGTGACGTTCATTGTAGTAAGGTATCTCTTTTTCAAAGAAATTTATCCAGTGTCTTCGCTCAGGTCTTGGCCCTATTAGATGCATTTGCCCTCGAAAGACATTTATGCACTGCGGCACCTCGTCTATACGAGTTTTTCGCATAAATTCGCCAAACTCAAACGCTCTCTCATCATTTTCACTAGCAAATTTTGCTCCATCTTTCTCGGCATCTTCCATCATCGAGCGAAATTTTATGCACTCAAATTCCTTGTTGTCTAGCCCAACTCTACTTTGTAAAAAGTAAAGGCTGCCAGGGGACTGCTCGTCTATCTTTTTCTTTACGTAAAATTTAAGCACAAAAAGTATCACAAGAAGCAGTGAGCAGCTTGTATAGTCTATCACGCGTTTTAAGGCGTATTCAAGGGAATTGTAAGGCTTGATATCGTTTAAAAAGTTTAAATTTTCGCCATTTTCTGGGATGTAGCACTTTTGCAAGTAAATTTCTAAAAAGCTCTCCACATTTAGAAATTTGATCTTTTTATACTTCGTCTTAAACTGCAAAAGCGTGAGAAATCTCACCAGTTTGCTATCAACGGGCTTTTGGGTATTTAGCACGATCAGCCTTTGATCGCCTGATTTTATGAGATCTTCTAGCGCACTTCGCAAAGCTTTTGCGTCACTATTTTCAGGGGATAAAAAATTCACCTGGCCAAATTTCTTCCTAAGCTTCTCTAGCTCTAGTTTGGTGAAAGCATATTTTTCGCCAAGGATGATCATAGGCCTATCCCTTTATCTTTATTTTAAATTTGCATTATAAAATTCGTCTAATTATACCCAAACGTGCTAATTGCATTTTTAAAAAATAGATTAAGGTTAAAATATGTCTCATAAATTTCTTGCCGTGCTTGTTTTAGCGCTCATATGCGTTATTTCTTTTGTGCTCTCAAACACGATTTTAGCTAAATTTCACATCAGCCCGCTCATTATTTCTATCATTTTAGGCGCCATTTTTGCAAATCTTTTCACCAAACAGACTCAAATTTTAAGAAGTAGTGGCATCGTAGCGATTGCTGGAAAGCAAATTTTAAGACTAGGCATAATACTTTTTGGCTTTAATATAAGCCTTAGCGAGATTGCAAGTGTCGGCACCCTTGGTGTGATATATACAGCTTTTATGGTCTTTGCGACCTTTTACTTTGCACTTTTTGCCGCTAAAGCTTTGGGACTTAGTAAGGATAGTGCGGTGCTCATTGGCTCAGGGGCAAGCATATGCGGCGCAGCTGCTGTTATGGCTACTCAAAATGAGATAAAAGCAGACGCAAATAAGCTTGCTATTGCCATTTGTACGGTGGTACTTTTTGGGACGATCGGTATGTTTATCTATCCATTTATCGCTAAATTTCTAGCTCTTACAACACAACAAACCGGCTTTTTTATCGGTGGCTCACTTCACGAAGTAGCCCATGTAGTCGCAGCCTCGGCAGCATTTGACGGCACAGCAAGCAGCACCGCCGTCATCATAAAAATGCTTCGTGTCATCATGCTAGTACCATTTTTGTTTTTGCTAAATTTCTTAAATTTAAGCCAAAATAGCGGCGGCTCAAAGCTAAAGAGCATACCATGGTTTGCGCTATTTTTCTTAGTGGCGATCTGCGTTAGATCTTTGCCATTTTTCCCTGAAATTTTGGTACAAATTTTAAAGCTAGCTGCTAGTATCTGCCTTTGTGTTGCGATGTGCGCTTTGGGGTTTGGGATAGATAGAAGCATTTTTAAAGCGACGGGCAAAAAGCCATTTTTGTTAGCATTTTTTATATTTTTATGGCTTATTTGCTCTTCGCTTGTTTTTGTTAAGACTCTTTGCTAGTTTTTAGCTTTTGCAAAAACTCTTCGATGTTGTATTTTGCCCTGTAAGCTGGGCTTAAAAGATGTATCAAAATGTCTCCAAGGTCCATCACGATCCAATCAGGAGAGCTTTCTGTACCTATAAATTTTTCTCCAAGAGGTTTAAGCTCCTCTTTTAGATCCTCGCTCAGCGAGTAAGCGTGTCTCTCGCCAAGCGTAGTAGCGATAACTACGGCTTTTACGAAATAATCATCTCCACTCATATCAAACACTTGTATCTCTTCAGCCTTTTTTGCGTCTAAAACCTTAACTATACTTTCGGTGCGCTCTTGCATCGATCTCTCTTGCATCTTTAATCCTTGGTAAAAATGTATAACTTCATCTTTTATCTTGCTAGGCAGCTCATCAAGCCCCTTTTGGTGCCTGATCTGCGACGAGCTAACATCCACGTGCACGTCCATTTTTTGTAAATTTTGCGGAATTTCTATGTGATTGCGCTTAGCGATCACAAACTGCACTAAATTTTTTAGCTCCTCGTAGCCATGCCATTTATCAAGTGTGGCTAGGTGGTCTGCGCCTATTATGAGATAAAATTTTTCTATCTTGAATTTTTCATACAAATACTTGACCGTCTCGATCGTAGGCACCGGGCGAGCTAAATTTATCTCATAGTCTGATATCTCGACCTTCTCTAGGCCGCCCCAAATTTCTCTTATCCACTTTAAGCGAAGCTCTGGCGGAGCTGAAAATTCGCTCTTAAAGGGACTTATAAAAGTTGGCATGATGATGAGTTTGTCGATATCTAGGCCGCTTAGTGCCATTTTCACAATGCTATCGTGTCCTAAATGAACCGGATCAAAGCTCCCGCCAAAAAGTGCTAACTTCATCTATTAAAGTGCCTTGTTTATATTTGTTTTAAAATTCTTTTTTGTAGAATTAGGCGTAATTATATCAAAAGGAGCTAAGATGTCAGTTAAAGTAGCAATAAACGGCTTCGGGCGTATCGGCAGGTGCGCTGCTCGTATTATTTTAGAGCGAGACGACGTTGAGCTTGTCGCTATCAATGACACGGCGACGCGCGACATGACGCGCTATCTGCTCAAATACGACAGCGTGCACGGCGAATTTAAGCAAGACGTTAAGGTGATAAGCGACGATTTTATAGAAGTAAACGGCAAAAAGATAAGAGTTTTTTCAACAAGGGATCTAAACGAGCTAAATTACGCGGATTACGGTGTGGACGTGGTTTTAGAGTGCACTGGTAAATTTTTAACTACCGAAAAATGCGAGCCCTATCTAGCTCGCGGCATCAAAAAAGTCGTCATGAGCGCTCCGGCAAAAGACGACACGGCGACGTTTGTAGTCGGCGTAAACGACGATAAATACGCAGGCGAAGCGATCGTCTCAAACGCAAGCTGCACCACAAACGGCCTAGCTCCAGTGGCAAAGGTGCTAAATGATAAATTCGGCATCGTAAAAGGGCTCATGACCACGATCCATGCCTACACCAACGGTCAGAGCCTAGTAGACGTAAAGGCTAAAGACTTCCGCCGCTCGCGCGCTGCGGCCCTAAATATCGGGCCGACGACTACCGGAGCCGCAAAAGCGATCGCAAAAGTACTTCCCGAGCTAAACGGCAAGATGCACGGCCAAAGCGTGCGCGTACCGGTCGCAAACGTCTCGATGGTCGATCTAACGGCGGTTTTAAAAAGACCGGCTAGCAAAGAGGAGATAAACGAGGCGTTTAGAGCGGCTGCGGAGTCAAATTTAAAGGGAATTTTATTTGTCGATGACGATTATAGGGTTAGCAGCGACTTTTGTACGAGCGCATACAGCAGCATCGTGGCTAGCGACACTACGCAGGTCATCGCTGATGATATGGTGAAGGTCTTTGCGTGGTACGACAACGAGTGGGGCTACTCGACAAGGCTCGTCGATCTAGCTAAGATCGTGGCTACGAAGTAAATTTAAAGGGTGAAAAATGAGTGAAATTTTATCGATCAACGATCTTGAGCTAAGCGGAGCGAAGGTATTTGTCAGGTGCGATTTTAACGTGCCTATGGACGAGTTTTTAAACATCACCGACGACCGCCGTATCCGCTCGGCGATCCCTACGATCCGCTACTGCCTAGATAACGGTTGTAGTGTGGTTTTGGCTAGCCACCTAGGACGTCCGAAAAACGGCTTTGAGGAGAAATTTTCGCTTAAAGGCGTGGCAAAGAGGCTTTCAAGGCTGCTTGACAGAGACGTGATATTTGCCGAGGACGTCGTCGGCGCGGACGCCAAAGCCAAAGTCGCCGCGCTAAAACCGGGCGAAATTTTACTTCTTGAAAATTTACGCTTTGAAAAGGGCGAGACCAAAAACGACGAGGCGCTAGCCGCCGAGCTCGCTAAATACGGCGAATTTTACATAAACGACGCATTCGGCGTCTGCCACAGAGCTCACAGCTCGGTCGAGGCGATCACTAAATTTTACGACGATAAGCATAAGGCGGCGGGATTTTTACTACAAAAAGAGATAAATTTCGCTCAAAATCTCATCAAACACCCCGCACGCCCGTTCGTGGCGGTCGTCGGCGGCAGTAAGGTAAGCGGTAAGCTACAGGCCCTACACAACCTGCTTCCTCGCGTTGATAAGCTGATAATCGGCGGCGGCATGGCGTTCACGTTTTTAAAATCGCTCGGCGAAAATATCGGAAATTCGCTGCTCGAAGAAGACCTCATCGAAGATGCGCGCGAAATTTTACGCAAGGGTAGGGAGCTTGGCGTTAAAATTTACCTGCCGGTTGACGTCGTCGCGGCTCAGACGTTTTCAGCTGAAAGCGCCGTGAAATTCGTCCCCGCGCAAGAAATACCTAGCGGCTGGATGGGGCTTGACATCGGACCTGCGTCGATCAGGCTCTTTAAAGAGGTCATCGCCGACGCGCAAACCATCTGGTGGAACGGGCCGATGGGCGTTTTTGAGATGGATAAATTTAGCAAGGGTAGCATCAAAATGAGCCACGCTATCATCGACACTCACGCTACTACGGTCGTTGGCGGCGGCGATACGGCCGACGTCGTCGAGCGCGCGGGAGATGCTGACGAGATGACCTTTATCTCCACGGGCGGAGGTGCTAGCCTGGAGCTCATCGAGGGCAAGGAACTACCCGGCATAAAACCGCTTAGAAAGGTTGCGGAGTGAGGTTTTTAGCAAATTTAAAGTGCAATCACACCAGAGCGAGCTTTGCTAAATACGCTGAAATTTTAGACGCAAATTTATGTGCAAAAGACGACGTGACGGTTTTTCCTCCGTTTAGCGCGCTTGATCTCGCGACTCATAAATTTAAACTCGGTGCGCAAAATTTCTACCCATGCGAAAGCGGCGCTCACACCGGAGAGATCGGTAAGGCGATGCTGGACGAGTTTGGCGTAAAAAGCGTGCTGATCGGGCACTCCGAAAGGCGCGAGCTTGGCGAGAGCGAGGAGCTTTTGCGAGCTAAATTTGATTTTGCCGTAAAGGCGGGCTGGCAGATCGTCTACTGCATCGGCGAAAATTTGAGCGTGAACGAAGCTGGCGACACGAAGGAATTTCTGGCCGAACAGCTAAAAAATATCAACCTTGGCTACGAGAGGCTGCTGATCGCCTACGAGCCAATTTGGGCGATAGGCACGGGCAAGAGCGCTAGTGTGGAGCAAATCAAGAATGTTTTAAATTTCATCCGCGAGCAGACGAGCGCGTCGCTGCTTTACGGCGGAAGTGTAAATGCAGTAAATATCGCTGATATCGCAGGTATTAAAAGCTGTGATGGAGTACTAGTAGGTACGGCGAGCTGGGATGCTTCTGGTTTCTTGGAACTTATACGCGTTGTCTCGTGAGTGTCTTTTAATGAGTTGGAAATTTTAAGTCTGTGACAGGCTATGTGCCTAGTCTTGACTTAAAATTTCTGCACAACATTAAAATCCATCTCACGATACTATCGCTATCAAATTTGGTTTCAAATTTGAATTGTGAATTTTTAAGTCAAATTGCGAAGGATTTTTCGCTTAGTTAAGGTAGGATTTAAAAAATAAGCAGAGTAAGCATATAGCTTTTGAGTAGTGCTTTTAAAATTTTAACGAAAGATAAATAACTCTGCTTGTAGCTGTAAGCTTGTGAAGCAGAGAAAGTTAAGTAGCTTTAATAAAAAAGGAGAACAAATGATACTAAAAGGCAAAAAAGGCCTCATCGTCGGCGTCGCTAACGCCAAATCCATCGCTTACGGCATCGCCGAAGCTTGTTACGCCCAGGGTGCGCAGATGGCGTTTACCTACCTAAACGACGCTCTTAAAAAGCGCGTAGAGCCGATCGCAGAGGAGTTTGGTAGCAAATTTGTCTACGAACTTGATGTGAATAATCAAGCACATTTAGATGGACTTGCGGATCGTATCAAAGCAGACCTTGGCGAGATAGATTTCGTCGTGCATGCAGTGGCTTACGCACCAAAAGAAGCGCTTGAGGGCGAGTTTGTAAATACGACAAAAGAGGCATTTGATATAGCGATGGGCACTAGTGTGTACTCGCTACTAAGCCTCACGCGCGCGGTGCTGCCGGTGCTAAAAGAGGGTGGCTCGGTGCTTACTCTTACATACCTTGGTGGACCAAAATTTGTGCCTCACTACAACGTTATGGGCGTTGCAAAAGCAGCACTTGAAAGCTCGGTTCGCTACCTCGCTCACGATCTTGGCGCGCGCGGCATCCGCGTAAACGCTATCAGCGCTGGTCCTATCAAGACGCTTGCTGCAAGCGGTATAGGCGACTTTAGAATGATTTTACGCTACAACGAAGTAAATAGCCCGCTAAAACGCAACGTTACTACCGAAGACGTTGGCAACAGCGCGATGTATCTGCTTAGCGACCTAGCTAGCGGCGTAACAGGCGAGGTTCACTACGTAGACTGCGGCTACAACATCATGGGCATGGGCGACGTGGCTACCGATGCCGAGGGCAATACGATCCTAGCTTGGGACGCAAAATAATCTGCTAATACAAATTTTTGGCGGGGTGACTCGCCAAATTCTTCTTTTAAATTTCATTAAATTTATTGTAACGGTACGCAATAAGAGCTCTAGGGTGGCTTATAGATACAAATAAGCCGGGCTTGGGAGCTTGGTTGAAGAACGGCTAAATAAGCTAAAAATGGGTGAAATTTTACTGCGTGATGAGAGCAGGGCACAAAGCGAGTTTTTTGGGTTTCAAGTAGCCACTCGATCGCCGATGGGAGCGTTTGTTTATGGGTGTGGCGGCATAGTGATAGATGGCGGTTGGTTGCGCCTGCTTGGCTCAGGATATGAGCAGGTGAAGTGTGGAATTTATGGCTTTAACCTTGACAAAAGCTTTAGCGAGGTAGACAGATGTCTAGCAATTTGCTCGTAGCAAACGATATTTTGAGTGGATTTTTCGCGATAAACGGCGGTGCCTTTGGTGGCAAAGCTGGCAATATCTTTTACTGCACGCTAGATAGCGGCAAATGGGAAGATGCACAGCTTGGCTACTCGTAGTTTTTACTGGGTGCTTTGCGGCGATATATCTAAATTTTACAAGCTTTATCACTGGGATGGTTGACGCGAGGATGATGTTTGCACTAACGCCTATACTTTAGTAAGACATCAACGTGAGTCTAAGACTAAAAGATATGAAAAAATAGTATTTGCATGAATGAATTTTTCATTTTTGCCTTCAAGGGTGCCTAGTAAATTTATATGATACTTCCAGTAGATCCAAGAGTTTTGCTCTATCTTATTTAAATTTTAAAATTTTTTCATAGTCTATCTAAGAGTGTTTATAAAAAACAATTC
>NZ_PIRR01000015.1:0-42238 GCF_003048555.1 Campylobacter concisus | reverse complement strand
GAGCAAATTGAGATAATAAAGAGAAATTTGTCCTCAAATAGCCAATTTTAAATGGTTTTAGAAATTTTCTAATGTAAATTTAAAATTTATCTTTTGAATAAAAAATAGTCGCTTTATAAAAAATGAAAAGGTTTTTAAGTTTAAAATTTAGAATTTAAAGGAGAGCAAATGCTCTCCTTCTTGTTAGGCATTTAGCCCAGTATTTCTTAGCATAACGCGTTTGCGATATACATTTGATACTTCAGCTGCATCTCCAACTAAAAGTGCATTTGTAGCACAGATGGCCGCACACATAGGCACTTTGCCCTCAGCCATTCTATTTTGGCCGTAAAGCTCTCTCTCCTCGTGTGAATTTGTTGGCTCTGGACCGCCTGCACACATTGTACATTTATCCATTACACCTTTTACACCAAATGCACCATCTTTAGGGAACTGTGGTGCACCAAATGGACAAGCATATAAGCAGTATCCACAACCTATACACTTATTTTTATCATGAAGTACGATGCCATCGGCTCTAATATAGAAACAATCAACCGGGCAAACTTGCTCACAAGGTGCATCAGTACAGTGTTGGCATGCAATAGTAGTTGAAACCTCTTTACCTTCAATACCATCATGAAGTGTAATGACCTTTCTTCTATAAATTCCCACTGGAAGTTCATGAGCAGAAGAGCAAGCAACTTGGCAACCATAACAACTAATACATCTATCAGTATCTACGAAAAATTTCATTCTTGCCATTTTATTCCTCCTTACTCTTTACCCATGGCGTCTCTCTCGCCATATTCATGGAAAAACGATGTTTTAAATGTATTTTCCTCAGCTTTTTCTATACGGCAAAGACCTGCGTTAAACTCTGAAATTTGAGTAACTGGGTCAAATCCGTAGTTAGTAACTGTGTTAAAGCTCTCGCCAATAACATAAGGCTTAGTGCCCTCTGGATAGCGAGCTGAAAGATCAACGCCTTGCATAATACCAGCGAAGTTGTATGGCATACAAATTCTATCTGGAGTTACCATCTGGCTGTGATAGCATCTTACTTTGATCTTTGTGCCTTGTGGGCTGTGAATCCACATCATATCGCGATCTTTTATGCCGTATTTTAAAGCTAGCTCTGGATTAACATTAGCAAACATCTCTGGCGTAATAGCTGATAGATATTTACTAGTTCTTTCGATCATTCCTGCACCACTTAAGTTTACGACGCGTTGCGTGCTAAACACGATAGGGAACTCTTTTGACCAATCTTTTGCTTGTTGCTCTGACTTAAACTTAGTAGAAACACGGAAATTTCTAGCTTGATCTTCAAATGTCGGATACTTTTGAACAAGATCCCAGCGTGGTGAGTGAACAGGCTCTCTATGTTTTGGAATAGGATCAAGGAATTCCCAAACGATAGCTCTTGCTCTTGCATTACCATAAGGTACAACACCTTTTTCGCGACATTTTTCAAAGATAATACCACTATAATCCATACTCCAGCTTGGTCCCATCTTAGCTTTCTCTTCTTCAGTTAGAGTTATGCCTAAGACTTTTTCTATATTCTCTTTTGTGATTTGTGGATATCCACCTTTTATAGCTGAGCCAACAAGTGTTGTCTCTTCACTAGCTAGCTGACTAACGCCGTTGTGCTCTAGACCAAAGCGATTTCTAAAGCCTGAACCACCTTCAACATAAGGCTTGCTCATATCATATAGTATTGGTGTTCCAGGGTGTTTTTCATCCCATGCTGGCCATGGTTTACCGTAGTACTCGCCTTTAACTTCACCAGCAATACCCATTAGTGTATCTGGGTCAAATTTATCCCAGTTTGCTTGATGACGTCTAAACATCTCGGCTGTTCTACCACCATAACCTATAGAATTTCCAACTCTTGCTATCTCATTTGTCGCATCATCAGGCCATACAAAGTCATCTTTTACTTGTTTTATTTCACGATCTACGATACCCATTTTCATGCCTTTTACGTATTCATCGTAAAAGCCAAATTTCTTAGCAAATAAGAACATTACTTCGTGATCGCCCTTGCTCTCATAAAGTGGATCAACAACTTTTGTTCTCCATTGACCTGAGCGGTTTGTAGCACTTAAGTGACCTTCATTTTCAAATGCAGTCGCTACTGGCAAGATATAAACGCCATCTTTTCTGTCTGAAAGGATAGAAATTTCATTTACAAATGGCTCAGCTACAACGATCATATCTAGTTTTGAAGCTGCTTCTTGAATTTTAGCTAGGTGCGCCATAGACGTTAAACCAGTTCCTTGAACCCAAAGAACTCTCAATGCACCACTACTAAATGTGTTCTCCTCTTTCAAGACGCCTTGCCACCATTTTGAAAGTGACCAGCCTTTTTCGTTTCTCCAGTTCCTATCTTCTGGATGTTTAGGATCGTGGTAATAATACTCTTCAAAGACTGTGTTTTTAACAGGAGTGCCGCCTTGTTTTGGCTCTTTTGTTGAGACCGCAAAGCGTTTAATAAATTCATCATAATCAACGCCCCAGCCTTTGCAGTAATATTTCCATGCTGCATCAGTTAAGCCATAATACATTGGCAAGCTATCTGAAAGGTTACACATATCAGTTGAGCCTTGAACATTGTCGTGACCACGAATGATATTACAGCCGCCGCCTGCTTTACCCATATTTCCTAGAATTAGTTGAAGGATAGGTAAAATTCTTGTATTTGATGTACCAACTGAGTGTTGAGTAATGCCAAGTGCCCAAACAACAGTACCCGGTTTTGTATGAGCTAGGATATCTGCGGCTTTTAGTAGCTTATCAACTGGTACTCCAGTAACATCAGATGTAACCTCTGGTGTCCAGTGCTCAGCCTCTTTTCTTATCTCATCAATACCATAAGTTCTATTTTCTATAAATTCTTTATCTTCCCAGCCATTTTTAAGAATGATGTGGATAAGACCATAAACAAGTGCAATATCAGTTCCTGATCTTTGTCTCAAATAAAGATCAGCATGTGCAGCTGTCTTTGTAAAATTTGGATCAGCTACGATTACTTTTGCATTGTTTCTATCTTTTGCTTGCAAAGTGTGCTTCATACCGCCAACTGGGTTTGCCACAGCTGGGTTTGCTCCAATTATAAATATACATTTTGAGTTTGCAGCCATATCTCCAAAGTGGTTTGTCATTGCGCCATAACCCCAAGTATTCGCCACACCGGCGACTGTTGCGCTATGTCAAATTCTTGCTACGTGGTCGTTGCTGTTTGTGCCCCAAAACGCAGCAAATTTTCTAAAGTAATATGATTGCTCGTTGTTAAATTTCGCAGATCCTAAGAAAACTACACTATCAGGTCCATCTTCTTTGCGGATCTGAAGCATCTTATCACCGATCTCATTTACAGCTTGATCCCATGAAATTCTTTGCCATTTGCCATCAACCTTTTTCATAGGATATTTGATGCGCTGTTTACTATGTGTAAGGTCGATTTGATCGATACCTTTTGAACAGTGTGAGCCCTGAGATATTGGGTGGTACATCGCCATATCTTGGCGAACCCAAACACCATCTTTTACCTCAGCCTCGATACCACAGCCTGCTGAACAAATAGAACAGATAGTTCTAACCTTTTTCGAGCCAGGGAAAGGATCTTTTATCTCTTCCGCAGTTGCCTCTCTGATCGTATCATTTTTTCCAAAAGCCATTGTGGTGCCAGCACCAAGTGCAGCTAGCTTTAAAAATGAACGTCTCCCTATACGTGCATCACTCATGGTTTTCTCCCTTAGTAAGCGATTTTATAGTAGGTTTCCCAGTTCTTGCTTTTTTTATAAAGCACCTCTTTTTTGTTTGACTTGCCAACGACGACACCATTGTCATCAGGAGCTAAGTCGTCACTAGTCACTTTTGCTACGGCTGAGACTGCGAGTACACCGCCGGCAGCACCGACTTTTAGAGATTTTTTTAGAAAATCTCTTCTTGATCCTTGCATTTTTTCTCCTTAGCTCTCAAACTTAAAAATTTGAGAATTTGGTTTGATTGGTCTTCACAATTTGCAACTTTAGAAATTCTAAAATATTGCAAGGCCTATTTCAGGGCTTTTTATAGCCTAGATTTAAACTCTGCAAATTTAGCATAATTGCAAGATAATCAAAGTAAATATAAAGCTTTAATTAAATATGTTAAGTTATTGTTAAAAATATAAGAAAATATATTTAATATTTTAACTTTTATGAATTTTGAGAGAAAGGCTAATTTAAAGTATAAATTCTAGGGAGAGCTCCCTAGAAAAGATTATTTTAGATCACTTTTGTTTATGATAAATGGCACTGATCTAACTCCAGCTGAGAAATATTTTTTACGTAAAGTATCTATCTTGTCGCTCTCTTCTTTGCTAACATTTTTTTCATCTACGTTATAATCTTCAGAGAAATACTTTCTTAAAATTTTAACCTTATCGCTATCACTTTTTGCATTTTTTATATCTTTATAGATCAAAGCACTTTTTTGTAAAGACGATAATTCATGCACTGGAGTTAGGATGATTTCAACGTTATTGTCTTTTAATGTCGTTTCGATCTTTGCTAGCTCGGCTCTACAATATGGGCATTCAGGATCTGAAAACATGATAAGAGTTGGCTTTTTGCTATCATTGCCAAGAGTTATAACATTTGCCTTGTCTTCATTTTTATAAATTTTAGCTAGTGACTTTACTAAATCAAGTGCTGCTTTTTCTGCGATTACCTTTTTTTCTTCAGCCAAATAAGACTTTTGCTCCTTTAAATTTACAACATCAGGAAACATAAGATCGCCCTTAACAAAAGTCACATCTTCTTGAGACATATCTCCTTTGCTAAATTTTAAGCTTACTTTTTCTATATCATCTAAAATTTTAGTGCGTTCTACGACTTTTACATTAACACCATCGATATTTTGATTTTTAAAAACTTCTGAGTAAAAATCTTCTATTTGCTTATTGCTAGCTGCCATTAGGCTAGTTGCCGCTAATATTGAGGCCAAAACCACTTTTTTCATTTTTTTCCTTTTAAAAAATTTGGCGGATTATATTTGCTTTTTGTAAATGAATACTAACCGCGAAAGACTCTATCATTTCCTTGCTTCATTATGTCACTCTCAAGATCGAGCTGCTCAAGATAAGCGATTACATATTTTCTACTTAGATTTAGTGCATCCTTGGCGTTTGTGACATTTACAAAGCCTTGATTTTTGATGATCTCTCTTAGTTTATCAAGTGCCATTTTTAGCGAATTTCTAGTGATAAAAAGATTATGCTCCAGCCTTACAACTCTGCCCATTGCAGTTAGTTTTTTAAGGGCATTATCACCACTTAGCCTATCTATTTCCAGCTCATCATATATATTATAAGGTGCCGTAGGAGCTAGTTTTCCGCTTTCTAAAATTTCATAAATTTTCTCTTCAAGCCTTACTTTTAGTTTGCTTATATCAACGCCCTTTTTTGTATAGACGCCATCATTTTTAGAGATTAAGTTTATACTTTCAAGCTCATCAAGTGCTTTTTGAGCCAAATTTTGACTAGCCCAAGCAAGCTTTAAGCTTATACTTTGAGCTGAAAAGACAGCAAATTCATTTTTCTCTATCATAAATTTAACCACAGATTTTATCCGCTCAACCGCGCTTAGATCGTAGATATTTAAAGCCTTTTCATCAACAAAGACGTTTGAGACTTTTTTGGCCACATTTACGGCCTCTTCGTGACTTAGTCCAAACCTTTGATAAGAAGAGATGATGCCAAAGCCATTTTTGTGAGCCTCTTTTAAGATAGAAAAGGCTCCAACAAAATCATTCTTTAAAAGTGCAGCCAAAAAGAGAATTTTGCCAGCTTTTTTTAGTGGCTCAAGCACAGGATTTAGCACTCTGCCACCGCCTATCACGCGTGCGTCTGAGATGAGCACAAATGCCTCGTCAAATTTCAAAAACATATCGCTTTGAAATTTAAATGTTACAAAGTAGCTATCATCTTTTTGGCTAAGGATTAGCACCTTTGCAGGGACGTTTTTAGCACCCACGCAAAAAGTTACACTTTGAGAGTGGATGAGATTTTTAGCAGTTACGACCGCATCAACCTCTCTAAATCCCCTAAAAAAGCCCTTTTTACTAAGTAACTGCCCTTTTTTTAACTCATTAAGCTCAATTCCTGTCAAATTTAGCGCCACTCGGCTGCTAACCCCTGCATTATCTACAAATTTATCATGGCTTTGCACGCTTCTTACTAGCACCTCTTTGCCAGCATCGTAGTTAAAAAGCTTCTCGTTTTTACTAACGCTTCCCTCTATAACGGTGCCAGTTACGACATTTCCGATACCTTTTAGGCTAAAGACCCTATCGATGTAGTATCTAAAAACACCTTCCTCATCGCGTTTTCTAGCCCTTAGTGTAAAGAGATAGTTTCTAAGCTCGTCAATGCTTGCCTTATCCTTTATACTAACGGCAAAAATTTCTAAAATTTGTAGGTTTTTAAATTTAGAAATTTCATCTCTTATCTCTTTTTTTCTTAAATTTATAGTCGCTTCATCTACGAGGTCACACTTTGTAAGTGCCACGATCAAAGACTTCACACCAAGAAGATTTAAAATTTCAAGGTGCTCCAAGCTTTGAGGCATAAGGCCGTCATTTGCCGCCACCACAAACAAGCACGCATCAAAGCCATACGCGCCACTTATCATCGTTTTTATGAGATTTTCATGCCCAGGCACATCGATAAAGGCGATATTCTCATCATTTTTACTTAAATTTGAAAAGCTTAGATCGATCGTTATGCCACGCTTTTTCTCCTCTTCAAGATTGTCCCCCTCAAAGCCATTTAACTCTTTTATGAGTGCGGTTTTGCCGTGGTCGATATGCCCTGCTGTTCCTATTATTAGACTCATTTTTCTTCCGTTTCATTTATTATTTTTATTAGTTCATTTACATCTTCATCTAAAAGTGTTCTTAAATCAAGCAAAAATTTATCATTTTCTATGCGGCCGATCACCTTTTTTTGTCTAAATTTCTGCTCATTTAAAACTGCATCTCCACTAACTGCCAAAGCCACGCTTGGGATCTTTTTATTTGGCATCGCACCACCTCCTACAAAGGTTTGTGTGCGAACTATCTCAAGCGGGGTTTTTAGATTTTTATTTATAAAATTTGCTAAGTTTTCAAGCTCTTTTATGCTTTTGTGAAGTAGTTTTTGCGTTGTGATTAGCTCAAATTCTTTATTTAAATAAGCTTTCATGCTCTCAGCCAAGAGCGAGATGATCACTTTATCTATGCGAAGCATTCTTAAAAGCTGGTTTTTTCTAAGTTTTGCGATGAGCTCTTTTTTGCCAACAATGATGCCACACTGCACCGCACCAAGCAGCTTATCACCGCTAAAACTAACTAGCGAAACATCTTTTAAATTTTTTAGATCTGGCTCATTTTTGTCTAAGTTAAATGGCAAATTTCCGTAAAATCCACTGCCAAGATCAAAATAATCTATCAAATTTTGCTCACATGCCAATTTACTTAGTTCATTTGCTGTAACCTCTTCGCTAAAACCCACAATGTCAAAATTTGAGCGATGAACCTTTACAAGCATCGCCGTATTTTCACTAATTGCCTCTTCGTAGTCTTTTAGCTTAGTTTTGTTTGTCGTGCCAACCTCTTTCAAAAAGCAGCCCGCATTTGCCATCACCTCAGGCACCCTAAAACTACCGCCTATCTCGACTAGCTCGCCTCTGCTAACGACGACCTCCCTACCCTTTGCAAAGGTGTTTAGCACCAAAAACACAGCGCTTGCGTTATTATTTACGACGATGGCGTCTTCAAAACCAAATGCTCTTGCGATCATCTCACCGATATAGTCATATCTGTTGCCACGGTTGCCTGTTTTTAGGTTGTATTCAAGGTTTGAATACCCTGTGATTACCGGAGTTGCACGACTTAAAATTTCTTTATCGATGACACTTCTAGCAAGGTTTGTGTGAATGGTCACACCGGTTAAATTTAGCACTCTTTGAAGGCTTGATTCATTAAATTTATGATATTCGTTTAGGATTAAATCTATTATTTCTTGCAACGCAAAATTTGCATTTTCATTTAAAATTTTAGCTCTAACTTCATTTAAAATTTGCCTTGCAAGCAATGTGACTAAATTTATATCAAATCCTGAAAATGCTTCGTTTTTTATGATCTTATCAACTTGTGGGATATCTCTTAAATCGCTCAATTCGTGCTCCTAGTAAGTTAGTTTTACCAAGCCGTGATTTTAACATAAAAAATATTATAAATTAAACCTTAGAGCAAAAAGGAACATATAAAATTCAGAGTCCATTAATCCCATTAATATTAAAATAAGCCTGTTTTTGATAATAGGAGAAATTATGAAAGAATTTGGCTTTTATAACGATTTTGACGATACTTTGATGTTAAATGAACAGATAGAAATAAATAACGAAAAGGAAGAATATCTAGTTTCTAACTCACCAAAGCTTAAAGCAAACATTACCGCACCTGAGATAAATTTTTATCTAAAAAATACAACCGCAAGCGTCTTAGAAAAAGCTAAAAATACACTTTTGCTTTATGAAGCAAGAGCAACTGCATTTGACATGGCAAAGGATGTTGATTACGAAAAAGAAGTCGGCAAAAATGTCGTAATAGTAAGCAACTCAGGCCGTGAGGAACTAGCAAATTTATTAAAAGAAAATGGCTATAAAGTCATTGAATTAACGCATTTTGAAGTGAAATTTATTTATGGCGCAGCTGGCGAACTTAGTGTTTTGATACTTAGAGCAAATGACGAATTTGAGGTCGATTGTGACTTTTTCTTGGTTGAAAATGCAAGGGATTATATGCTAAAGCAAAGCGGCTGTTACGAAATAGCTGGGCTAGAAGATGAAGCTGTGCTTAAAATCTTAAATGAAAAAACTCCAAAATTTAAGTACAAAAGTCTAACTCAATACGACTCTTCGATCTGTCAATATCACGAACGACGAAATGAAATTTGTGGACGCTGTGTCGATGTTTGTCCAACTGTGGCCATTTTAAAAGAAGATGAGACAAAGCATCTTGTTTTCTCACAAATCGATTGCGTAAATTGTGGCAACTGTATTAGCGTCTGTCCTAGCGGATCTCTTGACTCTACACTTATGCCACAAAACTCATTTGCTACTATTGCCAAACTTTACAAAGGTAAAATTCCACTAATAATCTCTAATGAAACAAATTTAGACGAGCTAAATATAAGCCTACCTGAAAATGTCTTGCCTTTTTTCATATCAGCACCACATATGTTAAATCAAGCGCATCTTCTTACATTGCTTCAAGAAAGTGGTGCGAGTGTGATTTTATTTAGCAAAACTCTTGGCAAAGGCGAAAAAGACGCCATTAGCATCTTAAATCAAATTTATGAGCTTAAATTTAAAGAGACGGCGATCTATCACGCTAAAGATAAAAACGAGCTTGAAGAATCGCTCAAAAAAGCAAAATTTATAGCTGACTCACAACACACAATAAACGAATATGCCTTGCCAAAAAGGGAAATTTTTGCAAAAAGACTCGAGTTTTTAGTAGGTAGCGAAGATCTTGGCGTTGTAAAAAGTGGCGAGATGATAAGATATGGCGATGTCAAGATAAATACTGATAGCTGTACGCTTTGTCTAAGTTGCGTTGGCGCTTGTAACGTAAGCGCGCTAGTGGCTGATAAAAAGACAAATTCGATTTTATTTAATCCAAGCGTCTGTACAGCTTGCGGATACTGCGAACTAAGCTGTGCTGAAAAAGATACCATAAGCCTTGAGGTTGGAAAAATTTCTCTTAAGCCTGAGTTTTTTACCTATAACGAGCTAGCACGAGATGAGCTTTTTGCCTGTGTTGAGTGCGGAAAAGAGTTTGCGACTAAAAAAGCGGTCGAAAAGATCGCAACTATAATGCAACCAAGATTTGGCAACAATAGGGTCAAGATAAAAGCGCTTTACTGCTGTGCTGACTGCAAGGCCAAACTAATGGTTCAAGCCCAAATAAACGCGATGAAAGAGGATTTATTAAATGGATAAAAACATCATAAAAGCAAGATCATATTTTTACGAATTTCTAGCATATCCTATGTTTTTTTACACAAATGATGAGAAATTTTCAAGGTGGAAAGAGCAGTTAAGATACTTAAGCGCAAATCCTTTAAGCGAGGATAGTGATGCTGCATTTAAAAATTTAGATAAATTTAGCTTTGAAGAATTTTCAAAAGAACAAAATGACGTTCTTTTTGGCTTTACAAATATCCCCTTAAGCGCTTCATTTTATGAAGAGGGCAGAGACAACGGAGCAGCTAGGCTTAGGGTTATTGAATGTTTAAAACTAAGCCCATATAGACGTGATAGCGAGCTTTGCAAAGATAGCGAGGACTACGTTGGATTTATATTTTTAGCAATGGCTACATTTTTAAAAGATGAGTTTGATGATGCAAAAAATATCAGCAATAAGCTATTTTCTGAAACCTTAAATTTATTTGTAGACGAGTTTGGCTCGCTACTTTTGGCTCACAAAGAGGCAAATTTCTTTAAATCATATACTATTATTTTAAAAGACTTCATCGAGCTTGAGCGCTCTATACTAAACGTAGAAGCACCAGCTAAACCAAAAGGCGATAGTGTCGCTATGGCAGCTCTTAAAAAAGAGCCATTTCAAAGCAAGATGCCAACATTTAAAACAAAGCTTCATTGGGAGGAATTTTCTCCAGTCATCTCACACGAGTTTAAAGACTAGCTTAAATTTACTCTTAGCCTGGATAGGAGTAAATTTATATCTTCTTAAATTTTGTAGCTATTTTTGGTGTTTTTAATAGTCTATTTTCTTTAAAAAATTTTCTGAGTGATTTTTGCTCTTTTGGACCAATCTTATAGCTTATAAATTTAAGATACCACTTGATATCTTGCTCGCTTATACCGCGACTTTTAGCATACTGAGCCAAGATATAGTTTGGGATCTTTATATTTTTTTGTAGAAATTTTGCGACCAGTTTTTTGTAAAACGAGCCATTTTTTACGTAAGAAAATCTACCAAAAACAAATGGCAAATTTGTCTTTTCGTACCAAATTTTACCAAGGTCGTAAAAGCACTCTTTACCCTCTCTTAAGTATGCCTTTAGCGCCCTGTCGCCTATGATCACCTCGCCGTTTAGTCGAAGCACCTTGGCTAGGGCATTTGAGCTAGCTGAGGCAGGATCTGGCTTTGGGGCTGAGTTTTTGCGCACAAGCACGCTTTTTACTTCTTTTTTGGCGACTATCCCAAAATTTAGCTTCTTTAAATTTGCCTTTTTACTAGCTATGCTTGAGATCACCGCGGCGTCGATCTTTCTAGCGTTTAGCGCCCTATTTAGCTTGCTTGGCACACCTTTTTTAAACTCGATCGCCTTTTTTATCTGAGAGCTTAGTGGGGCTGATTTTAAAAAAACGTGAAATGGAAGTAAATTTAGATAATCAATCTTTCCAAATATCATTTTTCATCTTTTACAAGCTCAAATTTAACTAGCTCGTTTTCATTGCAAACATCGCGAAATAGCTGGGTTAAGCTCTCTTTTGCACTATCATCCAAAAAATTTTCATTTTTTAGCTTTATAAGCGTTGGCTCATTTATCTCGCAAAGGCAGTCAAAAAGTGCGTCTAAATTTCTGCCGTAGTACTCTGGTAGCTCAAATTTCTTGGCAATATACTCATGCATCTTCTCTTTTTCGAGTATCTTTTTGGCATCTAAGTTCACGCTTTTCATTGCATCCTCTTCTCATAAAGCAGGTAAAAATGCTCGTAGTGATCGGGTGTGTAGTAGATAAGCCCGTCGTTTGAGTATAAAATTCTCTCAGCGCCGCGCCTACCACCATTATAATTTACATCGCACTCAAACCACTTTCTACCATCAGCCTCTGGCAGCCTTTTTTCTCTGTTTGAAAATCTATCTCCGCCGATACTTTTGCCACCGCTTATCTGCCATAAATTTCCGCTTTTTGTATCCCAGCCAAGATTAAGTGCCTCTTTTTTGGTTATGAAATTCTTTGGTAGCTTGTTAAATTTATAGATATAAAGAGCGACCTCATCTTTTGAAGTGTACGAGCCATTTTCTGTAATGCTCTGGCTCTTTTGTCCCTCTTTGTTTAGTTGCTCAAGTAAAATTTGAGCGTTTTTATTTGCCTCACTACCATTATTTGAAAAAAAGAAGGTGCCAACAATAATAGCAATGATAAAGGCGACTAAGGCTGGCAAAAGTCTTTTATTCAAATTTAGCCCTTAAAGCGTATTAAAAACTCTATCGCCAGCATCACCAAGACCTGGAACGATATAGTTTTTCTCGTTTAGTTTTTCATCAATCGATGCCGTATAGACCTCGACATCTGGGTAAATTTCACTAAATCTCTTTAGCCCCTCAGGAGCAGCGATGATAGAGATAAATTTGATCTCTTTAACGCCCTTTTCACGCAAGAATTTGACCGCATCTATAGCCGTGCCACCAGTTGCAAACATAGGGTCGATGATGATCGCCATGCGCTCTTTTGCGTCTTTTGGAAGCTTTGCGTAGAAAAACTCAGCCTGCGCTGTCTCTTCGTTTCGCTGAAAGCCCAAAAAGCCCACGCTTGCATCTGGAATGATAGTAAAAACGCTATCAAGCATACCAAGTGCAGCCCTTAAAATAGGACATATCATCACTTTTGTAGTAAGCCTTTTTGCATCTGCCACCGCAACTGGTGTTTGGACTTTGACATCTTTTACCTTTAAATTTCTGGTCGCTTCAAAGATCATAAGATAACTGATCTCATCAACTAGCATACGAAACTGAAAAGGCTGGGTATTTTTATCACGTAGAATGGTTAATTTATGCTCGATCAGTGGGTGCGAGATGAGCTTCACGTTTTGCATTTTTTATCCTTAAATTTACTGTTTTTAGAAGGTTTATCTTTACAAAATGCCAAAAAGAGTTTAGCCCAAAATTTGGGCTAAATTTTAAAATCCTTTTGCAAGTTTGGCTTTGTAAGCCTCAACATCAAAATCTTTTACTCTCGCCACGCCATCTTCAACCGCAGCTTTCGCAACTGCTGGAGCAACTGCTGTTAGCACGCGTTTGTCAAATGGTTTTGGGATGATGTACTCTTTGCCAAATTTTAGCTCACTAACACCACTTGCCTTTAAAACTTCAGCTGGCACTGGCTCTTTTGCAAGCTGCGCAAGCGCTCTAGCTGCAGCCATTTTCATATTTTCAGTGATCTTTTTAGCTCTAACGTCAAGCGCGCCTCTAAAGATAAATGGGAAACCTAGCACGTTATTTACTTGGTTAGGATAGTCGCTTCTGCCTGTACCCATCATAACGTCACTTCTTACAGCCTCAACATCCTCTGGATAAATTTCAGGCACTGGGTTTGCCAAAGCAAAGATGATAGGCTCTTTATTCATTGAAGCAACCATCTCTTTTGTAAGTACGCCAGGCTTAGAAAGGCCTAAAAACATATCAGCGCCCCTCATCGCATCAGCCAAAGTTCTATCCTCAGTTTCAAGCGCGAACTCTACCTTTTCAGATGTAAGATCTGTTCTTTTTGAGTGGATGACGCCTTTACTATCTATCATCACGATGTGTTTTGCACCAAGCGCTTTATACATCTTCGCGCACGCTATGCCAGCTGCACCTGCGCCACTAACTACGATATTTATCTTTGAGATATCTTTGCCAGAAATTTCCATCGCATTTATCATGCCAGCACTTGTTATCATCGCCGTGCCGTGCTGATCGTCATGCATGACTGGGATATCGACTGCTTCTTGAAGCTTTCTCTCGATCTCAAAGCACTTTGGAGCACGGATATCTTCTAAATTTATACCGCCAAATGTCGGAGCAAGAGCCTTGCAAATCTCAACGATCTTATCTGGATCATGCTCGTCTAGCTCGATGTCAAAGGCATCAACATTTGCAAATTTTTTAAATAAAACTGACTTTCCTTCCATAACTGGCTTGCCAGCGATCGCACCGATGTCGCCAAGCCCAAGGACAGCCGTACCATCGGTGATAACGGCTACTAGATTTGCTTTATTTGTATATTTATAAGCTAGTTCATTATCAGCTTCTATCTCTTTGCAAGGCTCTGCAACGCCAGGTGTATAGGCCATTGAAAGGTCTCTTGATGTCTCGCAAGGCGTCTTTACCTTTATCTCGATCTTACCGCCTATGTGGTAGTTTAATGCTTCTTCTTTAGTTACATGTGTCATTTTTCTTCCTTTAATAAATTTTGTATTCTATTTTTTGTCTCACCGCTGCCTACTACTTCAAGCACCTCAAATATGCTTGGGCTCACGCTTGAGCCAGTTAGCGCTATCCTTAGAGCCTGAGCTAGGTCTTTTAGCTTTAAGCCATTTTGCTCTAAAAATTTATTTGTTAGCTCCTCGTAGCCCTTTGCGTCAAGGTCACGATCTAAAATTTGAGCAAATTTAGCCAAATTTTCTTTACTATTTTCATTTATAAATTTAGCCCAAGCTTTCTCATCGTAGCTTTTTGGAGCGTTGATGATCGTGTTTGCGCTATTTGCCATTTCGATTAATGTCTTTGATCTCTCACGGAGCGAATTTAGCAGTAGCTCGCCCTTTACCAAAGCCTTAAAATCAACGCCAAACTCGAGCATATCGTGAGCTAGTCTCTCGTAAGGCAGGGTCTTAATGTAGTGAGAATTTAGCCAGTCAAGCTTTTGAGCGTTGTAAGTGCTTGAGCTTTTGTTGATATCGTTTGGATTGAAGTATTTAAGCATATCCTCAATAGTAAAAATCTCATCATCGCCGTGGCTCCAGCCAAGACGAACGAGAAAATTTAAGAGCGCTTCAGGCAGGTAGCCCATCTTTTTATACTCCATAACGTCAGTTGCGCCGTGTCTTTTGCTAAGCTTTTTACCATCCTCTCCGTTTATCATAGCGACGTGATAAAATTTTGGTACCTTAAAGCCAAGTGCCTCGTAAAGAACGATCTGTTTTGGAGTATTTGAGAGGTGATCGTCACCACGGATGACGTCTGTTACGCCCATTAGTGCGTCATCTATCACAACCGTGAAGTTATAAGTTGGTGTGCCGTCGCTTCTTGCGATGATGAAGTCATCTAAGATATCTTCAACCTTAAATTTAACCTCGCCCTTTATGCCATCATGTATGACGATCTCGCCACTAAGTGGGGCTTTGATACGGATGACTGGCTCGATGCCAGCTGGAGGCGTGCCAGTAAAATCTCTATATCTATTATCATATTTTGGACGCTCTTTTCTTGCCTCTTGGCTAGCTCTAAGCTCTTCAAGCTCGTCCTTGCTCATATAGCATTTATATGCTTTGCCTTCTTCAAGTAGTTTTTTAACATACTCTTTGTAAAGATCAAATCTTTTTGATTGATATGTCACTTCGCCGTCGTGATCTAGCTTACACCAAGCAAATGCCTCTTTTATGGCTTGCGTGGCCTCTTCTGAGTTTCGTTTTAAGTCAGTATCTTCGATGCGAAGTAAAAATTTTCCATTATTAGCTCTTGCATATAAATAATTATAAAGGGCTGTCCTAAGTCCGCCTATATGTAGGTATCCAGTAGGCGACGGAGCAAATCTAGTAACTATCATTTTGTGCCTTATTTTTATGTTATAATTGCCCAAAATTATATTTACTAAATACTTAAATAAAGGTTTTATTATGAAAAAATTGCTCTTTTTGGCTGCTGGCATGCTAAGTGCTTTAAATTTATATTCGGCTCAGATGATAAACGGTATCGCAGCTATTGTAGAGAACGAACCAATCACGCTTTATGAAGTTTATAGCTTGAAAGAACAGCTAAGAGCTAGCGAACAAGATGCTTTAAATTTACTCATAAGAGATAGGCTCGAAGATGCTCAGATAAAAAATTTAAACATTAGTGTAACGCCATTTGAGCTAAACGATAGAATCGAATCGATCGCAAAGCAAAATGGCATGACAAATTCGCAGTTTAGAAGCTCTATCCAAGCCCAGGGCATGGACTTTTTGGAGTTTAAAAACAACATAGAAAAAAAGATGCTTCAAGAAAAGCTTTATAAAAGCATCTTGGCTGAAGCTGGCAAAAATGTAAATGAGCAAAAAGCAAAGATGTATTTTGATGCTAATCCTGATAAATTTAAGGTCTTTAGCACTGCTAAAGTAGTCCTTTATAGGGCAAAGAATCCAGAAGAACTAGAAGCTCAAAAAACAAGTCCATCACTACTTAACAGCGTACGAATGCAAGAGCTTAGCCTAGACTATCAGAGCATAGATCCAAGGCTAGCTGCCATCATAGCCGGTACAAATAATGGCGAATTTACCCAAATACTACAAGGTGCTGATAGTTTTGATATGTTTTATGTAAAAGAGAAAATTGGCTCATACACTCCAAGCTTTGCAGATGTTAAGGATAATGTTATAAACGAGCTTTATCAAGGCGAACAAGAAAAGCTTATGGCTGATTATTTTGATAAACTCCGCGCAAAAGCAAAGATTCAAATTTTAAGATAACTTCTCTTAGCCGTCATTTGGCGGCTAAATCCTCTCAATAGAATTAAACTTTTTTCAATTTTAACTCCCATAAATATACATTTTAGCTTTAGCATAAGCTACCTAAAAGTAACAAATCTTATCCCAAAAGCCATATTTGGTTAGATCTAGCCTAAGAGAACTCATCTCCTATCCGAACAAAAATGAGCAAAATGATAGTGAAATTTATAAAATTTTAGCCAGAGTTGGCCTTAACAAATTTAAAAATTTAGATGAAATTTTAGACTATCCTAAGATCATGAGTTGAGGCGAGGCTCAGAGACTAAATTTTGCCAGAGTCTATCTTGCAAAGCCTAAATTTTTATTCTTAGACGAGGCAACCTCGGCACTTGATAATACTTCAGCAGCTAAAATTTTGAAAAATTTAAAGAGCGATTTTAAGGAACTTGGCGTGATGATCACACATCAACGCGAGCTTTTTGAACTTTTTGATAAGGTGATAGATATAAAAAGTGAATAAATTTGACTGCAAAGGCAGCCAAATTTATATTATGCTTTTTTAGTAAAAACTCCAACATAAATAGCATAGATAAAGCCGATCGCTACGGCATATGGAGCGTAAGGAGTGATGCCAGCTCCAGAGCTTGCAAGTATGAAGTTGTGGCTTATCGCAGCACCTGCTCCCATACCTAAAACAAATACAGCTGAGCTTAAATTTCCAGCTCCCATTTGCACTAAATGTTTGCCTGGGCAGCCATAACTTAGGCTAAAGCAAAGACCAGCCAAGCTCATGCCAAGGAAATTCCAAAAAACATCATTATGAGCGATAGGTTGAGCTTCAAAGCCAAATTTATATTGTCCAAGAGCTAAATTTGTGATACTTGCAAAAACGATGATAGATACAATGCCATAAAACATTGAAAGATCACGCTCAAAAACTTTGCTAATCGCACCAACCGAGCAAAATTTACTTCTTTGCATAAAAATGCCAATAACAATGGCGCAAATAAGTGAGATAAAGATATTTGCATGCTGTGAGCCTGGGCCTTTTTCTGAGCTAAATAATGCACCATTATCGCCAAGTTTTAAACCAAAGACAAGGGCTATTAAAAGCAAAATAGCAATGATTAATGGCAAAAACGCAACTGGCTTTGTCGTGGCATCATTTTCAGGTATGACGTAACCATTTTTTTTGAAAAATCGTCCAACAAAAACGCCAGCAAATAGACCGACAAGACCAGCAATAGCAGTCATATCTCCGCCGCCAAGGCGCAAAAACGCTCTCCATGGACAACCCAAAAAGATAAGGCAACCAATCATAGCAAACACGCCTAAGAAAAATCTAGAAAATGCCGCACTGCCAGATACTGGAGTGAAATTTCTACTCCAAAGCATACTTGCTAGAAAGCCTCCGATGATAAGACCTAAAATTTCTGGCCTTAGATACTGCACGACCTTAGCTTGGTGAAAGCCAAGAGCACCTACGCTATCCCTTAAAAAGCAAGCCGCACAAACGCCCATGTTTGCTGGGTTGCCAAAATAAACAAGCACTGGGCCAAGAATGCCAAGGCTTGCACCTGCGATGATGTAAAGCACTGTTTTATTCATAAATTTTCCTGTGTATAGGGTAAAATCAAACTGATTTCTTAAATGGCATTTTAATAATCATTAAATAAAACAAAGATTAATTTTTTAAGAGCGAAATGGATAGAATATGCAAAAATTTCATAAAAAGGATAAAAATGAAAGATTTTATGAGTTACGCAGATAGCCTAAAAATTCTAAAAGATACAATAAATGCGTGGGAAAAGGTCGAAAAAGTAGCCATCACGGACGCACTTGATAGAAATATCGCCTACGACGTGACAGCCACTGAAAATTACCCAGCAAAGCCGGTTTCAGCGATGGATGGATACGCTTTTGCCTTTAAAGATGGCCTAAGCGAGCTTGAGCTCATCACAGACCTGCCCGCTGGAAGCGACAAAGGACTAGTTATAGAGGGTAGTAAATGTGTAAAAACTTTCACTGGCTCACTAATGAGCGAAGGCACTGATACTCTTGTGCCGGTAGAAAATGTCGAGGTTAACGGCTCAAAAATACTCATCAAAAAGAGTGTGCCAAAGGGCTTTGCCGTGCGCGCGGTGGGAGAAAGCTACAAAAAGGGAGAAATTTTAATAAAAAAAAACACAAAACTTAGTTACGCAGAAATCGCACTTCTTGCTGAGCTTGGCATCTTTCACGTAAGCGTTTTCATCCGCCCTAGAGTAGCGATAATTGCAACTGGTAGCGAGATCAAAGACCTTGGCGAGCCACTAGAAAACGCTGCACAAATTCACAGCTCAAACCACGTAGGGATCGCTATGCAGATACGCAAAATGGGTGCGGAGCCGATCCTTTGCGAGATCGTAAGAGATAAGGCCGAGCTTGTCGAAAAAGCGATCATAAACGCACTAAAATCAGCTGATATATTAGTGACGACTGGTGGCATAAGCATGGGTGATTACGACTTTGTAAAAGGCGCTTTAAATGAAAATTTTAGTCTTATCATCGAAGGTGCTGCCATAAAACCGGGCCGTCACATCAGAGTGGCAAAGTCAGGCGATAAATATATCTTTGCACTGCCAGGATTTCCGTACTCGGCAATGGTTATGTGTGTGCTTTACGTAAGGGTCTTAATAAATGCGTGGTTTGGTCAAGAAGAGCCAAAGATCACGGCAATAATGGACGAAGACTATAAAAAGCGTTCACCATTTTTAGAATTTACGGCTGTAAATTTAGAAAATCGTGAAGGAAAAAATTTTGTAAATCTAAATGGCAAAAAGCTTGGCAGTTCAGCAATCGTAAATAATTTAACAAACAAAGCTGCACTTTTAATGATCCCAATGGATAAAGAATTTCTTAAAAAAGGCGAGATAGTAGAAATCTTGATGATGCCTTGCTAAAAATTTTAAGGATAAAAGTTGAACGCATTAGAAATTCAAACAATTATAGTTTTTCTGCTAATGACATCACTTGCCTTTGGAATAGATCTTTTTGCTCATAAGCATGATGAGAAAATTTCACTAAAACAAGCCGGTATTTGGTCTATCTTTTGGATAGGAGTTTCGGTACTTTTTGGCATATATTTATATTTTGAGCGAGGCAGCGAAATAGCAAGTCTTTATTTTGCAGGATATGCGCTAGAAAAGTCGCTCTCGGTAGATAATCTTTTTGTGATGATGGCGATTTTTTCATGGTTTAAGATACCTGAAATTTATCGCCACAGAGTGCTTTATTTTGGCGTTATAGGAGCTATGATATTTAGGTTCATCTTTGTAGCCGTAGGTACAATACTTTTTGCCATCTCTCCTTGGATGGAGCTAATATTTGCGGCAATAGTCGCATATAGTGCTGCAATGATGATAAAAAAAGATAAGTGTGATGAGGATATAAAAGATTATTCAAACCATATAGCCTATAGGGCAGTTTATCGCTTCTTTCCGGTTTTACCACAGCTTTTTGGACATAGCTTTTTTGTTAAATTTAGCGAAATTTCTAAGCAAATTTCAGATAGTCAAAAAACTACTCTTAACGATCAGATTTTAAGGCTAAAAGCTACTTGGATAGCAACACCGTTATTCTTGTGCCTCTGCGTGATTGAGCTAAGCGATGTGATATTTGCTTTTGATAGCATTCCAGCCGTCATTGCTGTGAGCAAAGATCCTATCATTGTTTATTCAGCGATGATATTTGCGATACTTGGGCTAAGAACGCTTTATTTTGTGCTTGAAGCACTCAAAAATTTTTTAAAGTATCTAGAAATTTCTGTGATAGTGCTTTTATTTTTTATCGCAGCAAAGCTAGCTGTAAATGCGACTGCTCATATATTTCATCATACTTTTGAAATTTCTGCACAAATTAGCCTTTTTATCATTCTAGCCATCCTTGGAGTTGGGGTCGTAGCAAGTTTGGTTAAAAAATAGCTACCACAAAAGTATACAAGCTAAAGTTAGGCGAGCTTAAAATTAAAAATTTATAAGCAGGTGCTTTATATTTTGGTGTCTAAATTCTTTAAAATTTTACTTGCTTGTGTAAAAGATTGATTACTGTATATTTATGCTACCGGCTGGAGTTGGCATATCACCTTTTTCATCAGCAAATGGTGGCCCTTTTTGAAGCAAAGTGGTGATCTCGGATGCTACTTTTGGATCCATTTTCGCCATGATGGTTGATATCTTTTTGGCATCAAGAGCATAAAGTATGGTGGCTGCGTTTGATCTAGGCATTTTAGAGAGCACCTCAGCTGCCGCGCCATCTTTCATCTTAGAATATGACTCATTGACTTTATCACTAGTCATTGTGCGAAGTTCTTTTAAAATTTTCTCATTTTTGGCGACCACTTCATCGATCTCTTTACGTTTTTGCTCGATTACTTTCATTGTCGCATTTAGATCAGCTTCTTTTTTGGCAAGCTTTTTATTATTTTCTTCATAGGCTGCTGCTGAGCTTGCGCGAAATACCTCTAAAGCTTGGCGCTGTTCATCTATAATCTCAAGTTCCTTTGAAATTTCTTCTTTTCTAGCTTCGAAAATTTGCGTACAATCAACTGGTACCTCAAAACAAAATGCAAAATTTAAAATAGTTAAGAGTAATAAAACCGCTCTCATCACAACTCGCTCTTAGTTGTAAATTTCATCACTGCAAACTCATCAAGTGCAAGTGCTTCGGCCTTTTGTATGCGTTTTATCTCTTTTTTAAACTCTTCTTTTTCTAGATATTTCATCTTTTCGTACTCTAAATTTGCATTTTTATATTTATGTTCGTAATGCGAAACCTCTTTTTTGGCTATCTCAAGGCTCTCTTTGCAGGCATTTAGCTCTTGTCTTGCTATCTTTATAAACTCTAAATTTTCCTTTAGCTCACATATATTGCCACTTTTTGGCAAGCAAAACTCCTCAAGTCTTGCTCTTAAATGCACTAAATTTTCTTCAAAATTTCTCACATTAAGCCTAGCAACAGCAAGCTTTGCCTCTACCTTATCCATCTCTTGTTTTTTTACACGGACGATAGAGGTAAATTTGCTTTTCATCTAATGATCGTATCACTTCTTTCAGGGCTTGTTGAGATATAGCCGATCTTTACGCCAGTTAGCGCTTCTATTCTCTCAATATAAGCTCTTGCGTTTGCTGGCAAATCTTCATATTTGCTTATACCTTTTACACTATCCCAGCCTGCAAGTTCCTCGTAAATAGGAGTTGCATTTTCAAGATCTGTTGGCATATAATCGATAGTTTCACCATTATATTGATAAGCTTTGCAAATTTTTACCACTTCAAATCCATCAAGTACATCAAGCTTCATAAGCGCATAAGTATCGACACCGTCAAGCCTTGAAGCATATTTTACACTCACAGCATCAAACCAGCCACAACGTCTGCGGCGGCCTGTTGTTGTGCCAAATTCCTTACCGATATCACACATCTTATCGCCATTTACACCTTTATCTTCTGTCGGGAAAGGGCCAAAGCCAACACGAGTTGTGTAAGCTTTTATAACACCTATTACTTCACCGATTTCTTTTGGATTTAGTCCAAGCCCTGTACAAGCACCTGCACTTATAGTATTCGAGCTAGTGACATAAGGATATGTACCATGATCGATATCTAAGAGCGTGCCCTGAGCGCCTTCAAGTAATACCTTTTTATTTTCATCAAGTGCCTTCCACACTAGGTTTGTAGTATTTGCGATAAATGGAGCCAAAACCTCTTTATATCTTTTTAGCTCTTCAAGCAATTCACTCTCATTAGGAATTTTTACGCCAAGTGCGTCAAATACGCATTTATTTGTCTCAAAATCATGCATCAAAGCATCGCACAAACGCTCTGGTTCAAGTAGTTCGCCTACTCTGTGACCACTTCTACTTATTTTATCAGCATAAGTTGGTCCAATGCCTTTTCCAGTCGTACCGATTGCTTTTTCGCCTTTTAGTCTCTCTTTTGCTTGATCGATTTGGCTATGGTAGCTTAGATTTAAATGTGCTTTATCACTAATATAAAGCCTTCCCTCTAAATTTTCAAACTGCGCCATTTCAGTAATTAACACTTCTGGGCAAACAACAACGCCATTGCCGATAATATTTATAATATTTTTGTGTAAAATTCCGCTTGGAACAAGGTGCAAAGCATATCTAACACCATCGACCCAGATAGTATGGCCAGCATTGTGGCCACCTTGAGAGCGACAAATCATATCATAGTTTAGTCCTAGCATATCAACTATTTTGCCTTTACCCTCATCACCCCACTGAACTCCAACTACTAAATCAGCCTTTCTCATTCTTACTTCCTTAAATTAATTTTTTCTTCTATCAACGCATCTGTATAAACAGCAAAACCACTATTTATTTTTCCGTCTATTTCGTAGCTACCACCACTTGCTATTATGCTGTTATTTCTTAAAAACCTAAAAAATAGACTATCGTAATATCTCATTTTTGAGTAATATAGCGGAACTATTCTTAAATTTTTATATTCTAAAGCGCTGGCTAAATTCCTCAAATTTTCAAGCGGTTCTTTTAGTTTACTTGGAGATATTTTTATTATCTCATCTAGCTCGCTAACTGATTTTAAAAGAGCAAGAGCGCTTAGCCATGGAACATTTTGAGATAAAATTTTCTCCATTTGTCCATTTTCAAAAATCTCAATAGGCACACTCAAAATTTCACAAATCACCCTTGGAATTTGCATATTGCTTACTTGCAAAAATGTATCCATTTTTAGCTCATCAATAAGCTTTGCAACGATATTGATACTTTTTAAAACATCATTTTCGCCAATTAGCTCAGCTCCAATTTGATAAATTTCCTGGCTTGGATAGCGAAAGACTGGCTGGATATAAAACCACCTTTTTGACTCGCTAGCTTTTAGCCTTCTAAGCACGATTCTTACAGTATCGACTGTACTATCAGCCCTTAGACTTATCTCGTGATTTAGGCTGTCACTAAAACGCAAAAGATTTGTAGCATCTACACTTAAATGTTGATGATACGAAAAAAATGGCGTGACAATCTCGCTAAAGCCTTCTTTTTCTAAAATTTCACTAGCTTTTTGTTCGATTTGCCTCTTTAGCTTTGCGCTGTTGGCAAAGTAGAGTTTGCTTCCATTTGGAATTTCATGCTCATAAACATTTAAAACATTTTCATTCATTATTTATTCGCTCCACTCAAATTTAGATCATCATCGCATAACAAAATTGCCTCATTAGCTAAATTTATTACGTTCTCTTTGTCTATTTTTACAAGGATCGTATCTAAAATTTCAGCTAATTTTTCATTTATTGTTCTGATATTATCTACTTGATTTGCTATTTCGATTTTTAATTTTTCGCTTACTTTTTCATCGCATTTAAGCAAATTTATCAAACGAATCATAAGCTCTTTTGCACCTACTATTTTGCAAAGTATATTGTAGTTCTCATCATCTTGAAAATTTCTTACATTTAGTGGAGATGATAGAGTGAATTTGAATTTGAGTACATCATCCAGGCTAAGCTCTGGTGCAAAAAGCCGTCCTTGAAATCTACTAAAGCCAAATCCAACAAAAATTTCAAGCATGCTTTTATCTTCTAAATTTTTTATCATGACATCAAAATTAAATGTATCTGATACATACTTTATCATGCGTATGGTCTTTAGCGCTTCTACTGAATCAAAAATTTGTTTGCAAAATCTCTTATCTATATTAAATCTATTTGTTTTTAACATACCTAACGCTTCTACCGAGCCTGAATAAGACGCAAAGTCATCAAGCGAAAAGCTAACACCTAGCTCCTTATAAGCATCGATATATCTAACAACATCATCTAAATTTACGCCACTTGCGGAGTCAACGATGTCTATGATTAGCCCATTAGCGTCTAGCTGCTCATCTTCTAAAAGCTTTTTAAATTTCTCAAAAAACTCAGATGTCATTAGCTTTTTAATGCATAAATTTACTCTAACTTTTGCATTTATCCCCTCTTTTAGCCACACAGCCCTAGCTTTTAAAGCATCTTTTAGTGTAAATAATGCGATAGCAACAACTGCTTTTGAGCCTTTTGCAAGCGGTAAGAAGTCTGATGGCCTTAATATCTTATCGCCATTTTTCCATCTAATAAATGCCTCAAAGCTACTAACTTCTCCACTTTTTATATCAATCTCAGGCTGATAAAGCAAGAACATCTCGCCAGCATCGATAGCTTCAATGATCTTTGAGTCATCTCTATATTCATTTTTAAAATACGTATCTTTTTTCGAATTAAATACATAATATTTATTTTTTCCATTAAGCTTTGCTTGATACATAGCCCAATCAGCTCTTTCAATTAGATCATCAACGCTAAGCGCATCGCCACTTAAGCTAATACCAATACTTACACTAAGTTTTTTTTCATCATCATCAATAGAAATTTTACTCTGACCCACTCTTAAGATGTTTTCAGCAGTTTCGTAAATTTCTCCCAGATTTTCATAAGACATAGCACCTATAAACTCGTCTCCACCTATTCTCGCAAATATTCCTTGTTTTGGAAAAATTTCATCTATTTTTTTTGAAATTTCTATTAGGATTTTATCGCCTACTTGATGTCCGTATCCGTCATTTATCGATTTAAAATTATCAAAATCGACATAAAAAGCTGCTATTTTTAAGCTTTTTTTTGCTTGTTTTAGTAGATTTTCTAGCTTATTAAAAAGCAAAAATCTATTTGGTAGTCCAGTCAGCGTATCGTGATACGCGATAAATTCGAGATATTCTTTATTATAGCAATCATCATTTGCGCTTGAAGCCAACAATATATATCCCTCTTGATCGCCAAACGCGTTTAAAAGCTTACTTATGCTTATAACTTCGAGTCTATTTTTGCTTCGAACATCATGAATAAGACCTTGCCAAAAGCCAGTTATTTTAAGTGAATTTAAAATTTCATCTTTAATATCTTTTAGTCCGTTTTTAAAATTTATTAAATCTTTTGTGTAAATTTTCTCTATAAAATTTTTATCTCTAGAAATGTCAAGCGTATCGAAAAAAGCGTCATTAGCATCTATGATCCTAAACTCATCATCAAGCATAATAATTTGCTCTTTTGCGTATGAGAAAATTTTTGCTAAAAGGTCTTGATAAGAAAAAAAGCTATTTTGCACACTAAGATCTTGCATTGTGCCCTTTATGACGCTTACTTCACCATCATAAAAAGCTATTGCTTTTGCTCTAATCCTTACATAAATAATCTCTTTATCAGCCCTATAAAAACGCACTTCGCCATCATATACTTCACCTTTTTTTATAAGGTCAAAAAAGTCCTTAAAGCTTACAAATTCATCTACAAATATAGTTTTTGCGCGTTCAAAATTTATACTCATATCCCCATTTAATGCATATCCGAGCAACTTAGCAATAGCATTTGGGATATAAAGGATGTCGCTTTTTTTATCCCATGAAAAGACAAGCGCTTGGCTTGCCCAAAGTATGCTTTGAAAATATTTTAATTCAGCATCGTACTTTTCTTGCAGCTTTGCTATATCACTTAAGTCATTAAAAAAGTAGATGATCTTTTGCTCTTTGTCAGCACCATTATCTATAAATTTTACTTTTATCTTAAATGGAGTTTTGTTGTTTTCATTTGTTTGCATATTGGCTACGAGATTTATTTCGCTATTTTTGCTACCTTTTTCAAAGAATTTTTTAGATTCATTAGAAACATTTACAGCAAACTCATCTAAACTTTCAGGGCTTATTAGATCTTTTAAATTTATAAGCTTCTTATCTTGCGGGACTTTAAGGACACTATCGATATTTTGCGTACTTCTTACGATAGAAAATGGATCGCTACTTAATGCTTCTGCTATTACATTTGGCGATAAAAAAGAATAATCATTTATTGCTTCGTTATCCTTTTTCGTAAATTTTCCATCGTCAAGCTCATGTATAAGCATAAAATTTAGCCTAGAATCCCTTAGCTCAATCTGTGACTCTTGTAAAAATCCCTCTTTAGTGCCACTATCTTTTGTTTTTAGCTTGATTTTAAAACTCATATCACTATTTTGAGCGTCTTGTTTCATCTGCATAAATAATGCAAAATCGCCATCTATTAAATCATTTAAATTTAGCTCTATAATCTCATCTTTTGTATAGCCAACGGAAGATAAAAATGCATTACTAGCATCAATAATATCGCCGCTATAAGCATCATAAACTACTATTTTCAAAAAGCTTTGCTCAAAAATATAGCCGAATCTACTTTTGTATTCTTCTAGTCCATCAGTTGCTTTTTTGGTTTCTATCTTTAGCTTGTTTATTCCATTTTTTATATCTTCAAGTTCTGTTACATTAAGGCTTCGTCTTATCTCGTATTCATCGCCATCTAAAGTATCTCTTACCTCTTTTAAAGCTGGCATTATTCTATTTTTTACAAATTTTACATCTCTAACCCACAAAATTAAAGAAGATATAAAACAAAAGATCGATAGCCAAAATAACACAAACTGCATAAAGATATGAAAATGCTTCGTTGAAGCAGTAATAACAAAAATTTTATACTCTGGCATATAGCTTATGAGATAAAAGCTCATATGGCTTAAAGAAAATATTATTTTATCCTCTTTAAACTCGTCGCCAAGACTCACATAGGGCAAAAACATCGATTCATCAAATTTTTTATAAAACTCATCTCTTGATAAATTTCCATATTTATCTACCAGATAAGCATAAGTTTTGCTTTTATCATCGTAACCTATATTAGTGTAGTTTTGCAAAAATTTTATATCAATTTGAGCTAAAATGCTGCCTCCATTTTTTAGTCCATAAGATGCATAAATGCCTCTAAAACGACTATTTTTATAAACTCGATCTGATACTTTAAATTTCCCAGCATCTGTCTCGTTTAAACTAATCCACGATAGATCCTTTTCGGCTATGTCATCAGCACCTAAAAATCTCTTTGAATAGATTAAATTTCTATTTTTATCAAAAACATAAAAAGCTATATAAAGATCGTTTTTTGTTGAATTTTTATCAAATAGCATATCACTAAGACCTGCTTCAACCATTTTTGATTTTAAAAATAGATCATTTTTTATTATAAAAAAGCTATTTGAGATTGATGATTTTATATTTGAATTAGTTGAGCTAAGATCATACTTTATATCGTTCGTACCGGCACAAACTACAAATAATGCTAAAAATATAAATGAGAGTAAAAGTAAAATAGACTTTGTATAAAACATTTTTACTATTTGAAGGCTGGTTTTTTGTTTCTCAAGCACGATAGACACCTCATTAGTTTAGGTTTTGGCTCTGATTTTATCCCATTTTTACTTGATTTGGGTTTATAAAGGTAAGTATTTATTTAGAATTTATTGATTTATTTAAAATTGAGCCAAAAATTTATTTAAAATTTGGCTCAAATATCTTAATAAACCCAAGTAACGATATCAGAAATTTCTCTGCGAAGTTTTTTTGGTTGTGGATTTAGGCGGTAGCCAAATGGCACCATGATAGCCACTCTTTGAAAGCTCTCATCAAGCCCCAAAAGCTCATTTAAAGCGTGTCTATCAAAGCCTTCTATCGGGCAACTATCAATACCCAAACTCGCAGCTGCATTCATCATATTTGTGGCGATTATCATGCACTGCTCATGTGACCACTGAAATGTTAGTTCATCATCATTTTTAAAATTTGCAAGCAAAAAGTCATGGTAAAATTTTTGCCTTGCAGCAATGGCTTCAGGATCTTTATTGGTATTTCTAGCGATCATTTTATTAACGTATGCGCTTCCAAATTTTACCTCTTTGATCTTAGCTAAAACAACAACTAAATGCGAACAAGATGTGATTTGCGCTTGATTCCATGAAAGAACTTTTATTTTTTCTCTAAGCTCTTTATTTTGAACGACTAAGATATCCCACTGCTCAAGGCCAGTTGAACTAGGGCTTAACCTACCAGCTTCTAGTATAAAATCAAACTCTCCAGCACCGATTTCTTTGCTTTCGTCAAAAACCTTGCAAGCATGACGAAATTTTAAAATTTCAAGATAATTCATCATCTCTCCTTTGTAGTTTTTGAAATTATAGAATGGTTAAGTAAATTAAAAGATTTCACTAACGCAATGGATAGCATGCTATTTTTAAAAATTTATCTTAAAAATATACCAAACTCGCTCTTTGACACCGCAGAGCCAACGATAGCTGAACTTTCATAGCCTACTTCTTTTAAGCGTTTTACTGCAAGCGTCGCGTCCTTTTCACCAACTGCAAGCAAAAGTCCACCAGAAGTTTGTGCGTCAAATAGTAAAATGTCAGCTTCTTTGTCTACAAAATGCTTTGCAAATTCGCGGTTTTTATAGCTTCCCTCTGGGATGATGCCCATATCTGCAAATTCCTTTGCGCTTGCAATGATTGGCACGTTTTTTTCATAAATTTCAAAACTGATCTTTTCATTTAGCATTTCGCTTAAATGTCCCAAAAAGCCAAATCCGGTCACATCAGTAGCGCCGTAGACTTTGATGCCATCAAGTGCTTTTAATGCATAAAAATTTAGCTGTGCCATGATAGTTGCAGCCTCTTTTATTTGCTCCATGCTTAATAAATCAGCCTTTATTGCTGTGCTTAAAATGCCACTTCCAAGGGGCTTTGTAAGTATCAAAACATTGCCATTTATAGTTGTATTATTTGCCCAAAATTTATCAGGATGAACCCTTCCAGTAACGCTAAGCCCATAATACATCTGCTGTGTCTCGATCGTATGCCCACCAACGATAATGCCACCACACTCTTTTACTTTATAGGCTCCGCCTTGCAAAATTTCTCCTAAAATTTCAGGTGCCAAGTTGCAGCTATCAAAGCCTACGATATTTAGAGCATTTATCACCTCACCACCCATTGCAAAGACGTCGCTTAGGCTATTTGCAGCAGCGATTTGACCGTAAATAAAAGGATCATTTACCACAGGCGTTATAAAGTCAAGCGTTTGAACAAGTGCAAGATCACTTGAAATTTTAAAGACACTCGCGTCTTCGTTAGAATTTGTGCTTGAGAGCAGATTTGGATGAGATAAATTTAAACTACTAATCGTTTTGTTTAGACCCGACGGGTCAAGCTTAGCAGCTCAACCAGCGGCTCTAACGAACTGCGTAAGTTTTTTGTCGTGATAGATCATAATTTGATTTGCTCGTGAGTTGAGAGTATGTCGATGATCTCATAAGCATTTGAAATTTCGCCAATCGCAAGATCGCTTACTAGCTTATAAGCCTCCAAGCAGCTTCCGCAGCTTAAAATTTTAACACCAGCAGCTTCAAGATCTTTAAGCGGCTTAAAGCTTGGATGTGAGCGGTTTGTAGTCATCTTTACAGCGTTATTTACGCAGATTATTATCTTTGGTTTTTTCTCAACTTGAAGAAAAGCTCCTAGGAATTTTGATAGTAAATTTATTCCTACTTCGCCACTTCCCGCGCGCTCTTCATTTAGATAGAGTACTTTATTATTTTTTGGTGTTATGTCGCAGACAAACTCATCAAAATTTGTAAGCTCAAGCGCATTTTTGCCTTTTGTAGCTAAAATTTTAGTCTCATTGCCATTGCTTTCGAGGCTAAAGTTTATATTTTGATTTTTTAAAAATCTTGAAATATTTTCTTTTGGGGCTAGTGCATTTACCAAAATTTCTAAGCTTTCGCCTTCACTTAAACTATCAAGTGCATTTTTTGTCATTATGACTGGTTTTGGACACTCTAAATTTCTACAATCAATTGTTGTCATGATTTTTCCTTTTGCAATTAGTATTTCAAACCTTGAAACTAGTTTGGATTATAGCCAAAAAATATTAATTATTTTAAAAATTTTAATGTATAAATTTGAGATAAAAGAGAGCTTTGACCTCGCTACTAGCAAGGTCAAAGTAAAGTTAATTATTTTAAATTTGTATAAGACTTTTCATAATCAGATACTGGAATTTTATTCTCTCTAACGAGCTCTTGATACCAGTAGTGATGAAGAACATAAACTTCTTCTTCCTCTTTATATCCAGTAATCATCGACCAAATAGCACCATGAATAGCAATAGCTGCCATATAAATATGAACTAAGAAAAACACAGCACATGCGATGCCAAGGCAATTATGGATAATTACGCTGTATCTTAAAAGATCAATTTGTGTAAGACCAAACCAAGAAGCAACTGCTGGCTCTTTGAAGTCCGTAAAATACATAATCGCGCCAGTAATTATCATAACGATACCACCAGGGATAGCGATCCAGTACCATGCTTTTTGACCAGCATTAAATTTACCAGCCGGAACAGGTCTCTTTTTCTTTGATAAATAGCCACCAACTATCATCATCCATCTGATATCATAAATTGCTGGAAGCATTCTCTTTGTCCAGGTAAATAACATAGGAAGCACAGAAACAGCAAAGATCACAGTTGCTGTATCGTGCAAGTATCTACAGAAACGCACAAATGTTCCACCGCCAAGCTCTGCACCCCACATAATGATGATACCAGTTGGCACTAAAATGATCCATGAGATCGCCGCCAAACCATGAGCTATACGTATGATCAATGAAAAGGCAAATACCTTTTTACCATCATGACTAAAATGTTTTGGTCCAATGATTAAAAAGTGTAATGCAAATGCTCCAATAACAGCCAAAATGATAGAAAGTGCTGCTATTGCAAAATAATCATTACCTTGGATAAAAGTAAATATCGGTCCCAAACCTTGTTCGTATGGCTTGATATTTTCTATCCTTTCAGCCGCCCAAATGGCACTATTATATTGATTGACGCCAGTTGGTCCTTGAGTTGCCATTGCTGTTACAAATAATGTAAAAAGCAGAGTAAGAATTCTCGTCATTGTAGTCCTTTATGAGTTTGAGCTTAAACAATTTAAGTATTGGTTAAATACGTTAAATCGCATAGCTACGCTATTTTGGTCGCTATTATATCAGAGCTAATCACAAGCAAACCTTAGCAAAAAAGATTACTAAAAAATTTATAAAAAATATTTAAGCTTTGTTAATTTTTATAAGAATATTAAATCTAAATTCATCCTATTTTATAGTTAAAAATTATTTCAGATTTTGCTTTTAAAATTTAAACGAGAACACCAAAGATTTTTAAAATTTCTATCCAAAAAGCAGAGCAATGAATCTATTTTGTCTTCTTTTTTGATGATTATGAGGCGCTTGATCTAATGGCAACGAGTTTATATCGTATCTTAAAAAGTATATTCTGGCTTCAAATTTTTGCCTTAGTCTCTGCACTGGCTCAGCCTTGCTAGCTCGTACTGGAGTGCTTGACGGCTTAAAGGCTACCTCAAATAAAAGATCACTTGGGTCGATGAAAGGATAAGGCGAGGCAGTAGAGTAACAAGAGCATGCCAACTAGGCAAAAGATGATAAATTTTACACGGCTTCAGGCGTGGCTGCCAGTATGGATATGACTCTTGGCTTTATAAGTAATCATTTCGCTAAAGAATTAGCTCAAAGTATCGCAAATGAAACCGAATACAACTGACAAAAGAGTGCAAAGATAGATAAACTTGCCAAAATTTATGGGTATTAATCTATAAAATTTTTATAGATATACATACAAATGAACTTTTAGTATTTAGCTGCCAAAACACTAGTGATTAGTTTCTGCGTCTATACTCTTCGTATCCAAATTCACGGATCATCTTTATCTCGCCATTTTCTTTTAAAAGCACTAAATCAGGCAGTTTTATGCCGTTAAATGTCGTATTTTTCACGATAGTATAGTGGATTTGATCTTCAAAGATGACTTGATCGCCGATTTGTAGCTCGCTATCAAATTTATACTCCGCATCGCCCGCTTCAAGCCCCACTATATCGCCAGCTAGGCAGGTATTGCCACCAAATCTATAAGCAAATTTGCCATTTTTACTCTCGCCTCTAACAGCTGGGCGGTAAGGCATGAGCACGGTATCTGGCATGTGCGCCTCGGCTGAGGTGTCAAGGATGGCGATATCTTTCTCGTTATGAACGATGTCAAGCACACTGCTCATCAAAAAGCCAGTCTGCCAGCCCACCGCTTCGCCTGGCTCCAGATAGACCTCCACGCCGTATTTTTCGCGAAAGCGCTTAACTATCTTTATAAGCAGCTCCACGTCGTAATCAGCCCTCGTGATGTGGTGGCCGCCGCCCATATTTATCCATTTCATCTTTGGGATAAACTCGCCAAATTTCTCCTCAAACGCCTCTAGCACGGTCTGCAAGCTACTCGCACTCTCCTCGCAAAGCGCATGAAAATGAAGCCCAGTGATGCCATCAAGAAGCTCAGGTTTAAAATTTACTCTCGTGATGCCAAGCCTGCTAAACTTACCGCATGGATTGTAGCTGTCAGTCGGTGCTAGCGAGACCTCTGGATTTATGCGTAGGCCACATATGATGCCATTTTGCAGGGCAATACTCTTAAATTTTTGCCACTGAGCAAAAGAGTTAAATGTAATGTGCTTTGAAATTTTTAAAATTTTATCAAAATCCTCATCTTTAAAGGCTGGGCTATACGTGTGGATCTCGCCTTTTACGTATTCACTTGCAAATTTTGCCTCATGAAGCCCACTGCAAGTCGCACCATCAAGATAAGAGCCAACCATATCCATCACTCCACTAAATGCAAAGCCCTTAAGTGCGACTAAAATTTTAGCTCCGCTTTGCTCTTTGACATATTTTAAAAGCTCTAAATTTTTACATACTTTTGCCTCTTCACAAACGTAGGCTGGGGTTTTTATGCTCTTTAAAATTTCGTTCATTTTTGCTCGCTTTTTAAATTTTTAAATAAGTATATCTAAATTTATTTTTAAGTAAAATCAGCAAAAATCTCAAAGGATAAAACGTGATAGAGATCGAATTTCTTGGGCCTATCGGGCTTGAAAATATAAAAGTAGAGGCAAAAAATTTAGGCGAGGTAAAAGCAGCTTTAAGCCAGAAAGAAGAGCTTAAAAAATGGCTAAATATCTGTGCTGTGGCTGTAAATGATGAGATCGTAAGCGATATAAATTTTGCTCTTAAATCAGGCGATAAAATTTCTATTTTGCCACCAGTTTGTGGGGGCTAAGATGCAAATTTATAATGGAAGTTTGGATGTTCAAAGCATCACAAACGAGTGGTATGAACGCTTTAAGGATAAAAACTGCGGTGCGCTCATCACTTTTGTTGGAATCGTAAGAGAAGAAGGTGGTATTTCGGCGCTTAGCTTTGATATCTATGAGCCAATACTTAAAAAATGGCTAGATGCTTGGCAGGAGCGAGCCAAAAAAGAAAATGCCTACGTACTCTTTGCTCACTCAAAAGGCGATGTAGCCGTGCATACGAGCTCTTATGTTGCAGGCGTTGTGAGTCCTCAAAGAAAGGTCGCGCTAAGGCTTATAAACGAGTTTGTCGAGGACTTTAAGGCAAATGCGCCGATCTGGAAATATGACGTGATAAATGGCGAGAGAATTTATGCAAAAGAGCGCAGCCAAGCGATAAATGGTGCTGGAATTTTAGCTTAAAAGGAAAAATGATGATAACAAAAGAGAGTAAAAAAGATGTTTTTTGGGCACTAGCCTTTGGGCTTGGACTTTTTGCCTTTAGCATCGTTGGCTACTTTTATCTAGCTCTTGGTGCAGTGTCTCTCTTTGGCATCATCATTGGTGCTCTCTCAGTGTTCTTTTGTGTTAGAAAAATTTTTCAAAACAACTTTTTACGTATTGAAGATGATGGATTTATCATCACAAAAGGCTCAAAAAGCATAAAATTTTACTTTAAGGATATCGACGAAATCGCCATTAAAAGCTTTGGCGATAAGAAAAAAGTGGAAACTTTAAGCGTAAAATTTAAGAAAAACCGTCTTGATAGAGATGCTTGCTTTGGGTTAGTGCAACCACTTGGTGATGATTTGATCATCATTTTTGATAAATATGAACTCTCAAAATTTACCATTTCAAAAGAGCTAAGAGATAGGCTTAATAATTTTAGAGCCTAATTAAATCGACCTACGATTTAAAATTTTATATAACAATTATCAAAATTTTATACATTTTTCACATTAAATTTACACCATTTAGCTACTCTTACAAAAATAAAATTAAGCATTTTATCTACAATAAGCTCATAAATGTGGATTAAAAATTTAAAAGATGACTTACATCAACTTTTATAAAGGCTTTTACTACTATAATTCTGATAAAAAAAATCATAATTATATCTTTAAAAGGAGTTTACATGAGGCCCATTTTAAGCCTAGCAGTTCTTTCATCACTGCTTCTAGCAAATGAAGCAAATTTAGACATTATAAAGCCTATTAGAGAATTTGCTCCGCCGCCAGTCATCACGCCAAACGTTGCACAAAGCGCCTTTGTGGAAAATCAATTTGACCGCACTCAAAGAAGCGAATATCCATTTGTTACAAATTTGCTTGATAACTCAGCTGATATGTTTCATATTTCGGCTGGAATGTATGGCAAAAGCTTTTACAACTCATCGCTTTTTAAATATCGCGGCGCAAATTTTTATACCATTTTAAATGCAAATTTCACCAAAGCAAATAATTATAAAGATGGAAGTGGCAAAAGATGGGACTATGGCTACAATAGGCAAGGCCAAAGCGCTATCTTAGGCTTCGTGCCAAATGATCTTAGTGAGCTTAGACTTACGTTTTTAAGGGATAATATCGACAAAGACAAGCAGCCAGAGCACGCGATGGACGCCTTTAAAACAACCAGAAAAGTTGGCAAACTAAATATTCGCTTAGGCGAAGAAGATCTTTCAAATACGTTAAATTTTGAACTTATCCTAAAAAAGGTTGAGCGAAAAGCTGATAATTTTCATCTAAGAGATGCCACTCCAAATGTGAAAGTGGATTTAAAAAGGAATATATTTGAGGCAAATTTAAAGTATGATGTTGATTTTTCAAGCTTTCACAATCAAATAGGCGCTGACTTTGAAAAAGATAAACATGATGGCAAAAGATACCTAAAACGTGGCTCTACTTGGGTATTTAACGGATACAGATTTGCTGATGTTAGAAATGATAAATTTATGCTCTTTGATACACTTGCTTATAAATTTAATGAAGCAAACGAAGCCTCCCTTGCCTTAAAATATGAAGAGCAAAGAAGTAAATTAAATGGCATCGACACTAAATTTTTCGTGCCAAATCCGATCGCACCTAATACTACTCGCAAATTAATTCGTCAAATTTACGGCGAGGATGTAAGTGACAAGATCAAAAAAGACGCTTTTAGTGCAAGCTTAAAATATAAATTTACACCAAATGACAAGGATAGCTACTTTGCAAAACTTGAGAGCTTATCTCGCTTGCCAAGCAATATGGAGCGTTTCAATGCACTTTATGGTCCAGACGATAAAGGCTGGATAGCAAATCCGAATTTAGAGCCAGAAAGACACAACAGAGCGGTTCTTGGCTTTAAATTTGGCAGCCAGTTTTACAAAGAATACCTAAACTCGCTTCAAAACAAAGATGCATTTAGCTTTGGAGGACATTTCATCGCTGATAGCGTTAAAAATTTGATTATTTTTGATAGACGCCACTCAAAAGCTACGATGCAACTAAACAAAAATGCCGTCATCTCAAGAAACGTTGATGCAACGCTTTATAGTGTAAATTTCAATACAGAGTATAGCTTTGCAAGGCACTTTGGCTTAAAAAGCTCACTTTACTACAACTACGGACAAAACAAAACCGATGGCAGGCCGCTTTATCAAATAAGGCCTTTTGAGGCAAATTTCGCATTTGACTACAAAGACTATGCAAGCTTTGGTAGCTACAACCTAGGCACTGCACTAAGACTAGTTTCAAAGCAAACTAGGGGCGATTTTAGCAAGCAAAATGGTCTAGGTATCGACAAAAAAGAGGCCGCAAAAGGATTTGGTTTGCTTGATCTTTATGGTGGCATAGAGTTTAAAAATAAAGTTGGCATAAGATTTGGCGTAGCAAATTTATTTGACAAAGATTATGCAGAATTTATCAGTGGCGATCACGTAGCAGCACTTGATCCAGTAGTTGTTCATGCCCCTGGCAGGACATTTTTCATTAGTTTCCACAGCAGTTTTTAAAGGAGAAAAAGATGTTAGATAGAAGAAAATTTTTAGGACTTAGCACAGCTTTAGGCGTTAGCGCATTTGCACCAAATTTATTTGCAAAAGAGAGCTTTACTATGTGGGGCGCGCCAGCGATCCCAAGCGTTATCATGGCAGTTGCTGCGCTGCAAGGTGAGTTAAACAAAACTTACGATGTAAGCCTAAACATCTGGAAAACACCAGATCAGCTTCGTGCAGGCGTAGCTAGTGGGGATATTAAAGTCACGATGTCACCATCAAATGTCGCTGCAAATTTAAGAAATCAAGGGCTTGATTTTGCGATGTTAAATTTACTAACCCTTGGCGTTATGAACGCTATGGTTAAGGATGAAAAGATCAAAAATTTAGAGGATTTTGTAGGCAAAAAGCTCATCATGCCATTTCGAGGCGATATGCCTGATCTTGTCCTAAGAGCGCTTTGCAAAAAAAGAGGCATAGACGTTAGCAAGATAGACATCACCTATACAGCAACACCACCTGAGGCTTTGCTTTTATTTTTACAAAAAGATTTTGACATTTTAATAGTTCCACAACCTCTTGGCGAAGCGACTATTTTGCGCGGTAAAAAAGCAGGCGTTAGCGTGCATTACTCAGTTGATTTTCCAAAAATTTGGGGCGAGAGCTTTGGTACAAAACCGATAATCCCAATGGCTGGCATTATCGTAGAAAGAGGCTTTTACGAGAAAAACTTAAGTCTATTTGATACGCTTCATAATGACCTTAAAAATGCACTTTCATGGATACTTGAAAACAAGCAAAGTGCGGCAAAGATCGGCTCAAGCTACTTGCCAGCTCCAGAAGTAGCACTTGCAAATGCTTTTGATAAGGCAAATCTAACAGTGACAAAAGCAAATGAACTACAAAATGAGATCATGGCGTTTTTTGAAGAAATTTATCAGTTTAATCCAAAATTTCTAGGTGGCAAGATGCCAGATAAAGGTCTATTTTTATGATACTAATCGATGGCATCAAAAAAGATCGCTCAAGCTTTTTAAAAATAATTGACTATTTTTGGGGCGGATTTAGCGGATTTGCCGTAGTTTTTTTGATCTTAGCCATTTGGCAAGTGGGAAGCGAGTTTAGCTCCCCACTCCTACTTCCGCCACCAAAAGATGTATTTTTAAAAGCCTGTGAAATTTTAAAAGATTATAAAAACAGCGAAATAAACATAACGCTTTGCAGATCACTGATCGGAGTTTGCTCGGCAACATTTTTTGGTATATTTTTAGGGCTAATAGCGGGTAGTTTTAAAAGTTTTGCAGCCTTTTTAAAGCCTGTTATTACCTTGCTTTTATCGATGCCACCAATTATCTGGATAGTGCTTGCCATTTTTTGGTTTGGATTTGGAAATTTTAGCACCGTTTTTACTATCTTTATAACCGTTTTGCCGCTTACTTTTGCAAGCTCGGCAGTTGCTATGAGCAGTGTAGATGAGGAGCTAAAAGAGATGTTTGACGCTTATAATCTAGGAATTTTAAAAAAGATAAGACACCTTTACATCCCGCATCTTACGAGCTACATAATAAGCTCTATTAGCGTAGCTGTCGCAATGGGTGTAAAGATAGTCATAATGGCTGAGCTACTGGGTGCAAATAACGGCATGGGGGCAAAGATAGCAAATGCAAGAGCGATGCTTGAAACAACCGAGGTAATGGCATATGTTCTTTTAAGCATCACTCTTATCATGCTTTTTGAATACCTCATCATCGAGCCACTAAAAATAGCTTTGATGCCTTGGAGAAGATGATGCTTGAGCTTAAAAATGTAGAGTATGAAATTTTAAGAGATAAGGTCGTAAGAAATTTTAGCCTAAATGTAAAAAGTGGCGAAGTGGTGACGCTTTTTGGACCATCTGGATGTGGCAAGACAACGATACTTCGGCTTATTAGCGGACTAAATGAGCCTAGAAAAGGAAAAATTTTTAATAACTTTAAAAAGACTACATACTTTTTTCAAGAAAATCGCCTGCTTACATGGAAAAATGCTCTTGAAAATGTACTTTTAGTTATGGATAAACCAGACATTAACGCTGTTTTAGAGCTTTTTAAAAAGGTTGGATTAAGCCAAAAGGACACTTTAAAATACCCAAGCGAGCTAAGTGGCGGTATGAGGCAAAGAGTCGCTTTCGTAAGAGCAGTCGTGACAAAGCCTGATCTGCTTTTGATGGATGAGCCTTTTTCTGGGCTTGATTATGATATGAAAGAAATTTTAATTGAGATTATTGGCCAAAGAGTGAGCGAAGGTATGAGTGTGATTCTTGTCACGCACGATAGAATGGAAGCTGTAAAGATGTCAAATAGAATTTATTTCCTATCAAGTAAAGGTGCAGTCATACAAAGAGAACTTGAAATAGACAAAGATTTCAAAGAGCGCGATTTTACGTTTATTAGCAAGATGATAGATGAAAATTTCAAAGGGCAAATTTATTATGATTAATAACTTTTTTACTCATCCTATGAGGATATTTTTCTTAATGAGTGCCGCCTGTGCGGTGCTTGGCGCTAGTGTGTTTTTTACTCCAACTGATTTTGTGAGCTTGCATAAATTTATATTTTTGCAACTTTTTTTAGCGCTTGCTTATGCTGGATTTTTGCTAACTGGACTAACTGATTGGACAAATTTTCAAGCATCTCTAAAAATACATGCTTATATATTATTTTCACTCTTTTTTATAAGCTTTATCTTGGCATTTTTTAGCCTATTTTTAGCACACTGCTTTATCGCTCTTTTTTGGCTATACTTGGTTTTGCTTTGCCTTTATATGATCTGGCGAGATAAAAACGATGATCAATTTGGCGTACTTGGCTTTTTATTTGGCATTTTAGGCTTTGAAATTTATTATCTAATAAGCGGCAACGAAAAATTTTTAAATTTACAAGTTTTTATCCACGTGATCGCTATCTTACTCATCTCATACCGCGTTAGTGTCGTACTTGGAAAAGAAGCGTTAAAAAGAGAAAAAGGCATGGATGAAGCTGTTTTTGTGCCAAATTTTATCTATAAAAATATCGCTATCTGCTGCGTTTGCGCTTTTTTGCTTTTAAATATATTTTTTGAGGAAAGCTTAGGTGTCTATTATGCTGCGATAGCTTGCGGAAGTGCGGTACTTGCAAAGCTTAAAGAATGGCACTATAAAGAGCTTTTTAGGCATAGTTTTGTGCTTTTATACTATTTTATGCAACTATTTTTAGCGCTTGGATTTTTGGGAATCGGCTTTAGCGGTATTTTTGGGCTCCATCTTGAAACAAATTTTATGCATCTAATAGCGATAAATGCAGTAATTTTTAGCGTGATGCTTATATTTAATGTCGCAGGACTTCGTCATAGTGGACAAGAACTTGAGTTTTTACGCCTTAGTAGAATTGCTTTTATTTTAGTTCTTTTAGCTGGCGTTAGTAGAGGAATTTTAGCTTATTTTTGGAGTGGCTTTTACATTCATTTGCCCGCAATGCTCATAGTAATCGCTTTTGTTTTTTGGCTCATAAATTTTTATGTGATCTTTAGAGATAACGATTTTAGTGATGATCCAGAGTAAAAAGATATTAAAAATTTATTCATTAATTAAAAAGAGTTTTTAAGTCTTTTTTGAAGTAAGTGGGTATATAATTTGCGATATTTATTATCAATATTATAAAAAGGATTCTTTATGAACAAACTTACTTCTGTTGCTTTAGCAGCTTCATTTTTTGCAGTTTCAGCTCTTGCATTTAGCGTAGAAGGTGAACCAAAGGTAACATTTACTGGTTACAAGCTGGCAAATAAAACAGCCGTACCAGGTACTTTTAAAACGATAAATTTTAAAAGTCAAGAAAATGCAAATTTTGCTGATTTTTTAAAGAGCTTTGAATTTAAGCTTGAGCCAAAAGATATCGACACAAAGCTACCTGACCGCGATAAAAGGATTGGCATTATTTTCGATGGCAAGGCAGTAGATGGCAAGATCGTAGCAGTAAATGGCGATGATAAAGCTGGAGAAATGGATGTTGAGCTTAGTATAAATGGCAATTCAAAAATTTTTAAAACAAAATATGAAGTGCAAAATGGCAAGCTAATGGCAAAATTTTCGGTTGATCTTGTAAATGATTTGAAGCTAAATGAGAGCTTTGATAAATTTGCCGCTGCCGCCAAACCATTTCACGGCGGAAAGAGCTATCCAGATGTAGATGTTGGCTTTGAAGCGGTGATAAAATAGATTTGTTAAGATACGCAGCCAGCTAGCACAGCTACCATGATAAGTGGCGTCGTTAATCAAAAAAGAGCGAGTATAGCCGATGAAACGATGCCACTTCCGTATCAAAGCGATTCAGTGAGTACCGTGGCTCTGCCTTTCATCTCTTGTGGGGCTTGATTAAGAGTGGCTGCGTTTGAGCAAGAGGCAATGGTGCCGTTCATGCTAAAGACAAAAAACATATTTTAATAATATAACCTATCTTAATCCAAATAAATCATATCGGTTGTCTTGAAACGACTTGCCCAATTTTCTATGGTTTTTGGAATTTTATTTTTATATCTTTGTTCTGTTGTAAAGTAATATATTTTATCTACATCAGAAAAAGCACCCCAAATTTCTTTATTGTCATCCACCATTAAAATTGCAGCATATTCACTATAAAATCCTGGAGCATATGTTTCAATTATAGTTGCTTTGAAACTGTCAAGATTATCGCTAGGCATGTCATAGCCGAAGCATTTTAAAAAATCGTCCCATTTGGATTCTGGACTATAATTTTCTAAACCATGTTTTTCATCTTTAGTGATTAGTGTATATATTTTTGATAAAACAAAATCATCTATGATGTCATCATAAAATGTAAAAATATCCTTTTGAAATTCATAAGTACCATCGAAATATGCACCTCTGCCACACAAATTTTGACAGTTTATCGGCTCTATTTGAATTCCATCTTTTATTTTCACAAATTTAATTTTACTTTCATCTTCTTCAAATACAGCTTCATTTTTTGATATAAATTTGGCATATTCATTTTTCAATATACCCAAATATGCTCCATTTTGAACCGTTAAATCAAAAATAAAACCATTTTGTTTTACGTCTTTTATAAGCAAAGAACCTGTATTACTAAGCACAATACTATTTCGCTCCCATTTGCCCCACCATCTTTGATTAAAAATTAATCCAATTTTCTTAATAAAAAAATCCGCTATCTCTTTTGGTGTTTTGTTTTTGGCGCTTATATATGCCAAATTTTCATTAAGACCAGGTAATTCTGTATTATCAAATTTAACAGGAAGTATGTATTCTTGTTCTATTTCGTTTAGTGCTCTTACTTGAACAGATCGATACTCATGCCTGGTCCACTTTTTATTTTTATATTGCTCGGAAATAAAAACTATTGTGTATTTAGCCTTATTTTGATAGATATCTTGAAGGTATTCAAATAAATTTTTCCCCAAATTTCATCTTGTTTAAAATCATCATAAAATACTTTTACACCAAAGTTTTTAAGAAAAATAGCAACCTCTTCTACATACTCTCTATTTTCTCCAGCAAATGAGAGTGCGACATCATACTCGTATATTTTATTTTGTTTCACAATCCTTCCTTTAAAAAATTTACACGGTGAGGAATTACGTATTTTGTTAAGATTTGGCTTTAGATTATTATTTTCGACAGGACTTCCTACCCCTATAGGCTATATTAAATAACAAC
>NZ_PIRR01000014.1:0-43021 GCF_003048555.1 Campylobacter concisus | reverse complement strand
GGCTACTAATATTATCCATATAAAAATATGCATATATTGCATAGCAAAGGAGAAAATGATGAAAGAAGGCAAAGTCATCTGTCCTTATTGCGGGACAGGCTGTCAAGTAACCTTGCATGTGGAAAACAATGTCGTTCGTGCCGCCACTGGCGTTGAAGACAATCCAGTCAATCAAGGAAATTTATGTTTAAAAGGCTTTTATGGCTGGGATTACGTTGCAAGTCCAGATAGACTCACAAAACCACTTATCAGAAAGAAAAATGGCGTATTTTCAAAGGATGGTGATTTTGAGGAAGCTAGCTGGGACGAGGCACTTGATCTTGTCGTAGAAAAAATGAAAGAGACCAAAGCAAAATATGGCCCAGATGCATTAGCCGGAAATTTCTCAGCACGTTGCACACTTGAAGACAACTACGTCGCTCAAAAATTAATGCGTGCTGTAATTGGCACAAACAACGTCGACCACTGCGCTAGAATTTGACACGCTCCGACAGTAGCAGGACTTGCTAAAACAATCGGAAACGGAGCTGCCACAAATAGCTTTACAGAGATTGGCACTTATAGCAACTGTATATTAATGATAGGCTCAAACCCAGAAAATGGTCACCCAATCGCAGCTATGCACATCCAAAGAGCGCTAAACCGCGGTGCGAAACTGATCGTTATTGATCCTATTAAGACTGAGTTTGCAAGCAGAGCAGACATTCACTTACAACTAGAGCCAGAACATAATATTCCAGTTATCAACGCACTTCTTTATACTATCATCGAAGAAGGCCTTGTAAATGAGGAATTTGTAAGAGACCACACAATAGGTATTGAGTATGTCAAAGAAGCTGTAAAAGACTATGCTCCAGAGGTTGTAGCTAAATACACAAGGCTAAATCCAGAGGATATCAGAGCGGCTGCTAGAATGTACGCTACCACAAAGCCAGCTGTCATCACTCACGGCATGGGTGTAACTCACTTTAACCACGGCGTCGGCGGAGTTTGCGATGTATCAAATTTATTCTTGATCACTGGTAATATCTGCGAGCTTGGCACAGGCGACTTGCCGCTTAGAGGTCAAGAGAACGTTCAAGGCTGCTGTGATATGGGCGTTTTACCAAATATTTTCCCAAATCTTGGCTCAGTCACTGATCCAGAACAAAGAGCTTGGTTTGAAAAAATGTGGCACCTAGAACCTGGATTTTTGAGCTCAAAAATAGGCGTTCACAAAACCGAAGTACCTGATGCGATCCTTGATGGCAAAGTTCATTTCTTCTGGACTATCGGCGAAAATCCAGTCATCTCTGAGCCAAATACAAACCACTTCCTAAAAGGTATCGCTCATGTTGATTTCTACGTCGTACAAGATCTATTCTTAACCGAGACTTCACTAAAAGCTGATGTCATACTTCCTGGCGTTGCAAGTAGCGAGAAAGAAGGACTTTATACAAACGCAGAGCGCCGCGTACAGCACAACGAAGCAGTCATCACACCTCCAGGAGATGCTAGACAAGACTGGTGGATCGTTTGCGAGATCGCACGCCGTTTAGGTGCAACAGAGGGCTTTAACTTCAACTCACCAGAAGAAATTTGGGAAGAAGTTAGAAAATGCGATCCAAGACGATATGGCGGTATGAGTTATTACCGTATCAAAAAGTATCACGGACTACACTGGCCATGTCCAAATGAAGATGATATGGGCGGTCAAAGCTTGTATCTTGATAAGAAATTTTTCACACCTGATGGCAAAGGTCGTTTTGTGCCATGCCTCTTTGTGGATAAGGCCGATAAGATCGAGAGCGCAAAACTTGAGTTTGCTAAGAAGATGAATATGTCGCCTGAGTATCCTATCATGGCTGGCTCAGTCGATGAAAAGACTGACGATGAGTATCCGATACAGCTTCTAACCACTAGAAAGGTCTATCAATACACCGTTGGCACTATGACAAGACGCTCACGAGCAATCGAAGAAGGCGGAGATAGCATCGGACCTATCGCCGAAATGAATCCAGCACTTGCAGCAAGATACGGTTTAAAACAAGGCGACTTCATCAAAGCATGGAGTAGATACGGCTACATCGTCGTAAAAGCTGAAGTGACTGACATCGTGCCTGATGGCATCATACAGATGACTTTCCACTACTGGGAGAGCTCTTGCAACGAGCTAACAAGCAGCGGTTGGGACTACATCAGTAAAACTCCGACATTTAAAGCAGCTATCCAGATCAAAAAGATCGATGAAGAGGAATTTTTACGAGTTCGCGAGCTAAAACGCGAGAAATTCCAAACTTCAAAGATCATCTACGATGACTTCCACCACCACGGAAACGCAGCGATAAATGAGTAAATTTAGCGGGAGCTATCCCGCTAAATTTCTTTACTATTAAATTTCATTATCCAAAAATGCTGACATTGCAAAGTAAAATCTAAATTTTAAATTCACTGTTTGTGATTAAATTTTATATTTAAACACAAAAGCAGATATTTTTAAATTTACTTAAATGCAATGAAGCTCATAAAATTTCCCCATTTAAACGTGCTCTCGACACGCTTAAAGCCAGCATTTAGGGCTAAGTTTCTATTTTCTTCTTCAGTGTATGGCACCAGCACATTTTCAAGTGCCTCTCTTTTTTGAGCGATCTCGTAGCGTGAGTAGCCTTGCGCCTGCTTGTAGTCCTCGTAAATTTCTATGACGCTTTTAGTAAGCTTTTTATCTTCAAAGATGATCTTTTCACTAAACAAAAAGACGCCATTTTCATTTAGTCCGTTATAAATTTTTTGCACCAGATCAGCCCTTTTTGGCGGTCTGATAAACTGCAAAGTGTAGTTTGCCAAAACCGCGTCAAAGCCCTCTAGCTCGCACTCTAAGATATCATCCAAAATAAACTCTATATCAGCCCCATAAGCCTTTGCCTTGTTTTTTGCATTTGCTAGCATCGCCTCAGAGTTATCAACACCGCTTAGCACGAGATCGTTTCTAAGATTATTTAGTAAAAGTAAGCTATTTGCCGTCGAGCAGCCAAGGTCGCACACTTTTGCTGATTTTGGCAAAATTTTAGCAAGTAGTTTTGCGTTTAGATTTGAGCTCACGTCGTAAAATGGCACCGAGCGCGAGATCATATCGTCAAAAACGCTCGCTACAAAGTCGTCAAATTCAAACTGCTTGCTTATAGGCTCTTTAAAAATTTCATCTCTCATATGCCAGCTCCGTATCCATCAAAGTATCTCATTGTCTCGTTGCCAAAAAGATCGCACACGCCAACACAAGCTCTAGCTGCGTTTATATCGCATTTGATCTGTTCTTTTAGCTCTTCAAGTGTGTCAAATTTTTTATTATCTCTTAGGCGCTTTATAAAACAAACCGCGACATGCTTCGCTACTTTTGGCGCGACCTCGTCTAATATGTGTGTCTCGACGCTAAAATTTCCATCCGTGCTAAGCCTATTGCCTATAAATGTGACCGAGCCGTAGGTATATGAGCCTATCCTGGTTCTTGTGGCGTATACGCCGTCTTTAGGCAAAAGATAATTTTTTACATCCAAATTTAGCGTTGCAACTAGCTCCTTTGCACCGATGCCCTGTCCTTTTATCACATTGCCCTCGATTGAGTACTCCCTGCCTATTAGCCTGTTTGCCTCTTCGATGTTGCCTTGGCGTATCAGCTCTCTAATGGATGAGCTATGCACGCCCATGCCGTCATAACAAACCTCATCAACGACCACTACCTCGCCATCAAAAATTCTTTTCAAATCGTGCTTGTCCCACGCTCTGTTTCTACCAAATCTAAAATCAAAGCCAACAACGATCTTTTTTAAATTTTTAAAATCATGTTTTAGTAGCGCAATAAATTCCTCGCCACTAAGCCCTTTTATACTCTCAAAATCGTACAAAAAGCAAGGATAGTTTGAGTACTCCGCTCGCTTTAGCTTTGGCGTGATGTTGGCTTTGTTTTTATCGATCACGACAAGTCCGCCAAACTCGCCTAGCTGCTTTAAAAGCTGTTTATGCCCTCTGTGCACGCCGTCAAAATGCCCAATCGCAACGGCAGTGATGTTATCTTTTATTAAAAGCGTAGAAAAATTCGGCATTTCCCTCTTTCCCTTTTACTTCGCACTCTTTGCAAACTATCATTTTAAATCCTAGGCCATTAGCCATCACTTCAAACCTCTTCATCGCTAAATTTATAGCTTTCATATCAGTGACGACGCCTTTTTTATTTCGTTTTACGCCGACGCCCACTTCAAACTGCGGTTTAAAAAGCGTGATAATGAGCGAATTCTCACTTGCTAGCTCACAAATGGCAGGCAAAATTTCAGCTAAAGAGATAAAGCTAACATCGCAAGTTATTAGATCAAATTTATTTTGATGCGATTTTGCAAACCCCCTGACATCAGTTTTTTCATAAATTTTTACTCGCTCATCGCTTCTTAGGCTAGCGTCAAGTTGATCGGTGCCAACATCCACACCAGTCACGCTTTTTACGCCACGCTCAAGCAAAATTTGCATAAAGCCACCAGTCGAGCTACCTATATCAAGTGCATTTTTGCCAGCTAGATCAAATTTCATCGTCTCCAAAAAGCTTTTTAGCTTAAGCGCCCCTCGTCCAACATAAATTTCATCAAGCAGCGAAATTTTAGCCTCGCTAACCTCACTTGAAACCTTGGTGCAAATCTCTCCGTTTGAAAGCACCTTGCCAGATTTTATTAGCTCGCTCGCCTTGTTTCTACTGATATTTAAAACGCTTGCGACATAGTTATCAAACCTCAAGTTTTAGCCTCTCATATTCGCTCTCATCGATCACCAGCACGCCTAGCTCATTTGCTTTTTCTAGCTTACTGCCAGCCTCCTCGCCGGCTAAGACAAAGTCCGTTTTTTTAGAAACTGAGCTTGAAACCTTTGCACCAAAACTCTCAAGCTCCGCCTTTATCTCATCTCTTGGGCGACTTAGCGTGCCAGTTATCACGACCGTTTTGCCACTTAGCGCATTTGAGATGCTCTGCGCCTGCGTCACGCTTGGCTGCACGATCTGGCTAAGGGCTAAAATTTCTGCTCTATTTACCTCGGCAAAGTCAATTAGGCTATTTGCCATCTCCACGCCAAAGCCCTCAAGCGAGACAAGCTCTTCAAAACTAGCATCAAGCCAGCCCAGCCCAAAACTACTTGCTAGCTTTTTAGCTGCCACCTCGCCGATGTGCTCGCAGCCAAGGCCGGTGATAAAGCGAGATAGCTCCGCACCTTTGCTAGCCTCTATCGCATTTAAAAGGTTATTTACCTTTTTCTCTTTAAAGCCCTCGAGCGCAATGAGATCATCAAATTTAAGGCCGTAAATGTCTTTTATGCAGGAAATTAGCCCCTTATCAAATAGTAAATTTACGATCGCATCGCCAAGACCATCTATATTTAGGCATTTTTTCGATGCATAGTGGATGATAGAGCCCACCACTCTTGCCCTGCAGCTTAAATTTTGACACTTTAAAAACGCTCCCTCATCAAGCAAGCGTGAGCCGCAAACTGGGCAAAATTTAGGCCTTTCTATCGCCTCTTCGCTACCATCGCGCCTATCCTTATAAACCTTTGTGATCTTTGGTATGACATCGCCTGAACGGATGATGCCGATGTAGTCGTTTTTCATAACGCCAAGGCGCTCTATTTCATCAAAGTTATGAAGCGTGGCTGATTTTACATTAGCTCCATCGATATTTACCTCATCAAGCACGCCAACAGGCGTTACTACGCCACTTCTGCCAACCTGAAGTGCGACATCTTTTAGCCTAGTCACCTTTTCAATAGCTGGAAATTTAAACGCTACCATAAATTTTGGAAATTTGACCGTATAGCCCAGCTCTTCGCAGCGTGCAAGGTCATTTACACGTATCACCATACCATCCATCATCACGCTCTTTGAGTCACGATTCGCCAAAAGCTCGTTGTATGCAGCTTCAAGCTCGTCTTTTGTTAAAATTTTAAAAAAATCATCTCTTTCAAAGCCAAGATCACGCACAAATTTCATCACCTCGCTGTGATCTTTTAGCCCAAGACTCTGCTCGCCTACGCCCCAAGGTATGAAAAGCAGCTTTCTTTTTGCAGTGACTGCGCTATCAAGCTGTCTTAGACTGCCAGCTGCGGCATTTCTAGGGTTTGAAAGTGGTGCCTCGCCCTCTTTTGCGCGCTCTGCGTTTAGTAGCTCAAAGTCTTCTTTTCTTATAACAACCTCGCCCCTGATTTCAATTAGCCCTTTGTAATCAATGCTCTTTAAAACAGAATTTATCGTCTTTGCATTTTGCGTCACATCCTCACCAGTAACGCCATCTCCTCTCGTGATCGCTCTAACTAAAACGCCGTTTTCATAAAGCAAATTTAAGCTCGCTCCATCAAATTTTGGCTCAGCAACAAAGGTTAAGTTCTCTTTATCACCACGCTTTAGCCACGCATCAAGCTCACCTAGATCAAAAATATCTTCCATACTCCACATTCGTTTGATGTGACTAGCCTTACTAAAGCCCTCTTTTACAGTACCACCCACGCGTTTTGTAGGTGAAAAGATAGAAATTTCGCTTGGATTTGCCTGCTCATAATCAAGCACCGCGTGATATAGCGCGTCATACTCCTCGTCGCTTGCAAGTGGCTCGTCCTCGTCGTAGTAGGCCTTTGCCCACACATTTAGCGTATCTACCGCTTTTTCATACTCTTGTTTTGTCATTTTTGCTCCAAATTTACACCGCATTTTATCTTAAACATACTTTATAAATGATCCAAATTTAGCTCTCTCGCGTCACATAAATGGACATTTTTATAGACCTTTGCTATCTCGTCTCTAGCCCTCATCAGCGCAAAGCCAAGTAAATTTTGCCCGCGCCACTTCATAGGATTTTGCGCATTTTCATCGCTTGCGCCCAAGCCTATGCCCCAAATTTTATCAACCGGGCTTGCCTCGACTAAAATTTTGCTCCCAGTTTGTAGTAAAAATTCACGCAAAGGGGCATTTTGGCTAAATTTTAGATAGCTCGCATTTAGCACGACGCCAAATTTGACCTCGTCCCAGACCTTAGCGTCAAAGCCTCGCACCTGCCTGCCAAGTGCCTTCATCTGCGCTGGATCTTTGGCGGATAAAATTTCCTCCAAAGCCTCTTTATCACCAAAGCATTCAGCCTTTTTAGCCATCATATATTGCTCAGCGCAAAGGTATCTAGTTTCATCTTGCCAAAAACTAGAGGCGTACCACTGACTAAGGCAGCTTGCACTTATGCCTGCACTCTTTTGATGACCCCAAAATAGAATAAATTTATCCGACTTGCCAGCGTTGTAGCGCTTTTTAAGCCACTTCAACCCATATCTAGGCTCGCACTCCCAAAGGTCGATAGCAAAATCATCGTTGATAAAAAGCGTGCTCTCATCAGAGCCTAGACTTTCATCCCAGTATCCATGCCACGTTGCAGGCTCAGGAAAAAGCTGCTGATATTGGCGCTGCTTATCTTGGCTGAGTGTTTTTAGCCAGTCATTAAATTTAAACTTATAATCCTCGCCAGCGCCCATCCTCCAGCCAATGGAAAATGGATCCATACTTGGAAATTTGATCCAAGGTGGCGGCAATAAATTTTTCATTTAGCCTCTTTTTTAGCCAAGCGGCCTACCAAAGCGTGGCTTGCTTCATCGCCTCATGCATATCAAAAAGCTGTTTGTGCTCGGCCACATCGTGTGTTCTAATGATCTGTGCGCCGTTTTCGAAGGCCTTTAGATGCAGGTAAAGTGAGCCTGGCAAGCGGTCTTTGACCTCGCTTGGGTGGTAGTGATTTATGACTGATTTGCGGCTAGCACCTACTAGTAGCGGGCAGTCAAATTTTAAAAAATGTTCCAAATGCTTAATAAGCAGTAAATTTTGTTCAGCTGTCTTGCCAAAGCCAATACCCACATCAAGCACTAGCTTTTTGGCGCCAAGCTCTCTAGCCAGGGCTATCTTTTGCTCAAAAAAGTCCGCTATCTCGCCGATTAGATCGTTATATTTTGGCGCAACCTGCATAGTGGCTGGGTCTCCTTGCATATGCATCATGCAAAACTCAGCATCATATTGCGCCGCAAGCGTGGCAAGTGAGGTGTTTGCCGTGATGTCATTTATCATTTTAAAGCCGTGATTTAGGGCAAATTCAAGGCAATAAGGATCAAAGCTATCAAGGCTAAATTTCGCCTTTTCATGTAAATTTAGCTTATAAATTTCCTCTACGATATCTTTTATGCGTCTAAATTCCTCTTCACGGCCGCAATACTCGCTCCCTGGCCTTGAGCTAACACCACCAAGGTCGATATAGTCTGCACCTGCTTCAATCATGGCTTCGATTTTCGCTATGCCATTTTGCGTATTTATGCGGCTTTGTTCGTTAAAGCTATCTGTGTTTATATTTGCAACGCCCATTATAAGAGGCTTTGCTGGCTTTATAAATTTTGTTTCCAAAAAGGCTGCTAAATTTTTAAGTCCAAAGTCTTGCAACTTCTCCTTTTTAGCTAGCTGCCTAAGCTGCGCATTTGTCGCCATTAGCAATGCTTTATTTAGACTCTGCTTGCCCAAAATCGTATCTTTGTGCGTCACAAGCTCAGCTCCAACGCTTAGGGCATCTTGCTTTAGAATATTTGCCGCTGGGGTTTTTATCTCGTCTATAAATATAAAATTTATCTCGCTCTTTTCATGCATGAGCTTCGCACCAGCAGGACTTGACGAGATGGCTTTGCAAATTTCATCAAAGTCACTTTTGTTATTTACCTTATAAAATTTCAACGTCGTCCTTTTTGAAATATAGTAAGCAGCAGTGGCGTTAGCACGGCGTGAGACTTGGCATTTAGATCAGCTAGCTTAATAAGCGAGAAAAAATAATCCATCTCCTCGCCACTAAATTTATACCCAGCATCAACTGCCTTTGTCACGATAACGCCAACAAGCTCTTTTAACTCGTTTTTGCCAAATTTCTGAGCTTGCTCGTCTGCGATCTTTTGATCGATAAAGCTTGTTAGCTCTTTTAGGCTAAGCGATTTTAAATTTAGATCAAGAGTTATTTTTGGCTTTTTTGTGAGGTTATTTTCTATGAGCATTCTTGATCTAATCGTTGGTAGAAGTAAATTTTTACTCTGCGTTGCTATTATAAATTTGATATTTCTTGGAGGCTCTTCGATGATCTTTAAAAGTGCATTTTGAGCCTCTGTCCTAAAAGAATTAGCATTTATTACTAAAATTTTTTCATCTTTTTCAGCAATGTATGCTTCTGCGATGACCTCTTTTGCGTTTTCTAGCAAAAAATCATCGCTTATAAAAAATCTTAAATTATTTATGCCAAACTCGCTTTCAAGCTTGGCTTTTAAACTTTCAAAATCGCTTGTAACTACGATTTTATTGAGCATTTAGAGTATCACCTTAGCAAAAAGTGCAGCATCGATGCTTTTATCAAAAATTTTGCAAAGGCTTATTAGCTTAACGTCTAAATTTTCATCGCTTGAGCTAAGAGTAAAGCTATTTTGTGCCTGCTCGTCAAATAGCCACATATAACTATCCTCATCGCTTTTAGCTAAATTCGCATATCTATCAAGGCTCTTTCCGATATAAAAAAACAAGTATCCGTTTGGAAAAGCAAGACTTAGCATATCTTTTAGAAGCTGCTTTTGCTCATTTGTCTCTATCTCATCAAGCGATGGATAAAGCGATCTTAGGCTAAAAAATGGCAAAAATGGCCTTATGCTTTTTGAATGATTCATCTTTTTTAAAAGATAAATTTCAAACCATCTTCGCTCTTCATCGCTTATAGTTATAAAAGCCCTTCCTTCAAGTAAAAATTTAAGCCTAGATGCGAGCAAAGGCGTCCATTCAACACGCCTTTCCTCCATCCAGCTCATCAAAGGGCCTTCGTCCCTAATAGCCTTTAACGTCCACTGAATAAAATCTTGCATTATTTATCTAGCTTATAAGCATCATGAAGTACGCGAACCGCTAGCTCGCCATATTTTTGATCAACGATCATTGAAATTTTTATCTCGCTTGTTGAGATCATTTGGATATTTATGCCCTCTTTTGCAAGCGTTTCAAATGCCAAACATGCTACGCCACTATGGCTCTTCATACCAACTCCGATCACTGAAACTTTCACGATCGCATCATCAAATTCTATATGTTTTGCAGCCGAGAGCTTTTGCATAGTCTCTTTTGCTAGCTCAAGCTCATTTTGTGGCACTGTAAAGCCTAAATTTGTAGTGCCGTCATGTCCTACGTTTTGGATTATCATATCTACGTTTATATTTTCATGCGCAAGGGCTGTAAAAATTTCTGCTGCGATGCCAGGCTTATCAACTACGCCTCTTAGTGTTACTCTTGCTTGATTTTTATCTAGTGCTATTCCGCTTACTAAAACTGCTTCCATATTGTCATCTTCCTTTGCTATTAATGTACCTTCGTTGTGATTAAAGCTACTTCTTGTAATGAGTTTTACATTTAGTTTTTTTGCTAGCTCGACTGAGCGATTTTGTAGTACCTTTGCGCCAGCAGAAGCGAGCTCAAGCATCTCATCATAGCTTATCTTCTCAAGTTTTTTTGCCTTTTTTTCTATCCTTGGATCAGTCGTATAAACGCCATCAACATCGGTAAAAATTTCGCATAGATCAGCATCAAGCGCCCCTGCTAATGCAACTGCACTAAGGTCACTACCACCTCTACCAAGGGTTGTGATATTACCTTTTTCATCTATACCTTGAAAGCCAGCCACAACTACGATTTTGCCAGCTTTTAGCTCGGCTTTTAGCCTGGCAGTCTCTATCCTTTCGATCCTTGCTTTTGTATGAATATCATCGGTAATTATGCCTGCCATCGCACCTGTCATACCCACACACGCATAGCCTTTTGCATTAAGTGCGATCGTTAAAAGCGCGGTCGTTACTTGTTCTCCAGAGCTTAAAAGCATATCAGTGGCGACGCCATCTGGATGTTTTGAAAAATACTCACTATATTCAACCAATTGATTTGTAACTCCGCTCATCGCAGAAACTACCACAACTACGTCTGCACCGCTATTTTTTGTCTCAATAACTCTATTTGCCACAGCTTCGATGCGTTCAAGTGTTCCTACGCTAGTTCCGCCAAATTTTTGAACGATCAACATCAAAAATATCCTTTCTCTTTAAAATAACTCAAAACCTTTTCATAAATAGGCTTTTTAAAGTGATTTATTCCCTCTAAACTTCTACCAAAATCTACAAATTTATACTCACTAAACTCTGGATGCTCTGTCTTTAAATTTATGCTGGCACCATTTTTAAGTCTAACCAAAAAATATTTTTGCGTCTGTCCGTCAAATGGATAAAATTTCTTTGCCGCGTTTGCTGGAAAGTCGTAGCTTAGCCACTGCGGATACTCATCTAAGATATCGATTTTATCAGTTCCGATCTCTTCTTTAAGCTCCCTTTTTAAGGCCTGCTTTGGACTCTCACCTTCATCTATTCCGCCTTGAGGAAACTGCCAAATATCATCCATATCCACCCTTTTTGCGACTAAAATTTCACATTTAAATGGATACAAGCTAGACAAAATAACAGCTGCCACATTTGGTCTGTATTTTTTTTGCATGATTTTTCCAAAAATTTTATTTGGGATAATAACTAAAAAGAGTTAAGAGATAGATAAATAAAAACTACTTTTTACGCCGTTTGTAGTAAATCACACAACCGCTAAAAAGTAACACGCCTACTCCACAAGAAGCCATAAAAAAGATAAATTTTCCAGCCTCTCCGAATATATATCCAGCGTGCAGATCAAGCATAAATTTATAAATTTCAAAAGATTTTGGCATGGTATTTTTTAAAATTTCTCCACTTGCAGTATCGACCGCAAGCCTAATGCCATCACTCTCACTAGCACCTTTTGGCAAGTAAAAGATCATAAATTTTACGCCATCTTTATTGAGAATAAAATTTAAAGCGTCAAACTCATTTCCAAATTTTAAAGTAAAAATTTCATAAGCTTTTTGAAGATTTTCTACCTTTTGCTCTTCATTTAAGCTAAAGCCATTTTTGCTAGTAAAATTTGGCTTTTTAAATACCTTTTGCTCGCCACAAATTTGATTTATAACCTTAGCAAAGCTCTCATAAGAAAAGTATAGACCGCTAACACAGATAATAAGCAAAATGGCTCCCAAATAAAGTCCTAAAAATCCATGCAGTGAATATAAAAATGCAAATTTCTTTGCCTTTAGATTTAGCTTAAAGGCGCTAATAAATTTGCTTCTAAATCTCCAAAAATGTATCAGCACCCCGGTTATTAAAATCACAAGTAGTGCAAGCGTCGAGATCGCCACCAGCTCACTTGCAAATTTAGATAAATTTTCATTTTTAAATAGAGCTAGTCCTAAATTTTTATGTAAATTTAAAGCTAGCCCTATAAATTTTTCCACACTATTTTCAGAGACTATCTCGCCCGTATAAGGATCTACAAAGAACGACTTAAACTCGCCATTCTCACTTGTGCCACTTACCACATAAGCTCTATTTGTCTCGCCTTTTATCTTTATATAACTAAGGTTAAAATTTGGCCAAGTCTTACTAAAGACCTTTAAAATTTCATCTATTTTTAAAGCACTTTTATTAGTTGCTATGTCTATCTCATCTTTGCTAAAAGCCTCAATTATCTCATCATGGTACGAAATAATCGCTCCACTAATTGAGATTATCAAAAGCGGCAAAGCAAAGATAAGAGCTAAAATTAAGTGAGATTTCCGCCAAATTTTTAACATTTTAAAACTTTAAATTAAAACCGAGTTCGATCTTTTGTCCGTCAGCTATTAAGATGTCATACCTGCCCGATCTTGTCGTAAAATACTCATTAAAGAGGTTATAAACGCTTAAGTTTAGGCTGAAATTTTTAGTTACATTGTAGTTTATGCCAAGATCTGCGATCACATAAGCTCTTATGTCATCATCATAGCTAAGTGATTCTTTGGTTCTACCATAATAATTTATCTGCGACCAGAAATTTAGCCATCTATTTAGCTCGTAGTTCGCTCCAAATTTAAATGTATGAAGCGGATAGTTGTTTAAGCTTTTGCCAACTTCTGATCCATCTTTTTGTTTTGATTTTGTATAGACGTAGCTTTGATTTAGTCTAAGAGCATTTGTTACCTGCCACCCATTTGTTAACTCAACTCCATAAATTTCAGCTTTGCCGATATTTACACTTTCCCAAATTCCGCGGCGGTAAATTTTACCTTTGTGCTTGCAAGGATTGCCAGGTCTTGGGGTGCAGATAAGCTGTGTACCCAACATGTCTTTAAAGCTTGTGTAAAAGCCAGTTAAAGATGTTTCAAAACCTTCATTATTATTATAAACGCCACCAAATTCATAGCTTACGCTCGTCTCTGGCTTAAGACTACTTCTACCAAGCTGTGCTCCAAGTCCCCCAGCAAACGGCAACGCAAGATCTTGTGTTCGTTGCTTGATATCAGGTGTCGCATAACCTGTGCTAACTCCACCCTTTAGAGCAAAAAAGTCGCTTAAGCTATAGACGCCATAAATTCTTGGTGAAACGTGCGAGCCATAGTTTTCATCGTAGTTATAGCGAATACCAGTACTTAAGATAAAATCTTTTGTAAGATGATAATCATCTTCGCCATAAAGTGAAACATCATACCTTTTTACATTTGCCGCATCTGCTGTGGTAGCCTTTTCGTCAAGCTTTTCTTTTTTAGCATTTAGTCCTAATGTAAGGGCATTATTATCGGTAAAATATGAGCCTTTTGTATCAAAATTTAGAGTCTTTAACGTTAAATTTTGTTGTGCTATCTCTTTTATCTTGCCATAAGATAAATAGCTTTGAAGCAAGATATTATCAAGTCTTGCTTCGTGGCTTAAATTTATCATATCGCCCTTTATTCGCTCAAGATCTACTGAGCTATTATTTGTGCCAGAGGCTAAAGTTTTGCCTTTAGTTCTTTTAAATTTTACATCGCTTCTTGCAAGCTCAAGCTTAAGATCATTATTTTCATTTGGCCTAAAAAATAGCTTTGCACCAAAATTTCTATCCTTTTGCTCTCTGTTTGCATAAGAAATCTTATCTTCTGATTTATTTAAATTTTTACCATAAACAGAAACGCTTAAAACATCTTCTATTAGTCCAGAGTGCAAATAAAGGCTATTGTAAAGCTCGCCACTTATATTTTTATTTCTTGCAAATTTATAGCTTGAGCCAAGATTTGCACCAAATTCATTACTAAACTCATCTGTAATGATATTTATAACTCCGCCTAGTGCGTCACTTCCATAAAGCGAGCTCATAGGTCCACGTATCACTTCGATACGGCTTATCGCACTTGCTGGCGGAATGAAACTATATGAGCCTCCAACGCTTCTAAGCCCTTTATAGGCGTTATCACCAGGTACTGGCATACCATTTACTAAAATTTTTGTATGTCTTTGAGAAAGACCTCGAATAGAAATTCCTCGTCTATTTGCTGCCCCAAGAGTTGCTCCAAAAAGACTTGGAATATCCCTTGTCATACTCTCGATATCTTTGTGATTTTTCTTTTCTAATGCCTCTTTGGTTATAACGCTAAGCGTTGCTGGTGCGTCTTTGATATTTTGCTCAAAACCTGTTGCACTCACTACTTTAACTTCTGGCAGAACCTTATCTTCATTTGCAAAAAGCGGTAAATTTATAAAAATTGCCGCACAAATAGAAATTTTTAATGCACTTTTCACAAAAACTCCTTATAAAAATTTAATGCGCATTTTACTAAAATTAAATAATCGTTATCAATATCATACGTAACGCTAAAGGGATTAAATTTAACGCTTGAGGGATAAAATGATAAATTTAGACAAAAAATATGGAACGAGAAAGATATCTCAAAAGGAAAAGCAAATAAACGTAGAGTTTTTCAAGCAAAGCAGCGGTATTAGCTATCTAAAAAGTGAAATTTTATGTAATGGCAGGATAAAAATAGATCGTCAAAAGTCTAAAAAATACCTATTTTTAATGTTTAATGAGGCTAAAAACGATCTTTGCTTTAAGCTTGATAGAGAAGAGTATATTTTAAACAAAGATGAATTTTGCATTGGGCTTGTTAATGACGATTTTAAAGGTATCTTTGAGTATCAAAATAAATTTTATAAGACAAAAACACTACTTTTTGACGAAAGTTACGCAAATAAGCTTGAGATATTTGCTGGACTTAGATTTGATGATAAATTTGAGCTTTTGAAATATAAAAAAGATTTAGCTCAAATTTGCGTTTTGAACGAACTTGAGACGACAAATTTATATGAAGGCGCAATGAGGGAAATTTTTACCGAGTCAAAAATTTTAGAGCTTATTTATAAAAGTAAAATACGAAAAGAGAGCGAAATTTCACTTAGTAGAGATGAAGAAAAGACTCTTTTAAAGGCTAAAATGATCTTGCTAAGTCGTATGCAAAATCCTCCAAGTATCAAAGAGCTAGCTCATCTTTGTGGCACAAATGACTTTTGGCTAAAGAAAAATTTTAAGCTATTTTTCAAAGATACGATCTATCAACTCTTAGCAAAAGAGCGTCTAAAGCTCGCTTTTACTCTTTTAGAGCAAAATGATATCAGCATAAAAGAAGCTGCAAATATCGTAGGCTATACAAATGCTGCACATTTTGCAAAAATTTTTAAGATAAATTTTGGCTTTTTGCCAAGCAAACTCTTAAAGACCAAAAGCTACTTTTAAACTACTATAAATGCCAAATTTCTTATAATCCTCAAAATTTAAAAGAGAGAAATTTGCAAGTTTATATCCACGTGCCATTTTGTGAAAGCAAATGTCCCTACTGCGCCTTTGGCTCAAGCGATGACGAATTTAACAAGGTCAGCGCCTACTTTAAGGCACTTTGCCTTGATCTAAATTTTCAGCTAAAAAGCCAAAATGTAAAAGAAATTTCTACTATCTTTTTTGGTGGCGGCACACCAAGTGCGGTAAATGCTAAATTTTATGATGAAATTTTTAGCATTTTAGCGCCTCTTTGCACTCCAACAACCGAGATCACACTTGAAGCAAACCCAAACTCAGCAAGTCTTACTTGGCTAAAGCATGTTAAAAATTTAGGCGCAAATCGCATAAGCTTTGGCGCTCAAAGTTTTTTTGAAGATAAGCTAAAATTTCTAGGACGCATTCACAGCAGAGAGCAAATTTTTAAAGCAGTTGAAAATGCCGGGGCAGCTAGCTTTAGCAATATAAATTTAGACCTCATCTACGACACAAAATTTGACACTAAAAAACGCCTTTTAGCTGAAACTAAAAATTTAAAAAGCCTTGCTATTACGCACATAAGTGCTTACTCTCTTACACTTGAAGAAAATACCCCATTTGCTGGCAAAAAAAGCTATAAAAAGGATAGCGACACTTTGGCTAAATTTATGATAGAGCAAATTGGGCTTGCTGGATTTGGGCAGTATGAAATTTCAAATTTTGGTCAAATTTGCAAACATAATCTTGGCTACTGGCAGGGCAAAAACTACCTTGGCACAGGGGCTTTTAGTGTGGGTTTTGTGGATGGCACCAGATACTACGCCAAAAGTAGCATAGACGCCTACATCGCTCAGCCAACGCATAGAGAAAGAGAAATTTTAAGCCAAAGCGAGCTAGCAAGAGAGCATATATTTTTAGGGCTTAGAAGCATCGTGGGCGTGGAGGCTGGACGCTTAAGTGAGGCTCAGATAAAAAGAGCAAATATACTTGTAAAAAATGAAAAACTGCTCTTTAAAAATGGCAAATTTTACAATCCAAATTTCTTACTAAGTGACGAGATCGCACTCTTTATCGAGGGCTAAATTTATAAAATTTTGAGCAAAGTCAAGATAAAATACTAAGCTTAAATAAAATTTAATAGAGGCAAAAATGTTTGGAATGAGTTTTTCTGAAATCTTAGTTATCGCCATTATTGCAGTGTTAGTTTTAGGTCCTGACAAGCTGCCAAGCGCGATGGTTCAGATTGCAAAATTTCTAAAAATGTTTAAAAAAGGCATAAATGACGCAAAATCAACATTTGATCAAGAAATGAAGATAGCTGAGCTAAAAGAAGATGCCCAAAAATATAAAGAAAGCATAACTAAAAGTACGCAAAGTGTGCGCAAAAAGCTTACTTTTGAAGAGCTTGACGAAATCAAGAAAAGCGCAAGCGACGTCACTGAAAGCATACAAAACGTCGTAAGCGACACGAAAAAAACGGTAGAAAATATACAAAATCCAACAAATTTAGTTAAAGATGCGATCTTAAACGATAAAAAAGAGGCGTAATGTTTGAAGAGCTAAGACCCCATTTAATCGAACTTAGAAAGAGACTTTTTATAAGCATAGTAAGCGTTTTTGTCTGTTTTGGCATCTGCTTTACGTTTTGGAACCCACTGCTTGCATGGATGAGCGAACCACTAAAACAGGTATTGCCAGCTGGCTCAAATATCATATTTACTCAAATTCAAGAGCCATTTTTTACAGCAATGAAGGTTGCATTTTTTGCTGGTGTCGTGATCGCGCTACCTATCATTTTTTGGCAGTTTTGGCTATTTGTCGCTCCTGGACTTTATGACAATGAAAAAAAATATGTGATCCCATTTGTCATCTCAGCTTCATTTATGTTTGCGTGCGGGGCGGCGTTTTGTTACTACGTGGTCATCCCACTTGGCTTTGCATTTTTGGTAAATTTTGGTGGCCAGCTCTTTACGGCTTTACCAAGCATTGGCGAGTATGTTGGCTTTTTTGCAAAACTACTAATTGGCTTTGGAATTTCATTTGAGCTACCAGTCATTACATTTTTCCTAGCAAAGATCGGACTTGTCGATGACAAAATGCTAAAAGATTACTTCAGATACGCTGTTGTTATCATCTTTATCTTTGCAGCTATCGTTACACCACCTGATGTGATAAGTCAAGTCTTAATGGCGCTACCACTCATCGGACTTTATGGAATTTCAATAATCGTCGCCAAAAGAGCTAGCAAGAGCGACGATGAAGACGAAAAAGAAGAACAAGACAGCGATGTAGCAAGCGATGAGTAATATAAACGACGTCTCAAGTTATGATTATTTTTTGCCAGAAGAGCTCATCGCAAAAGAGCCAGTTTTGCCAAAAGAAGAGGCAAGATTGCTTGTCTATTTTAAAAATACAAAAGAGATAAAACACTACAAATTTAAAGATCTCTCCAACCTCATCCCAGAGGACGCAGCGGTCATTTTTAATAACACAAAAGTTATCAAAGCTCGCATTTTAGGACAAAAAGAAAGCGGCGGGGCTTGCGAAGTGATGCTAAATCAGCCCATAGGCGAAAATAAATTTAGTGTCTATATAAGAGGTAAAGTAAGCGCTGGTAGCATTTTAAATTTTCCTGATAACCTAAAAGTAAATGTGCTTGAGCTAAATGACGATGGCACAAGGGTGGTAAATTTTACGCAAAATGGCATTTTGCTTGATAATGTTCACCTTTTTAGTAAGCTTGAAAAGATCGGCCACGTCCCGCTTCCGCCATACATTAAAAGAGCTGATACAAAGGATGATGAGAGCTGGTATCAAAGCATATTTGCTAAAAATAGTGGCGCAGTGGCAGCTCCAACAGCTAGCCTTCACATAAGCGAACAAATGTTAGAGCAGATAAAAACAAAGCATGAAGTCGCCTACATTACGCTTCATGTTGGCGCTGGGACATTTAAAGGCGTGGAGTGCCAAAATATAAATGACCACAAAATGCACTCAGAATTTTACGAGCTAAGCGAGCAAGCTCAAGAGATTATAAATTCTAATAAACCAATCCTTGGCGTTGGCACGACGGTTACTAGATGTGTTGAAGAATTTGCAAGGAGCAAGCAAGTAAGCGGCTTTTGTAAGTTATTTTTAAACCTAAATAATAAACCAATTAGACAAAACTACCTTCTTACAAATTTTCATCTACCAAAATCAACTCTAATAATGCTAGTTACTAGCTTCATAGGGCTTGAAGAGACGATGAGAATTTATAAAACGGCAGTTGATGAAAAGTATAGATTTTACTCATACGGCGACGGGATGTTGATAATATGAAAGATAAGCATATCGATATCATAAACAGAATGGAAATTTTTCTTAGCGCCATATACCAAGATGCGCAAGATACTAAAAATTCCATCATTTTTAGCTACGATCCAAGTTATCCAAGGCTTTTAAAATTTGATGCTACAAATCTCATAAAAACACTTGAAAATATTTGCAAATTTTTCCTTTACTCTACCGAATATGCAGACATTTACATTCTCTTTCAACTTAAAAATTATAGTCCCAAATCTGTACATTTTGACATTAAGATAAAATCTAGCCATAGCGTAATGAGACCAAGTCATTACTATCTCAGCAAGATAAATGACTATCTAAAAAAAGCAAATGAATCTATGATCTCTCACAATGATGGAGAATTTTTAATATCTTTTAGCGCAGCACTAACTGGCGATAGAGCTACACAGAGACAAATAAATATCAAAAATCAAACAAATACAAATATCTTAGTCGCTTGCGATGACGATGCTTTATTTGACACCATTAGTGCTCAGATAAATTTTTTAGGTCTAAAAGTTATCGGCAAAAACGACCTTAGCAATCTAATGAGACATATAAAAGATTCTATTTTTACCCCATTTGTTATCTTTATCGATAGTAAAATTTTAAAAAATGAAGCGATGCTAGAAGATATACTTGAGTTTAAAAATATTAAAAATTTTCGTATTGTAGCTATTTGTAAAAGCGATGAGTCGGCTAACGATCTGCCAAATCATGTCACAGTATTAAAGCAACCCTTTAGCACAGATAGCTTTCAGCTAGCTTTTAAAAATTCGCTTGAGAAATAGACCGATTTTTACTTTTTAATTTATCCCAAGATATCTTTTTAAAATAATAGTGGCTGAAATGCTATCTAGCCTACCATCTCGCTTTGTATTGGTGTAAATTTCACTAGCTTCGCTGCTGCTAAAGGCCTCATCTTGATAGACAATATTTGCCTTTACATCAAGAAGTGAGACAAAATGCTCGATGCGTCTTCTCATCTCATCTTCGCTACTACCGCCGATTGGCACGCCAACCACTAGCGTATCTGGGGCATATTCATTTACTTTTTGGCTCACATCTCTTGCGGCTTGATTTCTATTTTTTCTAAGCACTGGCTCAAGCGGTGTTACGATCTCGCCAAAACCAAAGGCAAGTCCTATTCGCTTTAGCCCAACATCAATAGCCATAAATTTCTCTCTCATAGCACGCTCTTTACTCTTAGATTTGAAATTTCAACTAGCCCTTCAAGCTCGTACTCATAGATAATATCACCAAATTTTGCCAAAACTTCATCAAGACTTACACCATTTTCACAAAATTTTAAGATCTCGTCACTAGTCTTTTCTTGCTCTTTTATCTCGCCAAAAAGTGAAGCAAATTTATGATAGTCATCAATAAGCTCAGCTTTTTTATTTGCAAGCAAAAAATTTGTCCCATCGCTTTCGCCCATGCGCTGTGGCAGTACATAAACTGGAATTTTAAGCTCATTTGCAAGCCTTGCACTTTGCATTGAACCACTTTTAAGATCAGCTTGCGCGACTACTAAAGCTTCACAAAACCCCACAACTATGCGGTTTCGCTCCAAAAATCTATAAGCAAGTGGTGGCTCGCCTTCGTCATACTCACTAAGAGCCAAGGCTTTTTCATAAATTTCTTTTATCGCCACTTTATTTTGGCTTGGATAGATGGTGTCAAGTCCGCTCGCAAAAATGCCAATTGTTCGTGGCATAGCAGCTTTATGAGCTGCGATATCAACGCCGATTGCTCCACCACTTACCACACAGACGTTTGCACTTTTTAGCGCTGTACAAAGTGCTGTGACGCACTCTTTTGTATAAACACTTGCCTTTCTTGAGCCAACAACCGCGATCTTTGGCAAGGATAAAAGCGAAGTATCTCCGATAAAATTTAGCTGTTTTGGTGGATTTTTTAGTCTATTTAACGGCTCTGGGATAAAGTCAAGTCTCATAAAATATCTTTTAAATAAACCACATCAACATCTTTTAAAAGATTATTTTTGCTCTCTTTTATCACTGAGATTGTATTTTTCTTTGGATGCCCAATGGCGATCGCGTAGCCTCTTTTTTTAGCCAAATTTACAGCAGCCACAAGCTCACGCCTAACAGCACTAGCCGATGGATCGTCGTCTAAAAATATATCCCTTGAGATGTATGGCTGATTATGTTTTTTTGCAGCTCTTGCTACTGCGGTTTGAGCGATAGTTTTACTATCAACAAAGACAAAACCCTGCTCTATCAGCGCTCTATAAGCCTTATCCATAGCGTCAAAATCGCTTGTAAAGCGCGATCCTGTATGGTTGTTTGTATATTTTGCACGTGGGAAGTCTTTGCGTATCTTTTTTATCTTTTCGTGCATGCTCTCAAAACTCTCGTTGATCGTAAGAGTTCCTATCTCTGGGCTATCAAAGTGTTTTGCTTGCATCGGAAGATGTATCATATAAAACTCAAATGTTCTTGCGATATTTGGAGTATCTGGATGAGTCTTTGTCGCTGGAAAAATAGACGGCGTGATTTTTAAGCCAAGCGATTTTATCATACTTGCATGTTCAAATGTCGCCACATCGTCTATTATGATAACGAGCTTTGCACGTCCTTGTATGCTGGCATTTGGCGTAAAAGGTACCGCTTCAAAGCTATCTTTTTTTATATTTTTTTCTTCGTATTTTGTTTTTTTTATCTTTTTGGTAGTTAAATTTTCAGCTTTTTTAGCTGGCTCGACTTTTGTGTTCTCGCTTTTGAATTTTTCTTTTTTTTCTATTTCAGCGCTTTTATTTTGATCGACTTTTACTTCAAAATTTTGAGGTTTTAACTCAGTTTTTTGTTCGATTTTTGAGCTATAAAATGGCTCTATCTTTTGTTCATTTTCTATTACGCTAGGCTCTGTGTTTTTATAACTTGCAAGCAAATTTTTAGTATCGTTTTGCTCTTTTTTTATCTCTTCTTTTTTGGCTTCACTCTTTACTTCAGCTATCTTTTTTTGCTCTTTTGGCTCAACTTTTGAATTTAAAGCAAGCTCACTTTTATGCTTAGGATCGGTAAAAATTTTACTTAAATTTTCATCTTCATCAAATTTTAGAGGGTATTTTCTCTTTTCGTATTCTTGTTTTTTCTCTTTACTGGCAACCTTTGGCTCAGCTTTTTTAGAAATTTGCTCCTCTACCTTTGGCTCATTTGCTTTACTTATCTGCTCTGCACCATTATTTTTTATACTAAGAGCTACGCTAAGTGCTATTATCAAAATAGCCGCGATAATGCCGATACCAAGATAGGTTTTATTGTGAGAGCGACCTGCACTCTTTTTTGTAGGTCGCTTCTTTGTAGTCTTTTTTTCGCTCAAGGCTTAGTTTTTATTCTGATCTATAAGTTTGCCGTTAGTTATCCAAGGCATCATCGCGCGAAGTTTTTTGCCAGTTTGATTTAGCAAACTTCTCTCAGCTATACCGCGCTCAGCGTTCATTCTAACATATCCTGCTTTTCTCTCCAAGATAAAGTCTTTTGCAAATTTGCCATTTTGAATCTCTTTTAAAACTTCTTTCATAGCTTTTCTGCTCTCTTCGCCAACTACTCTTACGCCGCTTACGTAATCGCCGTATTCAGCTGTGTTTGAGATAGAGTAGCGCATATCAGCCATGCCACCTTGATACATTAGATCAACGATTAATTTTAGCTCATGCAAGCATTCAAAATACGCCATTTCAGGCTCATAACCAGCCTCTACAAGTGTATCAAAGCCAGCATTTACTAGCGCGCAAAGACCGCCACAAAGAACAGCTTGCTCACCAAACAAATCTGTTTCAGTTTCATCTTTAAATGTTGTCTCAATGATGCCAGTTCTACCGCCACCTATACCGCAAGCATAGCTTAGAGCGATCTCTTTTGCCTTTCCACTTGCATTTTGCTCAACAGCGATAAGATCAGGTATGCCGCCACCTCTTACGAATTCGCTTCTAACTGTGTGTCCTGGTGCTTTTGGAGCGATCATAATGACATCTATATTTGCTGGAGCTTTTATCTGACCAAAATGAACGTTAAAACCATGTCCAAATGCGATAGCAGCGTAATCTTTTAAATTTGGCTCGATCTCATTTTTATAAATTTCTGCTTGAAGCTCATCTGGAGTTAAAATCATAACCACATCAGCGCCCTTTGTAGCTTCGCTTACGGTTTTTACCTCAAAGCCTTTTGCCTCAGCTTTTGCCCAGCTTTTGCCACCTTTTGAAAGACCAATTACAACGCTTACACCGTTATCTCTTAAATTTTCAGCATGTGCATGACCTTGTGAGCCAAAGCCAATGATTGCTACTTTTTTACTTTGAATAAGGCTTAAATCGCAGTCTTTATCATAATAAACATTTATAGCCATTGTTACTCCTATTATTAAAATTTGGCAAAATTATAACTTTAGCCAGCAAAAATTCGGCTGAAATATACAGAAACTCTTTTTAAGTTTTATGATAATTTATTTTGATAAAATACGCTGAAATTTCAAAAAAAGAGATAACTCAATGAATGAATCAGTTTTTAAAAAAATCAAAGCACTTCCACCATTAGATGACACGGTTATACAAATTCAACGCTTACATGCGGACGAAAACAGCTCAATAAGTGATCTTACAAAAGTGGTCGAAAAGGATCCGATGCTAACGGCAAATATCTTGCGTTCAGCAAACTCTCCACTTTATGGGTTTTCTCAAGAGATCACAACCATCGCAAGAGCTATTTCTCTTTTTGGTATGGCTACTATTCGAGGTTTTGCGCTTTCAAGTACGATTAAAAAGAGCTTTTCTATAAATTTAGAGCCTTATGGCATTACTACACAAGATTTTTTAAATATCTCGATAATACAAAATGCACTGATGTACAATTGGCATTCTAAAGTTAATCCTAAAAGTCTAGAAGTTCTCTCTCCAGCTTCATTTATGCTTGAGATTGGCAAGATAGTTCTTGCTCATGAATTAGCTGAAAATAAGCAAGACGTCGAATTTAGAGAAAAACTTAAAAATATATCTAGCCCAATCGATCTTGCCCTATTTGAAACAGAAATTTTAGATATGTCAAATGAAGAAGTTACAGCTAAAATTTTTGAACAATGGAACCTTGAGACAGAGCTTAGTAGCTCGATACTCTATTCAAATAATCCAGAAGAGGCACCAGATCATATAAAAGATTACGCAAAAGCCCTAAAAGTGATAAAAACGGCTGTAAATATCTTTAATCAACTTGATGATATAAGCATACAAAATACTCTACCTCTTCTTGACGAATACGGCTTTGGGCATGATACGTTTTTAATGGCTGTCGCTAAAGTCAAAGATAATTTGTGAAAGAATTTCTAACCTCACTACTAGTTGGCATCAAGGAAAAAGAAGTTTCAAACGAAGATAAAGAGATTTTACGAAATCTCTTAAATCTTGGTGCCGTAAGCTCTCATAAAGATAAATTTTACCTAAACAATGGCTATGTCTGTGGCAAGCTAGACATCAGCCAAAACGCAACTGGCTTTATCATGCCGTTTGATAAACGCTTCAAGCAAGACATCATCGTAGAAAATAAAAATTTAAACAACTCACACCTTGGTGACATTGTGTTAGCAAAGCTTTTGCCGCTTAAGAAAAAACGCCAAAGTGCTAAGATAGTGATGAGCCTAAAGCTTGCCAATGAGACAAGCGTAGTCTATACAAAACGCTTTGGAGCAGCTATTTTAGGGGTAAATTTAAAAACTGGACTAAGCACGACCTTAAAAGCGACTCAAAAAAGCCTAAAGATGCTCCCGCTTGGGACGCTACTTAAGGTAAACAACCTAAATAACGAGATAGTTGAGGTTTTGGGAAATTTAGAAGATCCATTAAGCGATGAGAAAATTTCGCTTGCTATTTATAATAAAAACGATAAATTTAGCGAGGCTTGCGAGCTTGAGGCAAAGGCTTTTGGCGATGAAGTCGATGCTAGCATGTATCCAAATAGAGTTGATCTAAGAAATTTAGACTTTTGCACGATCGATCCAGTCGATGCCAAAGACTTTGATGATGCCATATATTTTGATGAAAAAAAGCGAGAAATTTACGTTGCAATCGCTGATGTAAGCGAGTATGTGACCGCATATAGCGCCATTGATAGTGAAGCTAAAAAAAGAGGCTTTTCAATCTACTTTCCGCACATTTCAGTGCCGATGTTGCCGCGCGCGCTTAGTGAAAATATTTGCTCGCTAAAGCCAAATGTACCGCGTCTTGCATTTTGTTTTAAAATTTCACTTGATGCGAATAATGAGGTAAAAAAAGAGGAGCTTTTTGAGGTGATCATCCTTTCAAAAAGGCGCTTTAACTACGACGAGATCGATGAAATTTTAGAAGGCAAAAGAGAGTGTGAAATTTCATGGATCAAGCCACTTTTTAAACTCACTACAAAGCTTCGCAAAAAAAGGCTTTTGCATGCATTTGATTTTAGGACAAAAGAGCTTAGAATGAGCCTTGATGACGAGGGTCAAATTTCACAAACTAGATTTGAAAGCGACTCAGACTCGCACAGACTAGTAGAAGACTGTATGCTTTTAGCAAACAAAGCCGCCGCAAAACTCATCACAAAGGGTGTTTTTAGAAACCACGCATCGCCTGATTTTAAAAAGATAGACACCTTACTTGAGGACCTGCAGCTTTTGGGGCTTGACTTTACATACGAGAGTGACCTTGCAAATTTGATAAGAAAAATCCAAGAAAAGGCCGACGAGATGGGCAACCGAGAAGAGATAGACAAGCTCATCATCAAGTCGCAAAAAAAAGCCGAATATTCAAGCGAAAATTTGGGTCACTTTGGGCTTGGATTTGATAGATACACGCACTTTACAAGCCCTATTAGAAGGTATTCTGATCTCATTTTACACAGGCTTTTAAAGGCTAAAATTTTAAAAGATGAGAAGCTTTACAACTTTTTGCTTTTAAATATCCAAAGCACCTGCGCAACCTTAAGCGAGCTTGAAAGAGAAGCCGACAAGGTAGCCTACGACTTTATGGATAGGAAATTTGCACGCTGGGCAGCCGCAAACATCGGCAAAGAGGTACGTTGCTACGTGAGCGAAAACCAAAATGTCTTGGTTGCCAAGCTTGATGATCATTTTGTTGGCGCTAGGATTTTTATAACAGGATACAGTGCAAATTTACTTCAAAAGCTTGTCGTCAAGATCACAGAGGCCGACATCGCAAGTGCTAAAATTTTTGCAAAAGTGGTAAGAAAGATCGATGTATAGAAAAGATTTGGAGCTAAATTTAGCAAATGCAAATTTAAGCAACTACTTCTTACTTTTTGGTGCGGACGAATTTCAGATCGAGCTTTTTGGCAAGGAGATTTTGAGCTTTTACTCAAGCGAAGATGCAAATTTATTAAGCCTTTATTTTGATGAGTACAACTACTCGCAGGCAAGCTCTCATCTAAGCGAGCAGTCACTTTTTGGCGGCAAAAATATCCTTTATATAAAAAGCGGCAAAAAAATCCCAGCAAAAGAGCTAAAAGAGCTCATTTCACTTTGCTCAAAAAGCCAAGACAACTACTTTTTATTTGAGCTTTATGAGGCCGATATGAAGCTAGTTTTTGATACGCAAAAGGCTTTTGGGACAAATTTTGCAAGATTTTTTAAGCCCTCAACTCCGGATGAAGCGATAAATTTGCTGGCTAAAAACTCAGCAAAAATCGGCCTAAATATAACCAAAAATGCACTTTATGAGCTTTATTTTACCCATAACGAAAATTTATATCTTGCAGCAAGCGAGCTAACAAAGCTAAAAAGCCTAAACACTCACATCGAACAAGATGATGTTAAAAGACTTGTTTTTGGGCTTGGCGGGATAAATTTTGATGATTTTTTTAATAAATTTATGGCTCTAAAAGATATAAAAAACGACTTTTTTACCTATTTAGAAGATCCTAATTTTAATGAAATTTTACTTTTAAACTCACTATATAAAGCATTTTTTAGGCTATTTAAAATTTACTCTTATATCAAGATAAATGGTCGCTTAAATTTAGACGAAGCAATCGGATATCAACCGCCTGTAAATGTCGCAAATTTACTAAAAACCAATAGTTTAAAACTAAATTTAAATACATATCTAGAGATATTTAAAACTCTAAATTTAGCCGAACTAGAGCTAAAGACAAATACAAAAATGGACAAAGAAATTTTTGTCCTATCTACTATTTTAAACTTACAACATCTAATATCAACAGCAAACATTAAGTAATTTTAAGCTAAAATCCACCCTTGCTTAATGCAAAATCCTTGCTCACAGAGTGAGCTAAATATCCATAAGGAGAAAAAATGAAACATTACGAGCTTTTATTTATTCTTAAGCCGACACTAACGGAAGAGGAAGTTAAAGCTAAGGTTGATTTCGTAAAAGAAGTCATAACAAAAAACGGCGGCGAGATTGCTACTGTTGTTGAGATGGGCACTAGAAAACTAGCCTATACTATCAAAAAATATGAGCGTGGAACATACTTTGTTATCTACTACAAAGCTCCTCCAGCACTTCTAGCAGAGCTTACAAGAAATGTAAGAATCACTGAAGATATCATAAGATTTTTAAGCGTTAAATATGAAAACAAACGCGAAATCGCAGCCTGGGAAAGACTTTGCAAAGGTATCAAGCAAACTATCAAAAAAGAGACTCGTGAGCCAAGAGCACCACGTGAGCCAAGAGTTGAAAAAGTAGACGAGCAAACTTTTACAGAAGAATAATTAAGGATAAAAAATGTTCAATAAAGTAGTATTGGTTGGAAATTTAACTAGAGATATAGAGCTTAGATATACTACTAGTGGATCTGCTATCGGAAATTCTGGTATTGCTGTTACTAGAAAATTTAATACAAACGGCGAAAAACGTGAAGAAACATGCTTTATTGATATATCATTTTTTGGCAAATCAGCTGAAATAGCAAACCAATATCTAAGCAAAGGCTCTAAGCTTCTCATTGAAGGAAGATTAAAATTTGATCAATGGACCGACAATAATGGACAAAACCGTTCAAAACACTCAATCGTAGTTGAAAATATGGAGATGCTTGGCGGAAATAGCGGAGCTAATGGACAAAGTCAAGGTGGATTTAATCAAAATAGTTCATACTCGCAACAACGAAATAATGGTTCAAATAATAGCTATGGTAATACTGGATATCAAAATTCAGCATCACAAAGACAGCAAATGCAACCACAAAATAAAAAAGTACAAGAAGAGTACTATGAGGAAAAAATCCCTGATATAAACATTGACGCCGATAATTTTGATGGCGACAACGAAATACCGTTTTAATTTAAAGGATAGAAAATGGCAGAAAAAAGAAAATATTCACGTAAATATTGCAAATTTACAGAAGCAAAAATTGATTTTATAGATTATAAAGATACTTCTCTTTTAAAGTATTGTTTATCAGAGAGATTTAAAATCATGCCAAGACGTTTAACTGGCACATCAAAAAGACATCAAGAAATGGTAGAAAAAGCGATCAAAAGAGCTCGTCATGCAGCTATTATACCTTACATAGTAGATCGCAAAGATGTAGTTTCAAATCCTTTTGATGGACTATAATTATTTAATTTATTAAACCCCTATTAATGGGGTTAATCCTAATCTTAAATATCCTAGATTTATGTTCTTATAGTTTTTTATTTATTGAATACAATTTAAAATATTTTTCAAGCACTATCTATAATTTTGGTTTAACTTACACGAGGTAATTAGAATTTATTCAGGTGGATATCTCAAATATATGCTGTCTTTAAATAACTCTATAGCATCAATTTATTAGTTCAAAATAATTTATTTAGCCATATGTACAATCAATATCGTTGATCCATATTATTCACAATTTTTACCACGAATCACGCATCATCTATTGTGTGGCAATAGCTGTCCACATGAGGCTAAAAAGTAAGATACTTAATATAGAAAAACTTTATAATAAAAACATGTCTTAGTAAATCCAATATTCATCCATTTGGTGTCCGCATATCTTACAAGTGGGCTTTATAATATATTTTATTTTGAAAACTTATTGATGCCAAACCAACCTAACCATGCAACCATGTTAGCTAAAAACAAATTTTAAACATCCTTTTCTTGACATGTAATAATGTTTTTTGTATAATCTCAATTCTTTTTTAAACGAATGTCTTGCTAGCTCAGTCGGTAGAGCATCTCACTTTTAATGAGGGGGCCGTTGGTTCGAATCCAACGCAGGACACCATTTTTGGGTTTATGACCCTTTCGTCTAGTGGCTCAGGACTCTACTTTCTCTGTGTAGAAACAGAGGTTCAAATCCTCTAATGGTCGCCAGATATTTTTAAATTTTTAGGTCGCTTAGCTCAGTTGGTAGAGCGCCACCCTTACAAGGTGGATGTCATAAGTTCGAGTCTTATAGCGACCACCATTTTAGGTGCAGCGGTAGTTCAGTTGGTTAGAATGCCGCCCTGTCACGGCGGAGGTCGCGGGTTCGAGCCCCGTCCGCTGCGCCATCTTTTATTCTTTAACTTTCATTTTTCCCAGTTATTGTTATTCTTAAAAAATACTGTATATTTTATTAAAAAATTTATACGTAAGACAAATTAAAAATAAAATCTAAGTTATTACTGCCAAATAACATATATTCGAAAATAAATCTTTTCTAAAATTTCTAAATAATTGATACAAGATAAATCAAAATTAATATTTTTATCTCTAAGTTATCAAAAAATCAATATAATCGTAAAAAATTAATAAGGGAAATTTATGGCATTTGAAAATGTATTAAAAGCGATTGAAGATATAAAAAATGGCAAAATGGTAATTATGGTCGATGATGAGGACCGTGAGAATGAAGGAGACTTGGTCTTTTCAGCGGCAAGCAGCGATATGCAAAAGGTAAATTTTGCAATCACTCATGCAAAAGGTGTGCTTTGTCTTGCGATGGATGAAGCAAACGCAAAAAGACTTGATTTGCCGCTAATGGTTTCTAAAAATACATCCAGTCACGAAACCGCATTTACTGTCACAATTGACGCAAAGGAGGCAACAACAGGCGTAAGTGCTTATGAGCGAGATATGACGATTAGACTTGCTGCTAGTACTGATTCAGTGCCTGAAAATTTTGTAAGGCCTGGACATATATTTCCACTTATTGCAAAAAAAGGCGGCGTACTCGTTCGAACAGGTCACACTGAAGGATCAGTTGATCTTTGCAAACTTGCTGGCGTTAGCCCAATGGCAGCGATTTGTGAGATCGTAAAAGAAGATGGCACAATGGCAAGACGTGATTATTTGGAAGAATTCTGTAAAAAATTTAACCTAAATATGATAAGCGTTTCTGAATTAGTAGAATACAGACTTAGTCACGAAAGCTTAATAGAAGTTTCGCCTGCAAAGAGTGTAAAAATCTGTGGTTTTGAAGCAAAAAGATATGACATAAAAGATCACGAAAATAAAAATCACGCTGCCTATGTTTTTGGAGAGACAAAAGCGCAAACTAATGTAAAATTTCAAAAAATAAGCAAAGACCATGAGCTTTTAAGCGGAGATAAACTTGATAATTTATTAAAGGCATTGGATTTTTTAAGTAAAAATGGCGGAGTGTTGCTATTTTTAGACAGCAATAAAAGCGATACAAGCTCGCAAAAAGATTATGGCATTGGGGCACAAATTTTAAAGTATTTTGGCATAAGTGAAATTGAGCTTTTAAGCTCAAATAAAAATAAAGAATTTGTAAGCCTTGCAGGTTTTGGTCTTGATATAAAAGGCTATAAAGAAATTTAATTTTGTCACGTTCTATTTAATGCGGATATTAATCATCCTAATAGCAAAATTCTTCACTTGGGAAAATTTTGCCTTTTACATCATTTGCGTAGGATTGCACACTCTTTCTTACAATATCCGCTCCATCAAGATAGTGTTTTACAAATTTTGGTTTAAAGTCTTCAAAAAAACCAAGCATATCAGACCACACAAGCACTTGTCCATCGACATTTACCCCAGACCCAATGCCAATAACTGGTATATGAACTTGCTTTGTTATCTCGCTAGCCACGCTACTCATCGTACCCTCAAGCAAGATGCCAAATGTTCCAGCTTGCTCAAACGCCAAAGCCTCGTCAATTAGTTTTTTTGCCTCGATCTCGCTTCTACCCTTTATCTTATAACCACCTTCAAATTTATAAAACTGAGGCTTTAAACCAATATGAGCCATAACGCTTATACCCTCTTCGCAAAGACGTTTTACTAAATTTACTTGGTGCATGCCAACTTCGAGCTTTACCGCATCGGCATTTGTCTGTTTGAAAAATTTCATCGCATTTTTTATCGCTTGCTTTTCATTTGTGTAGCTGCCAAATGGCATATCAGCCATGATAAAAGTATTTTTAGCTCCGTTACAAACGGCCTTTGTATGATAAAGCATGGTATTCATGTCCGCACCTATCGTGCTTTCTTGCATATTAAAACTCATATTTAAGCTATCGCCAACCAAAATAATATCAGCATAATCATCAAAAAGCTTAGCAAATAACGCATCATAGGCAGTTATCATTACAATAGGCTCAATGCCTTTTTTGTTTTTTATATCATTTATGCTTAGTTTTTTCTTCTGAGTTTTTTCATTTTTCATTGCAAGCTCCAAGGATTTTTAGCTAAAAGGCTAACAATTTTATCAAATTTTTGCTACAATTACGCCAATTTCTTAAGGACATAAAAATGGGTATATTAAAAAGGCTTGAAATAGATTACTCTTATGATATAGTTGAAGAATTTTTATCTCACTATGCTTTAATGTGCGATTTACTCGAGCCTTTGATAATAAATTTAGGAAGAGCTGATAAATATAAAGATAGTATCTTAGAGCTTACTAGGATTTTTCATAATATTAAATCGGCAGCAGGATTCATGCATCTTGATCCGATATTAAAGCTTACAACTTTAGCTGAAGAGATAACTCAAGAGGCAAGAAGTCTAAAAGGGCCAGCAAATGATAAATTTATAGATTGGTTGCTACTTATTAGCGATCAGTTTAATAAGTATAAAGATGACGTCGAGAACGATTTTGAATATTTTAGTGTTCTTGAGCCAAAAATCATTGATGTGCCTGCAAAACTTAACTAAATAATTCACTAACCATTTTATTTTTTTGGGAGCGACTTGGCTTCGACAGGAGCAGAGTGTGTACGGTGGCACGTCGCTTTGAGCAAAGCGTAAAAAGCTCAAATTAAATTTAAACGCAAACAACGTTAATTTCGCTCCTGCTTACGCTAAAGCTGCGTAAGTTCAGTTGAGCCTTGCTTAGTCTAATTCTAGCTAGGACAAAAGCAAGTAATTTAGCTAGAGTAGGCTCGCAAAGTGACTGTTTGCTAGCTGAAATTTTAGTCTTAGTCTAAATTTTGGTTTTGGAAAGTGAGCCTTTTTAGATGAAATTTTCACTTTTGCTAAGCGTGTAGAGGCTGTATGCATTTTGTTTTTGGACAGGGGTTCGATCCCCCTCGCTTCCACCATTTTTATCTAAAATACAAATAAAAATTTTATTAAATAGCTTAAATTAAAAAAGCTCTTCTGACTCAAAATAATTTTGTGAAATATTTCGCTCTTTTTCATTAGTATTTACATGAAGCACATAATAGCCTATCTGTGTATTGCTAGCGTCTATTAGCGGTACCACGCAAAAGTAGTGTGTTTTATAAACGTAAAATTCATATTCTTTAAAATTAATATCACGCAAAAAACCTACGATATTTAAATTTGCACTGCTTAAATTTTCGATGTAATAATCATTTAAAATTTGATCACTTGGAATGCTTTTACGTGAAGGCATCTTGTCTTTTGCTAAAAGAACAAATAGATCAATTCCTTGCTTTTTAAAATAATTACCAAGTGAGTCAAAATTTAATAAAACCTCGATGTTACCAATAATTTTACCATCACGTATTACGTTTGAAACAGCCCTTATATGCGTTCCAGCATACCACGCCTCGATGCCGACCATGGGCTTGTTTTGATGCCTTGACTCTTGCACTAAAAACCTACTACTAGCGATCATATCGCCATATCTGTTTAGATCCCAACTCCTTACATAGCTTTTTAGATCTTTATCATAAATGTGAAGCTTAATGTTGTTATACATCGAAGCTGCGCCAAGGGTTTTGGTTAAATTTTCGATATTTTTTATGCATTCATCGCGGCTTTGACCTAGCAAGCACATTTGTATAGACTCATTTTGAGCAAGCAAGATAGAGATCGCCATTGATGAAAATTTCTCATCATCTATGCTTTTATTAAGCTGTTTTACCTGGTAATCAAAAAAGACTCGCATATTATTTTGCATCTTTTCAGCCATATAAGAGCTGTAAAGAAAGTAAAAAAGCCCTCCAAGCACTATAATAAAGATAAAAATGATATAGACATTAAAATATTTTTTATATTTATTCAAAACTAGCCCTTAACTTTTCTTCTAAAAATTTTGCAAATTTATCAAATTCTGGCAACACAAGCTCGCTTTTTCTTTTTGGATTAGCCCAAACACTATCTGGAAAAAATGCGTCATTACTAAATCTAGCAATAACATGAATATGCACGTGTGGCACGTAGTTTCCAAAGCTTGCAATGTTTATTTTGGTTGGTTTATAAAACTCAAGCATCGCCTTTTCAGCTACTAGCATCGCTTCAAATAGCCTTACCCTACTCGCCTCATCGCAATCGCTTAGCTCACGAAATGGCTTAATGGTAAAAATTTTTATCCATGGAAGCTCATTGTCTTCACGCTCGATTTTTATAAATTTATCTTCATAGATCATATTTGTTCCTGTTTTTATACAAAATTTCTCTCTCTTAAAAGCGTATAAAGCTTGATAGTTGAGATAAAAAACGTCACGATCGCTGGTCCAAGGATCACGCCCCAAAAACCAAATGTCGTAATTCCTGCAAGCATTGCAAAGAATATAAGAAGTTCATTTATCTTTGTTGGTATTTTAACCAGCTTTGAGTTTATAAATTTAATAACAAGTGGCTTTAAAAGCGTATCAGCTGCAAATGAGATCACTACGATCGTGTAAATTGCGATAGTTATCGCTGCTGCTGTGTTGCCATTTGCAAACTCATAAATACTAATAGGCGCCCACGCCAAAATACCGCCAACAACTGGAATAAGTGAAGCAAAGCTAAAAAAGATGCCAGTTAGCACGCCGTCATAGCCGTAAAAGCTTGTGACAATAGCAAATAAAAAGCCTTGGATTATCATATTTGCAATGGTTGAGTAAAAAACGACGCTCATCACGTTGCCAACTTCGCTTAAAATAGACTCTGTGTCATCTTGCTTTAGCGGAAGTGCATATTTTAGATAGCTGATGAGTTCATTACCATAAAGATTGCAAAAGAAGAAAAAGACCAAAATAATAATCATATCAACGCCAAATTTAAGGCTTAACTTGCCCAGACTTGCAAGATTTGTCGCAAGTTGAGAAAAAAGCATCTTAATATCAAGTCCGCCGATAAATTCTTTTATCTTTGGCTCTAAAAAATTTATCGACTCAGGCATCCTAAAATCATAATTTTTGATAAATTCGATAGTCTTTGTAACATTGTTTATATCAAAGCCAGCCGCGTATTTTGCGATCTCAACTACCGCATAAAGAAGTGGGGCGATAAATAAGCAAAGAAGCACAGATGTGGTAAGAGCCGATGAAAGCGTCTTGCGGTTTTTAGTGAGCGATAAAAATGCGATTTGGACATTTGAAACCGCGACAGCAAGCAGTGCTGCGATAAAAATGTCAAGCAGATAAGGTTTAAAAAGATAGACCACTAAAGCCAAAGCACAAAATACAAAAATTCCAAAAAATAGTCTATTGTTCATCTTGCTCCCTTAAAATGGGGTAATTATAGCAAATTTATCAAAGCTGCTCATTTGCTTCCCAAATTTGCTCAATCTCTTTGCCATCAGGCTTACAGAGCTAGCAAATGTGGCTAGGCTTTTGATATTTTTAGCATGCTACTAGCGCTTAGTAAATTTAGATAAATTTATAGTTTTATGCAAAATTTCTAGCTCAAAAGCTCCTATAAATTTAGCCTTTTACGTGCACTGAAAATTTGCCCCAATGATCTCGCATTCATCACAGATTTGAACATATATAGTTCCCTCGCCATCTACTAGACTTCCAAGAGGAATTTGTGCTAGATATTTCATGCTTTTGCTACATTTTGGACATTTTAAATGCTCAGCATCTTGCTCCCACTGCGGATATCCACCAAGTAAAATTTCGCTATCTATCATATATGAGTAGTGAGCGCAAACCTCGCTAGCTAGCTCAAATTTTTGCCCATCAAGCGTTGCCACAGCGTCTCTTAAATAATCTTCACTATCACCCTCGCCCACTACCTCTGTTTGCACGCTATTGCCGTCATTTTGGCAAAAATACTGCACAAGGCCAACGCATGTTGGACAAAATTTAAGCACAGTGTCATTTTTAAGCTCTAGACCAATTCGTTTTAGGCTCTCTTTTTTAATGATAAATTCCAGCATCTCACCGCTACAAAATTTACATTTTTCATCACTTAGTGCTTTAAATTTAATGCTTGCATCTACGTTTTGGCTTGGCCCACATGTAAAACACTTATCAAAAACTAGGCTTTTTCTCTTACCACTCTCGTCAAAGCTCCAGCCAGCAACCTGAGCGTATGTGTCAGTATCGACGTGAAGTTTTGCCTTCCAAGGCTTTGGCGCCTTATAAAGCTTAAAAAATAGTTCCCTCACCACCTCATCGCCCTGCCAGGCAAGTGCGCAAAGGATGTGATTTATTTTTACGATATTTTCAGCGCTATTTAGACTATTTATGAGCTCATCTCTTACGTCGCTTGTGGCGTTTTTATAAATTTCAAATGGGTAGTACTCGCCCTGCTTGGTCACTTCTCTTATTATCTGCTCGTCGCAAATTCCGTGCAGGTAGAAAATATAAACAAGATCGCTATAAATTTCATCATATTTGCCTATCTCGTCTGTGTGAGCTAGGACATTTTTTAACTTTTGTTTGATCCCAGCTTCGCTTAAGCCTTGATAAAACTCCAGCTTCTCTTTTTGTCTGCAATCATAGCAGATCCCATCAAAGTAAATCGTCCTTTGCTTGCACTTAGGACAAAGATGTGGCTCACCCATTTTTGCTCCAAATTTAAATTTCGCTACTCAAAAAGCCCTTTTTCGATGTCGATCTTGACGTTAAAGGTTTCAAAGCACTTCGCACTCGCGATCCTACCCTTTGCTGTGCGCTCGATAAAGCTATTTGCAAGCAGATATGGCTCGATGACGTCCTCAACCGTGCCCTCGTCCTCACTAAGTGCCGCAGCGATCGTGCTAAGCCCCATAGGACGGCGCCTTGCTTGCATCAAAATTTCTAAATACCTAATATCCATCTCATCAAATCCAAGCGAATTTACACCAAGTGCGTTAAGTCCCTCTTTTGCACGCTCGTGGCTGATGATTTGCTCATCATTTACCTCGGCAAAGTCGCGAATTCGCTTTAATAGTCTAAGAGCGATCCTAGGCGTTGCGCGAGAACGTTTGGCGATCTCAAGTGAGGCATTTTTGTCGCACTCTTTGCCAAGTTTGGCTGAGGCGATCTGTACGATACGGCTTAGCTCACTACTTGTGTAAAACTGCAGCCTAAAGTCCATCCCAAAGCGGTCCCTTAAAGGCGCTGAGATCATGCCAGCACGCGTCGTTGCGCCAATAAGCGTAAATTTTGGCAGATCTATCTTGATAGTCTGAGCGGCTGGGCCAGAGCCTATGATAATGTCAAGCCTAAAGTCCTCCATCGCAGGGTAAAGCACTTCCTCGATAGCTGGGCTTAGACGGTGGATCTCATCGATAAAAAGCACGTCGCCCTCTTGTAAATTTGTAAGGATTGCCGCCAGGTCGCCACTCTTTTCTATCATCGGTGCTGCAGTCATTTTGATGCTTACGCCCATTTCATTTGCTATGATGTGAGCAAGGGTAGTTTTACCAAGTCCTGGAGGGCCGTAAAATAGCACGTGATCTAGGCACTCATTTCGCTTTTTGGCTGCTTTTATAAAGACATCTAAATTTTGCTTGATCTTTTCTTGTCCGATATAGTCTTCAAATTTTGTCGGTCTAAGCGAGACTTCAAAGTCATTTTCAAAGCTTACTTTTTCGATTTCAACGATTCTATCCAAAGTTTTCCTTCTAATTTTAAGACTTCATTTTACGCTTTTATGCTTAATTTAAGCTCGTTTAAATTTATAATAAAAGGTGCTGCCCTCGCCGTAGACGCTATCAACGCCGTATGTAATGCCATGTTTTTGGCAAATTTCGCTGACGATATTTAGCCCAAGGCCAAAGCCGCCTTGGATTTCATCCTCTCTGACGTAGCGTTTCCAGACCTTTTTGACGTCCTTTATCCCCTTGCCAAAGTCTTGCACACTAAGCTTTATGCGCTCATCCTCAAAGCTTAAATTTATTAGTATCTCGCTCTCTTTTTGGCTGTATTTTATGGCGTTTGTGATGGTATTGTCGATGATACGCTGAGCTTCGACCTTGCTTAGCATAGTAAATGCATCGCCTTCTAAATTTGTCTTTATCTCGATGTGCTTAACATCAGCTACGCTTGAGAGAAATTTCACTCGCTCTATTATGTATTCGCCTAAATTTAGCCGCTCAAGTGGGAATTTTATATAGCCTCGCTTTATGAAGTATTCGACATCTTCGTAGGTTATTTGCATCTGTTTTAGGGCATTTTTGATACGGGTTATATACTTGTTTTCAAGTCCAAGCATCTCAAGGTTCATGCCAGCTACGCCAAGTGGGGTCTTTAGCTCGTGCATGGCGTCATTAAAGAAGTTATTCATATACTTTTGAAACTCTTTATAAGGCTTAACGCTACTTAGATATAAAAAATAGACGATAAAAAGCACAGCCACAAGGATGACAAGGAGCATAAGTGCCGCTAGAAATATACTTTTTTCATTATCAAGCTCTTTTTCAACGACAATGTAATAAGGCGTTTTATCCTTTATAAAAAAGCTTTTATAAAACAAGAAGCCATTTTCTTCAAGTGTTACAAATTTAAAGTTGCTTGGCTGCTTGGAGAGATTTGAAATAATTGGATTAAAATTTACATCATAGATTGCAAATTTATACTTTAAAGAAGGAGTTATATTTTCATTTTTTAAAAATGAATTTTTGATGATGGTTTCATGCTTCATCGCACCAAAAAGAGCTTTTGAAGTGCTATTTTTTTGGCTTAAATTTAAGATCACAAAGCTTTGAAAACAAAAAAGCGACATTATCACAAATGTCGCTATGACCTGGATCTTAAAGCTCTTGTGCATCTATCTTATAGCCTATACGCCTCTTTGAAGTGATAAAGTCACTAGTTGTTTTGTTTCTTATCTTTAAAACGTGCATTCTGATATCAGCGCCTTCTATCTCTTTATCATTCCAGACAAGATCTCTTAACTCTTCCATGCTGACGTAAGAATTTAGATGTGAAACTAGACACTCAACAAGTGCAACTTCTTTTGCGCTAAGATCTACCATTTTGCCGTTTTTAAATAGCGCACGCTTGTTTAGATTAAAGCTAAACTCGTCATTGATCTTTACTATGTTTTTATCGTCAGTTCCATAGTATTTTCTCATAAGCTCAGCTACTCTAAATTTAAGCTCAGCAAGCTCAAATGGCTTTTTTAGGTATTCGTTACAGCCAAGCTCATAGCCAATAGCCATATCGCCTATATCAACTAAAGATGTTGTTATCATGATAGGAGCGTTTGGATTTAAGCTCCTTATGTACTTGATAACCTCATGTCCATTTACGCCAGGGACTTTTATATCAAGTATAAAAAGATGATAGAAATTTTTCTCTATCAGATCACACGCTTCTTGGCCATCGCTCACAGCTGTAACTTCATAATCAAGCGTCTGCAAAAACTCACAGACGCTCTCTTGAAACCCTAAATCATCTTCTAAAAGCAAAATTTTCAAATCTCTCTCCTAAAAAATAAGTCTTATTAAGATTTAGCCCTATTGTAATATTTAATAGGTAAATTCAAAATTAAAATTATTTTTTAAGTATTAAATAAAAATTTGCCCCGCATAGACAATGTAACACCTTAGCAAAAAGACGCCACATATTACGAATAATGCGTTAATCACGGCAAATTCGCGTTTAAAATCATGCACCTTTAAAACGCTTAAGTCTAAAATGATAGGCAAAGCCATACCAAAACCAATGACGCCAATATAAAACATCAGCCCAAGAGAATTTGCGCCAAGTGCGTTTGCTACGCTCTGCGCACCACTTGTGCTTGCACTTTTTACAACCATAAAAAGAGCAACTATGAGCAAAAACTCAGCAATAATCGCAAAAAAATCAAATTTTAATAAATAGTGTGCAATATCGTTTTGCCTTTTTGCCTTATCTTTTAGCACGCCTAGAAGCAGTGTAAATGCACCAGCACAGCTCAAGCCTGATACTAAAAATAATACTGGCAAGACTGATGTGTTCCAAAGTGCGATCTTGTGAGCTGCACTTAGCAAAAAGCCTGTATATGCACCAACGCCAATGCCTAAGATGAAAAGTAAAATTCCAAGCAAACCTGAAAGCTTGCTAGCTAAATTTGCAACCACGTCAAAAAGAGAAATTTTAAGCATTGCGATCTCGTTTTTAAATGCGCCAAGCGCGTATATAACGCTAAGAGGCGTATATACTAGAAGCAGTGCAACACCTATTGACATGACTGAGTCAAAGTTATAAAGCAAGAGTATCCAGTAAAAGCTAAGCGGCTTGCCAAGATCAAGCACCAAAAGAGCAAGCCCAAGAATGATCGCTGCTGGAGCGATAAGAGCAGCTGCTTTAAAGTAATAATTCTCTTTGCCATATTTTTTTGAAATGAGCACAGCAACGATGCTAGCACCCGCACTAAGTCCTGCTAAAAATAGATAAACGGCTATCGGCCAGCCCCAGTAAATTTCAGAGTATTGAGCTAGGCTTCCTGACATGTTATTCATGGTGTGCTCCTTTTGTATTTGCGATCATCGCAAGTGAAGGTTTTGTATTTAGCTCCGCTTTTGGCAAATAGTATTTACTCTCTTTTAATTTCTTTGAAATTTTAGAGTTTTCATCATTTACGTCGCCAAAAGTTAGGGCATTTGTAGGGCAGACGCTAACGCAAGCTGGCTCTTTGCCCTCTTCTAGCCTACTCTCATAGCAAAATGTGCATTTTCCTATCTCACCATTTGGCAAGACGTAGCGAGCATCGTATGGACAGGCCAGGATGCAGTATTTGCAACTAACACAAATTCTGTGATCAAGCAGCGTCACGCCATCAGCTGTTTTAAAACTAGCGCCAGTTGGGCAAACCTCAACACAAGGTGCATCTTCGCACATAACGCAGCTTTGACGTAAAAAGTCAGTCTTTAAATTTGGAAATGTTCCACTCATCTTCGCATGCACCTGTAAGCGGTAAAGTCCCCTTGGTACGTTGTTTGCACTTCTGCAAGCTACCGAGCAGCCTTGACAGCCGATGCATAAATTTTCATCATGTATCATCATATATTTTTTCATTTTCTATCCTTACGCTTTACTTATACTAACGCCAACATTTGTAACCATGGTTGCAGCCACTGGCCCTTCGGCTGGATTAAGAAGCACGCTTGTATTTAGCCCAACGTGATCTATGCTCTTAAGAGCTGGGGTGATGTGTCCAAAGCCGTGATAGATAAAGAGCGTATCTTCTCTAATGCCCTCAGTTACCATGAGCTTGCCCTTTTGCTCGCCAAATTTATTTTTCACCACGACCATATCGCCATCACGTAAATTTTTACGTTTAGCTGTTTTTGGATTTATCCAGATAGGGCTATCACTCATAAGATCATGAAGCGACGGCACCGCCTGAGTATGTCCATTGGTATGAATAGGCGTTTTGCCGCAAGTTAGACAAAGATCATGCCCGTCAAATGTATCCATATCTTTATCATTTAGCGCGCCATATCCTTCAAACTGCGCTTCGACATCAGGCAAAAATAGCTCTATCTTGCCGCTTTTTGTTTTAAGCTTAGCCATATCATCCATTAGACCATTTTCGCCTACGAATTTAGCAGCGACTGGATATTTAGCGACAAATTTATCGATCATGCCTTTTTCTCTAAACAAAATTCCCGGCTCATCCCACGTGATAAAACCATCTTTTTCAAGCGTAGCAAGTAAATTTACATCTCCACCAGCTTGTTGCATCCTAAACTCACGTATGTCGTTCCAAGTGTAAAGCTCGTCTATCTTCATGCGGCGTGCTAGCTCTCTAAAGATAAACGCCCCATCCTTCGTGTCGCCAACTGGATCAATAATTTTATTTCTTATCATATAAGCTGGCTTTAGACCTGACTTATCCTCTATGCCTTCGTCGCGCTCAAGGTAGCTACTCTCAGGTAAGATAACATCAGCAAAGGTCGCCATATCGTTTAGATAGACATCACTTACCACGATAAAATCAAGCTTCTTCATAGCCTCTATGCTCTTCATCGTCTCAGCAACGTTTATTAGGTGATTAAATCGGATGTTAAACCAGCCTTTTATGGCGTAAGGCTTTTCATTTAAGATAGCATCATTTATATCCATCAAAACGCCATGTTTTCTGCTTACAAATTTATGCCTACCAGTCTCGCCAGCAAAGTCTAATCTAGTGACTTTTGGTACTTTAAATTTCTCATCTGGATTTTTAAGAACTGGAAATTTATCCTCGCCAACTAGCTTGTTAAATGTTTTTGCATTTTTGCCACCAAAAAGACCGCCCTTAACCTCCCAGTTGCCCATCATCGCATTTGCCACCATGATAGCCTTTGTCCTCATATATTCAGCTTTTGTGGTGGTTGTCTTATGCCCAAAATCAAAAATAACTCTTGGGGCAGCTTTGTAAATTTCATCAGCGATGCGTCTAACATCACTTGCTTTTATGCCGGTGATCGCCTCTTGCCATTCAGGCGTTTTGCCCTCTACGCTTTTAACGATCTCATCAAAGCCAATTGTAAATTTCTCAATAAATTCTTTATCATAAGTGCCATTTTGTATCCATGTATTTATGATAGCTAGCACAAAAGCTAGATCAGTGCCAGGTCTAACTGGTAGCCACTCATCAGCCTTTGAAGCCACCACGCTAAATCTTGGCTCAAGCACAAGTAGCTTTGTATCTTTTTTAGCCGCAAATTTAGCAAGCTTTTTAGCATCAGCTATGACGATGCCTTCAAAAAGATTGTGGCCAAAATTTACAACATATTTTGCATTCGCAAAGTCTCTTTTTAGCTTAGCTATGCCATACATCTGCTCACAGACCATTTGATATGTGATCGGACAGCACGAAAAGTGTGAAAAGCAGTTTGGCGAGCCATAAGATGAGGCAAAATTTACCATTAGCTTATGCGTTTGTGAGCTTTTACAGGTAAAGACAAAGCTTTCAGGGCCATACTTTTGCTTGATCTCAAGCATTTTTGAAGCAACTAGATCAAGTGCCTCGTCCCAGCTAGCCTCACGCCACTTATTTTCTCCTCTCTCACCAACCCTAATCAAAGGTTTTTTGACTCTATTTTCGTCATAAAGCTGACTAAAACCAGAGCCACCTCTTGCACAAAGCGAAGTCGCCGTACCGCCAGCTTTTGGATTACCGCTTAAGAAGCAAATTTTGTTATCAACGACCTTTGCTTCGATAGGGCATCTTGAAGAGCACATCTCGCAAAAGCTACGGACGTACTTCTCATCTTGCTTTGTAGCATTTTCTAAAGCACCGCCCGGCAAGGACGATGCAACCATACTAACTCCAGCACCGAATTTTAAAAATTCTCGTCTATTTAAGCTCATCTTTCTCCCTTTAAAAGATATTTGCCTTTAGTTATTCTAGTATTTAAAGTTGAAAATAAAATTAAATTTTACTTAATATTTATATTTAGATTTTTAGTTTTAAAAAATTGGTATGCTAATATC
>NZ_PIRR01000013.1:0-43165 GCF_003048555.1 Campylobacter concisus | reverse complement strand
ATTATAAACAGAGCATATCAATGAAATGGCAAAAAATAAAAGTATCCAACTGATAGAGTCGCAGCATATTTTGAAGATAAAATTAAAACTAAGATCAAAGGTTTCATAAAGTCCTGAAATATAAACTAGATGCTTAAATATCATCACAATACAAGATACAATCCCCAACTCTCTGGCACTTTTTAACATATATTGTTTTTCTTGTTGTAACGGTTCCAAATTTACTCCTTAAATTAAATTAGTTATTTTATTGTAATTAATTTAAAAAATGTTTAAATATTTTTAAATCAGGTTAATTTATATTAATTTAGTATTTATTTATCTCGTGACTGGCTTTAAAAAGTAGCTCGACACCGCACTGATGATCGATACTGCGGCGATAAAGTAAAATGAGTGCGTTAGGCTAAAGAGGTCAGCGATCTTGCCAATGACTGTTGCGAATATACCACCGATTGTGATGCTAAGGCCAAGCGTTACGCCGGAGGCTAGGCCGATCTGATTTGGCAGATAAAGCTGCGCAAGGGCGATAGAGGGGCTAAAAGATAGGCTAATGCATGCACTCACGCAGATGGAGGCCGCTAGAAATAGCACGTAGCTGTCGATAAAGAGCATTAGCACGACTAGCGGCGCGGCGATACTTAGGCTTATCTTGATGAGTTTTACTAGACCATACCTGTCAGCCAGTGCTCCGCCAAATAGTGTAGAAATAGCACCTGCAGCGAAAAATAGGCTTAAATTTACATTTGCCACCTCTTTGCTAATGCCAAAAATTTTGATGAGATATATGCTAAAAAATGCTGTAAAACCAAAGGCTACGATGGAGCGTGAAAATATGCAGACGCAAAGCCTCAAAAATGCTCCCAGATCGTCTTTTAAAGTGATAGTTTTTTGCAAAATTTGCTTTTTATGATTGCCCTCTAATGCTTTTATAAATTTGCCCTTTTTAATGTACAAAAGTGTCAGAAAAATTTGAGGTATGATGAAGACTAGCGTCCCTTTCAGGCCAAAATTTCCCACAAAAACGGCGACCAAAATAGGCCCAACCGCAAAGCCTGCGTTTCCGCCAAATGAAAATATGCTTATACTTTTGGCTCTATTTTTGGCGTTTGAGGCGTAGTTTACGATCCTTGCGGCACTTGGGTGAAAGAGTGCAGCGCCGATACCGCTTATCATCACACAGACTAAGATGATGTAGTAGTTTGTGACAAAGCCAGTTAGGCTCATGCCTCCGCCGGCAAGTAGTAGCCCAAGTGGGATGACGTAGGACATCTCTTTTTTGTCGCTTAGGCGGCCGATTAGTGGTTGGATGAGCGAGCTTGCTAAATTTGTGGCGGTCACGAGCGAGGCGGCTGTGGCGTAGTCGTAGTGGTAGCTCGCGATAAAAAAGGGCAACATCGCACCAAGCGCACTTTGGTTTATGTCGCTACAAAAGTGCCCAAGCCCCATTAGATACTTTAAATTTTCCGCCTTTTTCATCTAAAATAGCCCCTTTAAAAGCCCCTTTAAATTTTGTTTTTCGCCGCTTGCGTCATCATCTTTGCCAAGCTTTTTGTCTAAAAATCTACCTATCTCTTTTTTGACCTTATTTTCAAGATACTGCGATCTGACGTCGTATTTTAGCTTGTCTGTCGTGCCTGAAATTTTCACGTTTAGATCGGTCTTTTCGAGCCTGCAAACAAGCGGCGCATTAAGCATTTTTGTAGCGGTGTTATAAGTGCCGCCTGCAACCTTTATGTCGCTTTTTGGCGAGCTTAAATTTACGTTAAAAACGACGTTATCGCCCTTTATATCGCCGTAAATTTTGCCATCTTTGTAAATCTCTTTTGTGATGTCCTTGCCGGTGAAGGTTTTTATATTGTTTGTGAGATTTGTGCTGGCTAGGTGACCCTCTTTTAGCAAGATGTCAAATTTGCCGAGCTTTTGCTTTGTTTCGTAGTCAAATTTAGCATCGCCGTTGCCGTCATATAGATGATCCAGCCCCAAAGTCTGTGTTAGCCCTTTGACTTCGAAGTTTTTTAGCACCGCATCAAGCACGCCAGCTTTGTAGTTTGTCTCGAGTTTGCCCTTAAATAGATCATCTGAAGTGGCTTTTACGCTTAGATCATCTACTTTACCGTTTGCCGTTACGAGGGCTGCAAATTTGCCGTGAAGCTCACGGCCAGCTAAAAATGCAAGCTTATTTAGCTCTGAAACTACCGCTTGAAGCTTTAAGTTTAGCGTGCTTTTGCCCACGTCAAAGCTGCCATCTATGCCCTTTATATCAGCTAGCGAGCTAAGAAAGTCGCCACTAAATTTTGCTATGTCGCCTTTGTAGTCTAGGCTCAAATTTGAGCTAAATTTCTCATTTTCTGGGAATTTTTTATCAAGTATTTTGCTAAGCGCTGCGGCGTTAAATTTGCCCTCATTTAAAGCGATCGTTGCGGCGATACTTGGGCTTTTGCTAAAGATATTTTGTCCTTTTGCTTGGAGATTTGCCTTGGCGTTTGCCAGCCTGTCGTTGCCGCTAAGTGCTAAAATTTCTCCTAGCTGCGCCTCTTTTAGGCTAAGATCAAGATTTTCATTTTTTATGGCGACGTTTAGCTTGCCAGCAAAGGCATCGCCGCCTAAATTTAGCTCATCTATCTTGCTCTCTTTAACCTTCACATCGCCCATAAGCACCATCTTTGAGCCAACTTCAAAGCCACTAACTGCTTTAAATTTCTCAGGGTCGCTAATAAGCAGCGCAAATTTGCTAAAAATTTGGCTGTTTTTTAGGTCATAAACGCCCTTTATATCCTTTAGCCCGCCAAGGTCGCTAAGTACGTTTGCGTCAAAACTTACAAGCTCACCTTTCGCGGTAGCGCCGCCTTTTAGCTCAAATTTTGCCGCATTTTTAAGCTTTGCAAGACCATTATTTATAAGGCCGTTTTTTATCTCAAATTTAGCCTCACCTGCAAGCTTTTTTAGCTCGTCAAAGCCACTAAAATTTGCATTTAAATTTATCTGCCCATCTGCGTAGCTAGGCTGTAGAGCAAGCGCTAGAAGCTCTTTTAGCTTGATGTTAGCCGCATTTAGGGCTAAGTTTTTGCTATCAAAATTTGCATTTATCTTGCCGCCAAGCCCGTTTATCTCAGCTTTTAGGTTTTTAAGGGCGTTTTCTTGCATTGTAATTTCGCCGTTTATATCCACTGCGCCACTTAGCTGTTGATTTAAGAGCTTGCCAAAAAGGGCAAGATCAGGCACGTTTAGCAAAAAGTCGCTCTTTAAATTTTTACTAACTAGATCATAAGTCGTTTCATTTGCTTTTAAAGTGGCTTCAGGTGCGATGATAATGGTTTTCGCGGTCACTTTTTCATTTGCAAATTTAGCATTTACACCGCCTTTAAAGCTTATATCTTTTGCTAAATTTAGACCAAATTCGTTTTTAAGAATTTCTTTATTTATCGCTGCGCCACTTGCTAAAATTTGAGCGTTTATAATGGGCTCATTTTTCTCATCAACCCCTTGCATATTGCTTGTTAGATCAAGCTTACCGCTAGCTAAATTTGGCTTTTTAGCAAGAGCTGATATCTCAGAGAGTTCGATATTTTTAGCGTCAAGATTTAGAGCTTTTGGCAGATAGTCTTTTAAATTTGCATTTAAATTTATGTTTGAGCCAAGCACCGTGCCAGTTGCTATTAGCTTGAAGTCGCTAAATTTACCAGCTACGTTTGCTTTAAGAGCGACATCTTTTTTTAGTCCAAGCTCGCTAGCCTTTGCCTTGTCGGCGTTTATCTCTATGTTTAAATTAATACTTTGAGCAAGTAACGAGAGATCGCCATTTGCCTTTAAATTTATGGCGTTCATCACGGTCGCTTCTAAATTTAGCGTACTAAGCCTAAGGTTAAAATCTTTAAATTTTACATCGATACCGCGAGCGAGCGCTTCTTTTTCTATTTTGCTGGCTATAAATTTATTGCTAAAAGAGCTAAAGATAAAGCCAAAAAGGCAAAGGATTATCAGCCCCAAAGCCACTACTAAATAGGCTATTTTTTTCATAAATTTCCTTTATATTAGTTTTATATATCACAAATCTTTAGTGCAAGTGACTAAAGTTTTAATAAAATTTAACTATAAATTATTGACTTTTTTAGAAAAAAGTGCTAGGATCTCATCACTCAAAAATAAAGAGTGCTAAAAAAGACAATTAAACCAAAAGGATGAACAATGAACTTTCAACCATTAGGCAAGCGTGTTCTAGTCGAACGCGTAGAGGAGACAAAGACCACAGCTTCGGGCATTATTATACCTGATAACGCAAAAGAAAAACCTTTAAGCGGTGAGGTAAAAGCAGTCGGGGCTGAAGTAGAGGGCGTAAAAGTTGGTGATAAAGTTGTATTTGCAAAATACGGTGGCACTGAGATAAATTTAGATGATAAAACATATCTTGTTTTAAATATTGATGATGTTTTAGGCGTTTTAAAATAAGGCTGCAGATGGCTGCGATTATGTATGTTGATTTTCCGCAAGAAGGTCTTTTTGGAGACGAGATGTCAAAAGCTTTTGAGGATTTGGCCAAAAGCATCAACCAAGAACCCGGTATGATATGGAAAATTTGGACTGAGAATAAACAAACAAAAGAAGCCGGCGGAATTTATCTTTTTGACAATAAGGAGAATGCGGAAAAGTATCTGAAAATGCATAGCGAAAGACTGGCTAAAAACGGCTATTCAAATATTCGCGGCAAAATTTTTGATATTAATATGCCTTTGTCAATGATAAATAAGGCTGATTTTTTAAAATAAATTAAAACCGAAAGGAAAAACAATGGCAAAAGAAATTTTTTACTCTGATGATGCAAGAAACCGCTTATACGAGGGCGTAAAAAAACTAAATGACGCTGTAAAAGTGACAATGGGACCAAGAGGCAGAAATGTCCTTATCCAAAAGAGCTTTGGTGCTCCAAACATCACAAAAGACGGCGTTAGCGTGGCTAAAGAAGTTGAGCTAAAAGATACTATCGAAAACATGGGTGCAAGCCTAGTTAGAGAAGTAGCAAGCAAGACAAACGACCAAGCAGGCGACGGCACTACAACAGCGACTGTGCTAGCTCACGCGATATTTAAAGAGGGTCTTAGAAACGTAACTGCTGGCGCAAATCCTATCGAAGTAAAACGCGGTATGGATAAAGAAGTGGCAGCTCTTATAGATGCACTAAAAAATATCTCTAAAAAAGTATCAGGTTCAAAAGAGATCGCTCAGATCGCTACTATCTCTGCTAACTCAGATGAGAGCATCGGTAAACTTATCGCTGATGCGATGGAGAAAGTCGGTAAAGATGGCGTCATAACAGTAGAAGAGGCAAAATCTATCCAAGATGAGCTAAGCGTTGTTGAGGGTATGCAGTTTGACCGCGGATACCTAAGCCCATACTTCATCACAAACCCTGAAAAGATGCAAGTTGAGCTAAGCAATCCATTTATATTGTTATTTGACAAGAAGATTACAAATTTAAAAGACTTACTTCCAGTGCTTGAGCAAGTACAAAAGAGTGGCAAACCACTTCTAATCATCGCTGAAGATATCGAGGGCGAGGCACTTGCAACGCTTGTTGTAAATAAACTTCGTGGCGTGCTAAACATCTCAGCTGTTAAAGCTCCTGGCTTTGGCGATAGAAGAAAAGCGATGCTTGAAGATATCGCTATTTTAACAGGTGGTGAGGTTATCAGCGAAGAGCTAGGCAGAACACTTGAGAGCGCTACTATAAACGACCTTGGACAAGCTTCAAGCGTAGTTATCGACAAAGACAATACAACTATCGTAAATGGCGCAGGTGAGAAGTCAGCGATCGACGCTAGAATCACTCAAATAAAAGCTCAAATCGCAGAGACTACAAGCGACTACGACAAAGAAAAACTTCAAGAGCGTCTTGCAAAACTAAGCGGTGGCGTGGCTGTTATCAAAGTAGGTGCTGCGACTGAGACTGAGATGAAAGAGAAAAAAGACCGCGTAGATGACGCACTAAGCGCTACTCGTGCAGCCGTAGAAGAGGGTATCGTAGTAGGTGGTGGTTCAGCTCTTATCCTTGCCTCAAAGAGCGTAAATTTAAATTTACAAGGTGATGAGGCAATCGGCGCTGAGATCGTTAGAAGAGCGCTTCGTGCTCCACTTCGCCAAATTGCTGAGAACGCTGGCTTTGACGCAGGCGTAGTAGCAAACGCAGTTGAGACAAGCAAAGATGCAAATTTTGGCTTTAATGCTGCAACTGGCGAATATGTAAATATGTTTGAAGCTGGCATTATCGACCCAGTTAAAGTTGAGAGAGTTGCGCTACAAAACGCTGTTAGTGTGGCTAGCTTGCTACTAACAACTGAGGCAACTATCAGCGAGATAAAAGAAGAAAAAGCAATGCCTGCAATGCCTGACATGGGCGGAATGGGTGGCATGGGCGGCATGATGTAGCAGCCCTTTTCGAGCTAGAGCTTTCTAGCTCGAATTTATATTTAAACTTTAACCTCACTAAATTTATAAAATTATTTACTCCTTTTTAAATTTATTCTTGTATCATTTTGCTTTCTTTTAGGGAGAATTTACAATGAAATATGATGAAATTTTTAGAGAATACGATATCCGCGGTATTTTTGAAAAAGACTTGACGGAGGACAGCGTCAAGGCTATAGGGTTTGCTTTGGGTAAGAAATTTAACGAATTTGGCGTAAAAACCTTAAGCGTTGGCTTTGACGCAAGACTTAGTGCTAGCACGCTTTTTAGGTATCTACTAAGTGGTCTAAACAAGGCTGGTGGCTTTAAAATTTATAACATCGGCTTACTTCCAACTCCTGTTGGCTACTTTAGCGTTTATGCTGATTATTTTGATGCAAGTATCATGATCACGGGCTCTCACAACCCAAAAGAGTACAACGGCTTTAAGATTACTATCAAAAAAGATAGTTTTTTTGGCAAAGATCTGCAAATTTTAAAAGATAAGGTGAACGAGATAATCGCCTCAAATTTAGAGATCGCAGACGATGATAGCTGTGAGAAATTTAATATCTTAGAAAAATATGTTGAGTTTTTTGTAAAAGAATTTAGTGAGCTTAAAAATTTCAAAAAGCCTTTTGTTATCGACTGCGCAAATGGCGCTGTTGGCGTGAGCTTGGTGCCTATCGTCAAGGCACTCGGGCTAAATGCAAAAATTTTGTATGAAGAGCCAGATGGAAATTTCCCAAATCACCACCCAGACCCAAGCGAAAAAGAGAATTTAAAAGAGCTATTTTCACTCATCGAAAAGAAAGAATTTGACCTTGGATTTGGCTTTGACGGAGATGGCGACAGGATCGCGGTTATAACGCCAAAAAGAGATATAAAAGGCGATGAACTAGCATATCTTTATGCACTAAATATGAAACATCCAAAGGTGCTTGGCGAGGTAAAATGCTCACAAAATATGTACGATGAGATCGCAAAGATAGGTGAAGTATTTATGGGCAAGACCGGACACAGCAATATAAAAAAGATGATGAAAGAGCTAAACGTAGATCTTGCAGCTGAAGTGAGCGGTCATATCTTCTTTAAAGAGCGATACTTTGGCTTTGATGATGCGCTTTATGCGATGATGAGAGTACTCGAACTAGTTCATAAGGGCTTTAACCTTGACGGCGAGCTTGATAAGATGCCACTTGTCTTTAGCACCGATGAGATCAAGGTAAAGACGACTGACGAGGCTAAATTTAAGATAGTTGCCAAGTTAAAAGAGTGCGTGAAAAACGAGAGTTGCGACCTGCCAAAGATAAAAAATATCATTGATATTGATGGCATAAGGATTCAGTTTGAAAATGGCTGGGCGCTAGTGCGCGCATCAAATACAACGCCAGTTATCGTCACTAGATTTGAGGCAAAGAGTAAAGAATTTCTAGAAGAGATCGAGCAAAAAGTGACAAATTTGTTAAAGAGCTTAATGTAGCTTACAATCAGCATTTTGGGCTAAATTTACTCCAAAATGCTTTTTAAAATTTATTTAAACATTCAAAAAACTAAGATTTATCTTTTTGCCTAGCTTTTGCGGATTTTTTCTCTGCATACATACTATCTGTAATTTAAATTTATCAAAAACATGCATCTTAGCTTTTTTGAACCTTCAAGTGGATAATGCAATTTAAATCCACAAGTAGTCTATCTAATGTTGGCATTCTTTTTAAAATATCTCATTATTTAAGAGGCTCGTCTACTAGCTTGCTGCTCAGATACATAATACTGTCTATCATGGATTTTATGCAGTGTAACCTACCGGCAAAAATTTTTACAAACGTATTTGTTAAATTTAAAAAAAGAGAGATGGCGTAAAGATTTACGCCATTAAATTTTTAGAGTTTGCCGCCTTCAACGACAAGTGATTCTGGATTTACACTATCGCCGTAGATCGGTTTTAGTGTAGCATCATAGTCTTTGTGGAAGAAATTTTCTTTTCCAAGCTCAATGATCTCATTATTTAGCCAGTCAAGTAAAACTTTGTTACCTTTTTTAACAGCTGGTGCTATCACGTCCACATCACCAAGTGCTTCAACGCCTACAACAAAGCCTGGAGTCTCTTTCGCCCAGGCAAAAAGTAGGGCATTATCATGTGCTAGTGCAGCACCTCTTTTATCAACCAAAGCTGCAAATGTTTCAGTATTTTGGTCATATTTTGCAAGCTTGATATCAGGATAATTTTTTGTAAAAAACGCGTCTGCGGTTGTGCCCTTATTTACGATTAGGGTTTTGTCTTTTAGCTCATCGATGCTCTTTATCACCGCACCTTCAGGGCTTACGATGCCAAGTGAAACCTTCATATATGGAAGTGCAAAATCAACAACTTGTGCACGCTCAGGTGTTTTTGTAAAATTTGCAAGCGTAATATCTACTTTATCAGCTACTAAAACTTCAACTCTACCAGCAGCCTCGACTAGCTCAAATTTTACCTTGCTCTCATCGCCTAGTAGGTCTTTTGCGATACGTTTTGCAAAGTAAATATCATAGCCTTGGTTTTTGCCGTCTTTATCGACATAGCCAAATGGTGGTTTGTCGCTGAAAACGCCAATTCTTACAAATCCACGCTCTTTGATCTTTGCGATCGTATCAGCTTCGTTTGAAGCAGCTTTTGCCGTGTCGGCACCTTTGTCATTACCACAACCCGTTAGAAAGACGGTAGCGATTAATGCTAATAAGAAAAATTTAAATTTTCTCACTCTTTCTCCTTGTAAAAAGTTAAATAAATAAGAGCGTTAAATTTTCGCTCTAAACGCATTTTGAAAAAACGGCAAATTATCTCTTATTTTTTCTAAAATGAGAATAAATTTAGAAATTTCTTCGCACGGTCGCTCTTTGGGTTGGTAAAAAATTCCTCTGGTTCGCTGATCTCCACGATCGCTCCAGCGTCCATAAAAACGATCTTGTTTGCAACCGCTCTTGCAAAGCTCATTTCATGGGTGACTATTAGCATTGTCATGCCATCTTTGGCTAAATTTAGTATCACATCAAGCACTTCTCTAACGATCTCTGGATCAAGCGCAGCCGTAACCTCGTCAAATAGCATAATTTCAGGGTTTAAACAAAGGCTTCTTACTATTGCTATGCGTTGCTTTTGGCCACCACTTAGCTCCTTTGGATAGGCAAATTTCTTATCAAGCAGTCCAACCTTGCTTAACCACATATCAGCCGTTTTTTCAGCCTCGGCCCTATCTCTTTTTTGTACCTTTAAAGGCCCAAGAAGGACGTTGTCTATGACGTTCATATGATCAAATAGCTCATAACTTTGAAAGACCATGCCGACTTTTTGGCGGATCCTTTGCCAATCATTAAATTTAGCATCAATTACTTCGCCATCAATTATTATCTCGCCGCTAGCGATGTTCTCAAGGCCGTTTATGCATCTAAGAGTTGTGCTCTTGCCACAGCCCGATGGTCCAAGAAGCACGACCACTTCACCGCTTTTTACCTCTAAATTTATATCCTTTAAGGCGTGAAGCTCTCCATAAAATTTATTTATTTTTTTAAGTTCTAAGATATTTTCGCTCATTTTAGCTCCATTTTTCTTCTAGTTTTTTTGATAGTTTTGAGACTGGATAGCAGATAGCAAAATATAAAAAGAATATGAGCGCATATATCCAAAATGGCGCCATCTGGTTGGTAAATACATTTCGCTCGATGATCTGCTGGCCGACCTTGACCACCTCTACGACGCCGATTAGCACGACGATAGAGGTCGTTTTTATCATACGGCTTAGTAAATTTACAGCTCCAGGCACCAGCCTTCTTGTAGCAAGCGGAATGATGACGTAGAAGTAAATTTGAAATTTGCTTAGACCGATGGAGGCGGCTGACTCAAACTGATGCCTTGGTATTGATGTGATAGCGCCGCGCACGATATCCATCATCTCAAAAACACCCCAAAGGCTAAAGACGATGAGTGAGGCGGTAAATGCTGAGATGTGGATATCAAAAGCCTTGCTAACGCCAAAGTAAAATAAAAATAACCAGACGATCTGGGGCATGATGCGAACGATCTCGAGGCAAATTTTTAAAACAAGATATATAAATTTGTTTTTTAAACTCATCAAAACGCCAAGGATTAGGCCGCCGATGACAGAGATGATAATCGAGATAAATGAAATTTCAGTGCTTACAATGAGCCCTTCAAACAGCCTTAGTAAATTTTGCGTGTCAAATAATATACTAACTCCTTGCATGTCTTACCCTTTTTTCGATGTAGCTAAGTGCCAGCGATACTGGCAAGATGATGATAAGATAGCTCACCACCAGCATAAAAAGTGCCTCATCTGTTTTGTAGTAAAGTCCGATAAGATCCTTTGCAACGTAGACTAGATCAGCGAGCGCTACTATACTAACGATACTGGTCTCTTTTAGTAAAAATATAACGTTTGCACTGATACTTGGAAGCGCCACGCTAAAGGCTTGTGGCAAGATGACATATCTTAGGAGCTGGTTTTTACTAAGTGCGATGCTTAGTCCTGCTTCTATCTGAGACTTTCTAACCGCCTCAAAGCCAAGTCTAAAGCTCTCGCTCATATAGCTACCACCAAGAAAGCTAAGCCCAGCGACCGCACAGGTAAAGCCACTCATCGACACTCCAAGCTTTGGCAAGCCGTAGTATAAAAAGAACAGCTGGATGAGAAGCGGCGTGTTTCTTGAAAGCTCAACGTAGCAATCAACAATCTTTGAGAGAAATTTCAGCTTGTAAAATTTAACTCCCATGCAAAAAATACCGATCAAAATAGAAAAAATGATCCCTAAAAAGGCAATCTCACAGGTAAGCACTCCGGCCTTAACATAAAGCGGATAAAATTTCTCAATAAACTCAAAATCCATAAAACTTTAATCCAATCTGAAAAATGGAGTTATTTTATCTTATAATCATAAATTTAAAACTAATTAGATATGATCTTGCTTTAAATTTAAGCTTGCAAAAAGGATAAAATTTGATCGATCTTTTTCAGATCATCGGCTTTTTAGGGATGATTTGCATCGTGTTGGGCTACTTTTTACTTCAAATCGGCCGCCTAAATAGCCGCGATCTAGCCTATCAGATAATAAATTTAGTAGGTGCGGTGCTACTTATCATCTCGCTTTTTGTGCACTTTAACCTTGGCTCATTTTTGATAGAGGTCTTTTGGATAATCATTACAATTTATGGAATTTATAAAATTTATAAGGAGAGAGCGTGAGAGCTTACGCAGAGTGGGAAGAGCAGGAGCTTTTGTTTTTATCGCTGCCACATAGTAAGAGTGACTGGGAGCCTTATTTAGAGGAGATTTTGGCGGGCTATGAGGAGCTTGTGGCTGCTGTTACGCCCTATGAAAAGGTGGTGCTCATCTGCCCTGATGAGGCAAATTTTGATAGATTTAAAAAATTTAAAAATGTAGAGTTTGTTAAGCTTGAGACTGATGATACTTGGATCAGAGACTACGGCATGATCGACGTTTGCACCAAGGACGGCGTTAAGAGCTATGACTTTAAATTTAACGCTTGGGGCGGTAAATTTAAGAGCTCAAAAGATGATGCGATAAATTTAGAACTAGCTAAAATTTACAAAACCAAGCTTGAGCCTGTTGATATGATACTAGAGGGCGGAAGCATCGAGTTTAACGGCGATGGCGTGCTTTTAACCACCTCAAAATGCCTGCTAAATGAAAATAGAAACAAAGCGCTTAGCAAAGAACAGATCGAGGAAAAACTAAAAAATTTATTTGGTCTAAAGCGTATCATCTGGCTTGAAAATGGCTTTATAAGAGGCGATGACACAGATAGCCACATCGACACTTTAGCACGCTTTATCACGCCTGATACGGTAGCTTACGCAGCTTGCGATGACAAGAGTGATGAGCACTTTGATGAGCTTAAAAAGATGGAGAATGAGCTTAAAAAAACTGGCTTTAAGCTACTTGCTCTGCCACTTCCTAAGCCTAAATTTTATGATGGTAAAAGGCTTGGTTGCACCTATGCAAATTTTATCTTTATAAATGGCGCGCTAATCGTGCCAACATATAACGACGAAAACGATGAAAAGGTGCTAAATTTACTTGCCAAGGCACTGCCAGATAGAAAGATCATCGGTGTAAATTCGCTAGTTTTTGTGCGTCAAAATGGCTCGCTTCACTGCTCAAGCCAAAATAGATACAAAAGGGCTTAGCCTTGTCAAGTCCGTTTGATTATGAGTTTAACCGCATAAACAAGCAAGAGTGCACGCAGAGCGAAAATAAGGCAGTTATCGCAGCTGGAGCTTGCGCCTTTTTGCTCGCACTTGTGAAATTTACAGCTGGTCTTTTTAGCGGCTCGGTCGCTGTTCTTGGCTCGGCGATTGACTCGATGCTTGATTTTATTGTCTCGCTTTTAAATTTATTTGCGCTTAGAAAGTCAAGAAAGCAAGCTGATGAGAGATTTAACTTTGGCTACACAAAGCTAGAGACCTTGGCAGCGCTATTTGAGTGCGTCATCATCGTTGTGGCTGCTGGATATATATTTTATGAGAGCGTTAAGAAATTTAGCGAGCCAAATTTAGAAATAGACCTTGGCTTAAGCCTTGGCGTGATGGTATTTTCGGTCATAGTGACGTTATGTTTGGTGCTATTTTTAAACCAAATTTCTAAAAAAAGTGGAAACCTTATCATAAAAGCAGACGCGCTGCACTATAAGATCGACCTTTTTAGCAACCTTGCTGTCATTATTTCGCTTCTTGTCATTAAATTTAGTGGATTTGTGATGATAGATGCGATCTTTGGTATTGTGATAAGCGGCTACATCGCTCAAAGCGCTATAAATTTAGGTAAAGACGCCTTTGGTATCTTGCTAGATCACGCAGCAAGCCCTGAGGTCACAGATGAGATCATCAAGATGATAAAGGCAAAGCAGAGGATTTCAGACTTTCACTACCTAAACACTAGACAGAGCGCAAATACCATATTTTTAACGCTGCATTTAGTTTTTGACAAAGATATCTCGCTTTACGATGCGCATGAGGTGGCCGATTCGCTTGAAGCTGAGATAAGAGAGAAATTTAGGGATTATTCGTGGCAGATAACCACGCATTTAGACCCATACAATGACAAAGAAGGAAAATGAGATGAAAGTAGCACTACTTCAACAAGAATTTAAAGGCACAAAAGAGGCGACTATCGCAAAGACGCTTGAGCTAATCGCCGAGGCAAAAAAAGGTGGCGCTGATCTAGTTGTTTGCCAAGAGCTGCACCAGACGCAATACTTTTGCCAAAGCGAGGATACAAATTTCTTTGATCATGCAAACGACTGGCAAGAAGATGTCGCTTTTTGGGGCAGAGTAGTAAAAGAAAATGGCGTTGTTTTAGTCACTTCACTCTTTGAAAAGAGGGCTGACGGACTTTATCATAACACCGCCTTTGTCTTCGAGCGTGACGGCAGCGTGGCTGGCAAGTACCGAAAAATGCACATCCCTGATGACCCTGGATTTTACGAGAAATTTTACTTCACACCTGGCGATATTGGCTTTGAGCCTATTGAAACCAGCCTTGGCAAGCTTGGCGTTTTGGTCTGCTGGGATCAGTGGTATCCAGAAGCAGCTAGGCTGATGGCGCTAAAAGGAGCAAAAATTCTCATCTATCCAACGGCTATTGGCTGGTTTGAGGGCGATAGTGATGATGAAAAATCAAGACAGCTTGAAGCGTGGGTGGCAGTTCAAAGAGGTCACAGCGTGGCAAATGGCCTGCCGGTTGTTGCGGTAAATCGTGTGGGCTTTGAAAAAGATGATAGTGGTGTGATGGATGGTATAAAATTTTGGGGAAATAGCTTTGTTTTTGGGGCACAAGGCGAGCAGCTTTTCCGTGCAAATAGCACAGATGAGCTTTGCAAGATCGTTGAGATAGATATGAAAAGAAGCGAAGAAGTGCGCAGAATTTGGCCATTTTTAAGAGACCGCAGGATCGATGCCTACGCAAATATCACAAAAAGATTTATCGACTAAATTTAGAGCTAGAATTTCTAGCTCTCTTAAAATGTAAATTTCTTATCTACGATTCGAACTATCCTGCCGCCAAGCCTTTTTGCCTGCTCTTCATTGTGCGTGGTGATGATGATGGTGTATCTTTGCGACAAGCTTTTTAAAAGCTCCTCTACGATCAAGACATTTTTCATATCAAGCGATGAGCAAGGCTCATCAAGCATGAGCACTTCAGGTTTTGTAGTTAGCATTCTTGCGATGCAAAGTCTTTGCTTTTGACCGCCAGAGAGCTTGCTAGCTGGCATATCTAGATCGCTTATTTCACCCAGTAAATTTACGCTTTTTAAGAGCTCTTCTACTCTTTTTTGCTTATCTTTTATGCTGCCCTCGTAAAATTCCATCGCATAGGTCAAATTTCTTTCTACACTAAAAGGAAAGAGTGTGGCGTCTTGAAAGAGTATGGCTAGCTTTCGTCTTAGCCAAATTTCGCCCTTATCTTTGATATTTTCACCTCTAAATAAAATTTCTCCGCTATATCTGCCGCCCTTTTGCTCTAAAAAGCCATTTAGCGCTGAAAGAAATGTCGATTTGCCACATCCTGAGCTACCCATTAGGCAGATGATCTCGTTTTCGGCGATGTTTAAATTTAGATCTTTTAAAATTTCATTATCTTGATAAAAAATACTAAGATCTTTTATGTTTAAAATATCTGGCAATTTTCTCTCCTATATCAAATAAAACTACGGCTGAAAGCAGATGCAAAATGATCAATATAAAAATGAGCACGAGCGCCGTGGCGTAGGCATTTTGCGTTGCGACTGACTGGCTTAGTAGCATGTGCAGATGAAAAGGCAGTGCCATGACCGGCGAGAGCAGCCCCTCTACTTTTGCCATGAAGACGACTCCAGTTAAAAGTAGCGGTGCGGTAGCCCCTATGGCGTAGCTGCCAGCAAGTATTAAAATAGATATTATATTTTTTCTAATAGCTGGCAAAACCAGCTTTCTAGCCATGAAATTTTTATCAACACCAAGCGCGAAGCTATCTCTTAACATCTTTTCATCGATCTGCGAGATCACCTTTTCTGTGCTAACTTCAACAAATGGAAAGACCATCAAAGCAAGCGTAATACTAGCTGTTAGTAGGCTTTTAGGGATATCAAGACTAACGATAAAAAGCCCATAAACAAACATCCCAAGCAAGATAGAAGGAATAGAAGCCATCGTTTGGATGATAAATTTAAGCCCAAGCTTGATCGTGCCAGAGGTGCAGTAAATTTGCCTATAAATGGCGCAGCTAACGCCAAGAAGTGCAGAAAATATCATAGATAGTATCATCAGCAAAAATGAGCCTATGATAGCGTCTCTTATGCCACCACTCTCACCTAAATTTAAACCTTGTGGATTTTTGGTTAGAAAGTCTAAATTTATCTGAGAGATACCATTTGCGAAGATGAAATAAAATATCCAAAATATCATCGCAACCACTATAAATACGCAAAGATAGGCATAAAATTTGACTAGATGATCTTTAAAAGCGTTCATTGTTTTTCTCAAATTTAAAGATAAAAATATTTAGCATAAATATAAAAACAAGCAGGACAAATCCGCTTGCAATAAGAGCGTGATAGTGCAAGCTACCAGCCTCGCTCATACCCATTTCAAGGGCTATTAGAGATGGTATGGTCTGAGCTTTTGAGAGCAGGTGCGGAAAAAGCGGGGTGTTGCCTATGACCATCATCACAGCCATAGTCTCGCCAGCTGCTCTTGAAAATGCGAGTATAAAGCCTGAAATGCTAGCTTTTATAGATTTCCTAAAAATTATTTTTCTTATAAAATATCCAGTGCTTACGCCAAGCGCGTCTGAGTTTGTTTTGAAATTTTGCTTTAGCAGACCCACGCTTTGGAGCAAGTGCGAGGTAAAAAAGGGCAGTATCATGACGCTAAGGATTAGACTAGCTGCTAAGACTGACTCGCCAGCGGACATTTTTAGCCCTGACTCTAAAATTTTTACAACTGTGTAAAGCGCGAAAAATCCATATATGATAGATGGTATGCCAGCTAGTATCCGTATCATCCAGTCTAGCACGTGCCTAAGCCAGGCGCTCGCAAAAAAGCAGATAAATATAGTAACGCCAAGCGAGATAAAAAATGAAAACATACAAGCTAAAAACGCAACTACGAAATTTGCGACTAGGATATTAAAGAGTCCAAAGCTAAAAGGCTCTGTGCTAACGTCCCAGTCGCCATTTAGCAAGAAGTCAAAAAGGCTTACTTCTGCAAAGAAACTCGTGGAATTTAGCAGTAAAAATCCCACGAGTAAAAGCAAAAGCATGGCGGATAAAAGTGTGAAAAGATATATCGCGCCTTTAAAAATTTGCCCTGTCATTAGACTATTTTACTGGTATAAATCCCATTTTTTCGATAGTCTTTTGACCTTCGGCTGAATTTAGCACGTCTACAAAAATTTGCTCACTCTTGCTTAGATTGCCACTTTTTACGATGATGAGTGGGCGAGAGATGTAGTATTTGCCATCAACTATGTTTTTAACAGTTGGCTCGACGCCATCAACGTTTAGCGGTATTAGCTTGCCTTTGTTTTGGTTTGTGATACCAAAAGATGCGTAGCCAATAGCGTTTTTATTTTCGATGATTTTTGAGACAAGTGCGCCCATGGAAGGTGATTGGATGACGTTTTTACTAACTTTGACATCTTTCATGATCTTTTTTTGAAATACCTCGTGAGCACCGCCGCCAAGATCTCTTGTAACTACGACTATTTCGTCATTTGGTAGGGATTTGTCAAGATCGCTCCACTTTTTATACTCGCCTGAGAAAATTTTGACTATCTCGTCTTTACTCAAATTTCCGCCCTTTAGCTTTATCACCTCATTTTCTGGGTTTACAGCCACGCAAAGTGCGTCTATACCAAGCGTATAGGCTTTCATATCCTTGATCTTTGCTTTTTCGCTATCTTTTATATCGCGAGCTAGCATGCCAAAGTCAGCGACATGATCAAGCACGGCTTTTACGCCAGCGCCAGAGCCACCAGCTGAGACAAAGATGGTGATATTTTTGTTTGGTAAAGAGCTATCAACTTTGTCCCAAGTCTCGTACTTTTCGATAAAGTCGGTTGAAATTTTAGCGATAACTGGAGCCAGAGTAGATGAGCCGCTAAAGCTAACTTGCGTTTTTTCGTCTGCACCAGAAGCGTAATTTAAAGATAAAAGCAGCATAGAAGCGGCCAACATAAGTGATTTTTTCATGAATTCCTCCATAAATAAATTTTTGATTGTTATTAACATTTATAAAAGCTATTGATTAGTTGTAAATTCGCAACAGTTTTTCTAAAACTTAGAACTGCGGTGGATTATACAATAAAAAATGATATTTAAATAGCCGGTTTATCAAATTTATTTTGGCTGATAAAGAAATATAAATTTAATCTTAAGAAAATATTTTTTTAAGTCTTGATTGTGTAGAATGGTTGCAACTTTACTAAAACGGCATGAAAATATCATATTAAATAAGGTAAAAAGCTAAATTTATAGAATAAAATAGCCTTAAATTTCTTGAAAGGATCTTAGATGAAAACTACTTCTTTGGCACTTGCTGGCTTGCTTTTAGCAACAACTCTTTCAGCAAAAGAATTTATCAGTATCGGCACTGGCGGCATGACAGGTACGTACTATCCGATAGGTGGAGCGATCTGCCGCTTGGCAAACAAAAACACCGATGTAAAATGCTCAGTCCAATCAACTGGCGGCTCAGTCTATAACGTGAATAACGTTTTGAAAAAAGAGCTTACATTTGGCTTTGTTCAAAGTGACGTTGTATATGATAAATTTAACGGCACTGGCAAATTTGACGGAGCAAAAGATGAAAATTTACGCTCAGTAGTTGCTATCTATCCAGAACTTCTTGCATTTGTTGTAGCAAAAGATAGCGGTCTAACAAGTGATCTTGCTTCATTTGCAGGTAAAAAATATAATGTCGGAAACCCAGGCAGCGGCAACGAAGTAAGTACGCTTGAAGTCTTTAAGGCAAAAGGCTTTGACGTTTCAAAACTAGGATATCGCGGTGTTTTAACAGTTGGCGAATGCCCACACGCACTAAAAGATAAAAAGATAGATGGTTATAGCTTTGTTGTCGGCCACCCAACCGCAAACATCACTGACGCAGCGACATCTTTACCGATTGATATCCTAAATATCGAAGGTAGTGAGATCGATAATCTTCTTAAAGAGAAGCCATACTTCGCAAAAGGTGTGATACCAAAAGGTTCATATGATGGCGTTGATCACGACGTAAATACTATCGGTGTAAAAGCTGTTTTGGTAACTAATAAAGATACAAAAGATGAGGCTGTAAAGGCTGTGATAAAAGCTATTTTAGACAACTTTGATGAGTACAAAACTCTTCACCCAGCGCTAAAATCAGTAAATAAAGAAGATCTTGTTCAAGGTCTTTCAGCTCCGCTTCACCCAGCTGCAGAAGCTGCATTTAAAGAGGCTGGTATTTTAAAATAATCCATTTCCGGAGGCTTTTGCCTCTGGATAAAATTTAAATATGCAAATTTTTAATTTATATATTTAAATTTTAAAGGAGAGAGATGAACGAAGTCAAAGATAACGAAGAACAATTTGTCGAAGTAAAGACAAGGGAGATAAATAGCAATTTTTACAACTATTTCATTGCGATCGTATGCTTTTCTTGGTCAGTTTTTCAGCTTTATATAGCTTATTTTCCGCTAAATACTAACATTTCACGCTCGATACACTTAGCCTTTGCGGTTGGTCTTGTATTTTTGCTTTATCCAGTCACTTTTCATAAAAAGGCACATTCTAGTTTGCCATTTTACGATCTAGTCTTTTGTGTGGTAGGCGTTGTTGCCGTGCTTTATCCAGCAGTTTATTTTTATGAGCTAGCTGATAGGACAGGGGACTACATCACGCAAGATATTGTCATATCGTTTCTAGCGATCATTGTCTTGCTTGAGGCTGGCAGGCGTGTCATGGGGCCAGCACTTCCAATTATTTGTATATTATTTTTGATATATGATCACTTTGGCCCTTATATGCCAGATATCATCGCTCATCAAGGTGCTAGCTTTGAAAAGATAGCAGGTCATATGTTTTTAACGACCGAAGGTATCTTTGGTGTGCCTATCGGAGTTAGCGTTAGCTTTATCTATCTTTTTGTTCTTTTTGGTTCATTGCTTGAGAGGGCAGGCGCTGGACAATACTTCATAAATTTAGCCTTTTCACTTCTTGGCAAATATAGAGGTGGCCCAGCTAAAGCTTCAGTTATCGCAAGTGGCCTAACTGGCATGGTTTCAGGAAGCTCCACTGCAAACGTCGTAACTGTTGGTACATTTACCATACCACTTATGAAAAAAGCTGGTCTTTCACGCACGAAAGCTGGAGCCATCGAGGTTGCGGCTGGTGTAAATGGTCAGCTTATGCCTCCGATCATGGGTGCTGCTGCTTTTATCATCGCTGAGTTTTTAGGTATGACATATACAAACGTGATGATGGCAGCGGTTATCCCAGCATTTGCTTGTTATTTGTCACTATTTTTTATCGTTCATTTAGAGAGCGTGAAGCTTGGCTTAAAAGGTATAAATCAAAGCGAGTTTCACTCAAGATTTAAAATTTTTGTAAGCGGACTTCACTATATAACTCCGATTTTGATTTTGCTTTATACGCTATTAATCGCAAAAGAGTCAGCCATCGCTGCAGCATTTAATGCGATTGGGTTTTTATTTTTAATAATGATCTTTCAAGAGCCAGTTAAAAAACTAGCAAGTGGCGAAAAAGTTGGAATAAATGATGTGTTAATAGGCTTTGAAGATATATTTTGGGCAATGGTCGCAGCCGCAAAAAGTATGACAACGATCGCTATAGCAACCGCACTTGCAGGTATTATCGTGGGTTCTATCTCTCTAACTGGCCTTGGTCAAGTACTTTCAGATCTAGTTGAGCTACTTGCTGGTGATAATATAGTTATGATATTGCTTCTTACTGCGATGATGTCGCTAATACTAGGAATGGGTCTTCCAACGACGGCAAACTACATCGTAGTTTCAAGTCTTGTGGCACCTGTCATTTTATTTTTGGCGCACAAAAATGGCTTTTTGATCCCAGCCATTGCTGTGCATCTTTTTGTATTTTACTTTGGAATTTTAGCTGATGATACGCCACCAGTTGGTATCGCAGCTTATGCGGCAGCTGGTATCGCCAAAGCGAATCCTATAACCGTTGGCGTTCAAGGATTCTTTTATGATCTAAGAACGGCGATCTTGCCATTTGCATTTTTCTTTAACAACAAACTTATGCTAATAGAAAGCGTAAATGAGGGCGACCCGCTTGATTCAAAAGGAATAATCTGGATGAGTAATCCGCTTGAAATTTTACTTGTCTTTGGTATGGCGATCGTAGGAATGTTTGCATTTTCAAGCTTACTTCAAGGCTACTATGTCACAAAGCTTAGAATTTGGGAGCGTATTCTTTTGATCCCTGTTGTGCCACTAGCTCTTGTACCAAATATATGTGTGAAATTTAATCTTATACCAAACGAATACACTGCTTATATCGTAGCTGCTGTACTTTATGGATTTGTTTTTATGACTCAATGGGGCATTAAAGACAAACCACTTGATCAAATAAAAATAATCTAATCTTAGGCAAGAGCACTCTTGCCTAAATTTCTAATGTAGATTTTTAGAGCCACCTTTATACTTTGAGTAATTTTTATTTAAAATAAGTGTTTTTTTGGATTTTTTGTTTAAGGATATTGGTGTAATAAATTTAAATAAGAAATTTTTAGGCTCGTAAGCCTAAAAATTATAGTTGTTTTGAGCGTCTTAGATCGCCTGCAAATTCGCAAGACATCTTATCGCCTAATTCGCAGCCTTTTACTAAAAATTCATAAGCTTTTTTAAATTCTTTAGCTTCTATCAAGATAGAACCTACCATCTCGCAAGAATATCCATCATTCTTCTCACAAGCTTTATTAAAAAGCTCTCTTGCTTTTTGCGGTTCAGTATTTAGATAAAGCCCACCAGCTGCCGAGCAACCTTCTACCTCACCAGCTTCGCAAGCTTTATTATAGTACTCTAAGGCCTTGCTTGGATTAGGTAGAGCTGTTTTTCCTAGTTGGTAAATCGCTCCAACTTTTACGCAAGATTTTACATCATTTGCCAAACATCCTGCTTCAAATTTAGCCAAAGCTTCTTTAAAATTTGAACCAGCATATGCTTTTAAGCCATCTTCAAAATCGCCTGCGAAAGCACAAGCAGCTAAAAGCGAAACAAGAATCATTTTTTTCATTTAAATTTCCTTTTGTAAAATTTCTCGCAATTTTATCATATTAAATTTACACTTACTTGATGAAAAATAATTACGCTTTTAAAATTTGCTCTTGCTTTCTATAATCAGGCATGATTTTTTCTATAAAATCGTAAAAACTTTTTTGATGATGCGGATAGAGTAGGTGTGTTAGCTCGTGAAGAACGACGTAGCGCACGGCTGAGAGCGGCTTTTCTATGAGTCTTAGGCTTAGGTTTATGTAGCTTTTTTTGTGGTTGCAACTACCCCAGCGAGTTTTGCTATTTCGTATGACTATACGCTTGATTGGCTTATTTATAAAAGGCTGAAAATGGCTTACAAGCTCTAAAAATAGCTCTTTTGCTCTTGTTTTTTTAAAACGCTCAAGGCTTTTTAAATTTGGCGTAAAGACAAACTCGCCATCAAAAAATGGCTCTTTAAAATTTTCATCAAATTTTATCTTATAAACTTGCCCAAGAAATTTCATCTCATCATCTTTTGGTAAATTCAAAAGAGCTTTTTTGTAAGTATTTTCAAGCCAAATTTTATGCATCTCAAGAAAGCTAAGAGCCATCTTTTGCGTGCTGTAAAATGGCACAGATAGCGTGATCTTAGCGTCCTTGCCAACTCTTAGACGCATGGATTTTACATTTGTTTTAAAATTTATTAAAACGCTTAGCCCATAAAAGTCTAAATTTATGCTCTTTTGCTTTAAACTAGGCGTTTTTCTTGCCATTTTTTGCTTCTCCAACGCCACGTATTTGCAAGGCCCCTTAGCCATTCATCAGCACAAAACCCTATCCAAACGCCGATAATTCCCCAACCAAGATAGATACCTAAAAAATATCCAAGTGGCAGCGAAAGCCCCCACATAAAGATAAGGCCAGTCGCAAGAGGAAATTTTGCATCACCGCTTGCACGAAGGGCATTTACGATGACTATGTTAAAGGTTCTACCCGCTTCAAGAAATATCGAAAGTGTAAAAAGCGGTAGCATGATCGCACGTAAATTTTCATTTAAATTTAGTGCGTCCATGATTTGATACTTTAGTGCATAAGCTATAAGCACGACTACGAGTGTGATAAAAACTCCAAGTCTTAACGCTCTAAATGTCCTTGTATAGGCCTCGTTAAACTCACTTGCTCCAACTAAATGTCCTACAATGACCTCGTTGGCCACGCTAATGCTTGCTCCACAAAGCAAGATAAGAAGCGTGATCTGAAAGTAAATGGTCTGCACGCTAAGGCTAGCCTCGCCCATGCTTGCCACAAAGCCAAAAGCGACCATGTATTGCGCCATCCAGAGTAAATTTTCGCCTGCGCTTGGAAGGCCGATTGAGAGAATTTTCTTTAAAATTTCAAATGGCACGACAAGTAGCTTTTTAAAATAAATTTTAACTTTTGTTTTTTGACTTAGCATATAAGCTAGCACAAAAATGCCTACTAATCTGCCAACAAGTGTCGAGATAGCGACTCCTTGTAAGCCTAAATTTGGCAGATCAAACCAGCCAAAAAGGGAGATAGCATTGCCCAAAATCGTAATTACGTTCATTAAAACCGAAGTTAGCATAACAGCAGTTGCTAGGTTATAAACACGAAGCACTGCAGCTAGTACCATACCGATACCGTCAAAAAGCAGGGCAAAGCCAAGGATGTGAAGATATGAGAAGCTATCATTTATAAGCTCTTTTGGCACGTTTAGTAAATTTAAGATGTTGTAGCCAAAGACGTAGATAATGATAGCTGAGAAGATACCAAAGAGTGTATTTGACGTGATACTTGCGTGTATGACGTTTGAAGCAAGATCGTTCTTTTTAGCTCCCAGTGCTTGGGCGACGACAACCGAGCAGCCAATGCTTAGGAAGTTAAAAATGGTCATAAAAAGATCCATCACTTGATTGCCCGCACCCATGGCACCAACTAAATGCACGCTCACTTTTGTAACCATGTAGGTGTTGATGATGAGCGTAATGAAGTGTAAAAACATATCTAAAAATATCGGAACTACGAGTTTTCTCATAGATAAGTTCATTAAATTTTCCTTAATTATTTCAAAATTTTGGCGATTATAGCCAAAATTAGGTTTTAGCTCCCTTTTGATATAATCGCGAGAAATTTAAAAAATGAGAGAAAAATGGCATTAATCGACCTGATAGACGTAAGTAAAAAATTTGGCGCAAATGAAATTTTAAACGCTGTAAATTTTAGTGTAAATGAAAATGAAAAGATCGCTATCATCGGTAAAAATGGTAGCGGCAAGAGCACGCTTATGAAGATCATCTCTGGCGAAGTGGCAGCAGATAGCGGCAGACGGATATTACAGAGCTTAATAAGCGTCGAGATGCTAGCGCAAAATCCAAATTTTAACGCCACATTTAGCGTAAGAGATGCGCTAAATAACGAGCTAAAAGAGATATTTGACGCGATAAGCGAGTATGAAAAGAGTGGCGTTTTACTAGCAAATGAGCCTGAAAACAAAGAAATTTTAAAAGAGCAAGAGAGGCTTTTAAAATTTATAGAGGCAAAAGACGGCTGGAATATCGAGCATAAGATCGAGCGAATTTTGCAAGAATTTAAGCTAAAAGAGTATGAAAACAGGCCCATTTGCTCGCTAAGTGGTGGCGAGATCAGACGCGTGGCACTGGGTGCGCTCATCCTTAAAAAGCCAGATGTGCTGCTGCTTGACGAGCCGACAAACCACCTTGACGTATATATGGTCAAATTTCTTGAAGATATGCTTAAAAGCTCAAATCAAAGCATAGTTTTTATAAGCCACGATAGGTATTTTATCGATGCGCTCGCTACTAGGTGCGTTGAGGTCGAGGATGCAAGCTTAAAAAATTTCGAGGGCGGATATGCAAACTATCTAACCAAAAAAGAGGAAATTTTAGCAAGCCTTGCAAAGTCGCATGAGACGCTGCTAAAACAGCTAAAGGCCGAAGAGGAGTGGCTAAGGCGTGGCGTAAAAGCTAGGCTAAAGCGAAACGAGGGCAGAAAAGAGCGAGTGCTTGCCATGCGCGAGGAGGCTAAGAAAAACCCAGGCGTGATAAGGCGCGTGAGGCTAGAGCTGGAGCGTGCGAGTAAAAATTTCAACCAAGTTCAGAGCCAAAACCGCAAAAAAATGCTCTTTGAGTTTAAAAATTTAAGCAAAAGTATAGACGGCAAGGTGCTTTTTGAAAAATTTGACGCAAGAATCTTGCAGGGCGAGAGGATCGCCATAGTCGGGCGTAACGGCAGTGGCAAAAGCACGCTGCTTAAAATTTTGCTAGGCCTTGAAAGGCCAAGTAGTGGTGAGATAAAAAGAGGCGAGGTGAGCATCGGCTACTTTGATCAAGCTAGAAATGTACTTGATGATGACAAGAGCCTAATAGAGACATTTTGCCCAAATGGCGGCGATCATGTGCTAGTTCGTGGACGAAATATGCATGTTTATGGCTATCTTAAAAATTTCCTCTTTCCAAAGGAATTTTTAGATAAAAAGATAGGCGTTTTAAGTGGCGGCGAGAAAAACCGCGTCGCACTTGCACTACTTTTTACTAAAACTTACGATGTGCTGGTACTTGACGAGCCGACAAATGACCTTGATATCGCAACTATCAATATCTTAGAAGACTACTTGCAAAGCTTTGAGGGTGCGATCTTACTAGTAAGTCACGATAGATATTTTGTCGATAAGATGGCAAACAAGCTTTGGGCATTTGAGGGCACAAAGATAAATGTCTTGCATGAAGAGTATAGCGTCTATTTGGAGCTTGAAGATGAGCTAAAAGAGCTTGATAAATTTGAAAAAGAGCTTGTAAATAACCAAAATGAAGCTAAACAAAAGAGCAAAACCGGCATAAAGCTAAGCTACAAACAAACGCAAATTTTAAATACATATCCAGATAAAATTTCAGCCCTTGAAGCAAAAATTTCTGAGCTAAATGAAGGTTTAAGCGATCCAAAAATTTATCAAGAAGTAGGTCTTACTAAGCTTTATGAAGAGCTTGAAAAGGCAAAAGCTGAGCTTGAAAGCCTAGAAAATGACTATTTTGAAGTGCTTGAGATCGCTGAGGAGCTAGAGTAGCTTGAAAAAGATCGGTAGGATAAGCGCACTAAATACGAGAGTTGTTAGGCAAAATTCTGTTGTAAGCCTTAGCATTATCGTTGATAAGATGAGGTTTAGTGAGACATTTTCGCCTAAAATATATAAATATGAAGTGGGCGGCCTAGTCGAGATAAAATATAAAAAGGTTGGGTTTTTAAATAAGATAGAGACAATTAGGCTAATCGCAAAAAGCAGCGAAGAATCAGGACTTTTTGCAAGGATAGAAAATTTATTCTTTTTGCTTGTTGCTTTGTATCTTTGTTTTATTTCTTTGTGGGTTATCTATTATGGGATTACGTTGGAATTTAGCATTTATAGGCTTATCATTTTGTTAGCGGCTATTTGCTTTTTGATTTGGATGGGTAAATCTGCATATCTTAGGCTTTTGATTTTTAGATATTTTATATTTGGATAGAACTTTGAAATTTAAATGTATGAAAGGTTTGCGGCTTGATGAGGTCGCTAAATTTGTTTGAAACGGAGCTAAAATGTTAAAAAAACATCCGCTAATCTCTGTAGTGATCGCTATTGTTGTGATATTTTTTGCTACCTATTTTTTTATATTTGGGTTAGCTACTATTTTAGATGACGACATTGGCGATAGTAAAGAGCTAAATAATAGCTTTTTTTACGTCAAAGACGACAAGGTCTATGCCATGGTGCCAAGTGGTGGTAAATTTGAGCTAATAGGCGTGAAGGCCAGTAAATTTAGATACATTGACACTGGCAAATACGACAACAGAAACGTTGGCGCTAGCGATGAGGCGGTATATTGCGGTAACCTCGTGATGAGTGGGCTTGATCCAAATGGCGTTAGAGCGCTTGGCAATGGCTATTTTGGTGACGGCAAGATTACATATTTTTGCGATAGCGTAAGCGAGACAAACCTCGAAATTTCCGCACTTAAAGAGTTTTGGGACATCTTCTCGCACAAAATGTTTAACACACCAAAAGCACAAACTCATATCTATAAATTTAGGCAGGTTGATAACGCAAATTTAGCAGCGATCTTGGGCTTTGGCTACGCGAGTGACGGAGTAAAGGTCTATCATGAGGGTAAAGAGCTAGATGGCGCAAATGCCAGCAAGATGCGTTATATCGAGCAGGTATCTGGCAGAAAGAGCGTGCATTTTACGACTGATAGGGAAAATGTCTATTATGACAGCACAAAACTAGGGATCAAATTTAGCCCGCAAATGCGTGATATCGGCGAGATATGGCGCATTCACTATCTTTATGAGCCAAGTAGCGGCATGGTCTATGCAAATGACCATGAATTTGACCCAAAATTTGCCCCATACGAGCCACTTTTTAACCTAGAAGATAAGCACGCCTATCACGCTCTTTTTCGCGGTAAAGGTGGGATCTATCACTGGGAGCGAAAGTGGCAGTGGTATAACAGTATAGATGAGGGCGAGTTTGTAAGGGACGGAGATGATCCATTTAAAGGCGAGATAACGCCGCTATATGGCGACGTGGTAATAAGTGATGGCAAGACATATTTTTTAAAAACCTATGAAATTTGGCATGACACAAAAAATAACCACAGCCTAAGCTCACGCCACACTTGCATCGTAAGGCTTGATACAAAAGAGCAGTGGCGAAAGATAGGGCTTGTAAGAAACGATGGCTACGGAGCGGTCTATGCAAACGGCGATAAGACCTATTATTTTGATAACGTCGGCTACGGCTGGCATTTTAACAGCAGTGTTTATGATATAAACGACCTTGGCGTGGTTGAAATCCTCACTCGTCCTTATGACTCAAATGTTGAGAATTTAAAACTTGATGAGATAGTAAAAATGGTAGATCAAGGCGCTATGGTGCCAGCTGAGGGCGAGGTGGTGATCGATGCGATAAGCGACTTTGATGATTACTCGCAAAAATATGCCTACTGGATATTTTTAGCCATTGCATTTATAATGTCGGTAGTTGGCGCTATTTTTAAAAATAAAAATCAAAAAAGCGAGCTTAAAAAAAGGGTGGATGATTATAGATAATGAGAAAAATTACTATTAGATTTGTTTATTTTTTAGTTATCTTGACGCTATTTTTTGTTTTGGCGATGCTTTATCTATGGCATGAGGGCGAGTATCAAAGAGGCTTTGCAAACATTGATAGTAGCGAGTTTTACCGCTCGCCTGAGGGTAAAATTTACGTTCAAATTTCAGGTAGCGGCAAGTATGAGCTAAAAGGCGTCGATGAGGCTAGTTTTAGGGTCTTAAAGCTAAAGCACGCATACGACTACTCAAACGTGGGGGCTGATAAAAATCATGTCTATTGCGCTAGAGAAATTTTGCCAGGTCTTGATCCAAAAAGTGCCAAAGTGCTTGGCAATGGCTATCTAAGTGATGGCAAGATAAGCTATTATTGCGCTACTAGAAGCGAGAAAGAGGCGGGATTTAGCGAATTTGGCGCCATTATGAAAAACCTTGTTCACGTTTTTATAAAAAGCTACGATGATAGCCCTTATTTTTACAGGACAAAAAGGGTTGAAAGCACAAATTTAGAGCCTGTCTTTGACGCTGGCTTTGCAAGAGACGGAGCTACGCTTTACTACAAGGGCGAAAAGCTTGACGCAGATCCTAGCGAGCTAAGATACATCACGACAGAAAGCGGCGCTGCTAGCGGATATTACACAGATGGCAAAAGCTTGTTTATGGGCTTTTATAGGCTTGATACTGGCTACGGAGATGAGACGCGCCGGATATGCTACGATGCTAAGCACGATATAGAATATCTTTTTGAGCCAAAAAGTGGGGCGGTGTTTGCAAATGAGCATAAATTTAACGCTCAAAATATGCCTTATAGCGCCATTTATAGCGTGGATAACGTGCATTCGTTTTGGCCTCTTTTTGCCAGCAAAGATGGAATTTACTTTTGGGATGGCAGTAAAAACGAGCAGACTAAAATTTCAGACTATCAGCTAAAAGGCGAGCTAAAAAGGCTCTATGCTGACGTTTTTGTAGATGATAGCTCAGCCTATTTTTTACAGCAAGGCGAAGAGTGGCAGCGCTCAAAGCACGGCAGGCACTTAGTGGCGCAAACTGTCTCTTTATATAAATTTGCCCCAAGCAGCTCTTGGCGTGAGATAGGGCTGGTAAAAGATGGCGAGTATGGCGCAGTCTATGCAAATGGCGATAAGGTCTATTTTTTTAGCAAGATAAAGCCATTTTACGGCATAAAGCATAGCGTTTATGAGGTGGCGGGTCCTAGCGTCATAGAAATTTTAACAAGAGCGTCTAAAGAGCTTAGCGCAAAAGATATCAGCGAGATGATAAAGCGCGGTGAGCTAGTGGAGGCAAGCGGCGAAGAGGTTGCAAGATCGAGGATAGAGTATGACTCGCCAAAGATCATTTTGTATATCACATTTGGCATCGCTTTTGTCGTCATAGTGCTAACAACTCTTGCAAAACCAAAGAGAGATGAAAGAGACTTGAGATAAATTTCGAAGTGGCTATTTTTGGTGGCTAGAGCTTAAAATTTCATAAAAATTTAAAGAGAAAATTTGGCCTATTTACTCTTTTTTGTTATTTTAAGGCAAAACTGAAATTTATAAAAAGGAGAAAAATGTTTAAATTTCAAAGGTCAAAATTTAACAATTCAGTATTTATCCCATCGCTTATTGTCATATTTTTAATAGCGGCATTTGCAGCGATATTTCCAAATTTCTCAAATGAGTTTTTTAAGGGTATGCAAAACTACATCGCGGCCAAATTTGGCTGGTTTTATATCCTAGTTGTTGCCGTCATACTGCTAAGCGTCATCATTCTTGGCTTTAGTAAGCTTGGCGAGATCAAGCTAGGAGCTGATCACGTAAAGCCAGAGCACAAAAATATTTCGTGGTTTTCTATGCTTTTTGCCGCTGGCATGGGCATAGGTCTAGTATTTTTTGGTGTGGCCGAGCCGCTCATGCACTATCTAAACCCACCAGTTGGCGACGCGCAAACTATCGCAGCGCAAAAGCTTGCGTTGAATATCACATTTTTTCACTGGGGCATGAGCGCATGGTCAGTTTATGCTATCGTAGCGCTAATTCTAGCCTTTTTCTCGTATAGACACGGCTTGCCACTAACGCTTAGATCGGCGTTTTATCCGATCATCGGAGATAAAATTTATGGCAAGATAGGTAGCGCCATCGATACATTTGCCGTCGTGGCGACCCTTTTTGGCGTGGCGACATCGCTAGGATACGGCGTGCTTCAGGTAAATGCTGGCCTTACGCACGTTTTTGGCCTGCCAACCATGCACATCACGCTTCTAATAGTGCTTTGTTTTGCAGCTACTATCTCAGCGGCAAGTGGTGTCGATAAGGGCATCAAAATCTTGTCAAACGCAAATATCGCGCTAGCTATATGTTTTATGTTTTTGATACTATTTTTGGGCGATACGACGCAGCTTCTAAAGTCGTTTGTGCAAAACAGCGGCGACTACATCTCTACGCTCATCTCAAATACATTTAACCTCTACGCCTACGAGAGGCAAAACGAGAGCTGGCTTGGCGGCTGGACGCTGCTATACTGGGCTTGGTGGCTATCTTGGTCGCCGTTTGTGGGGCTTTTTATAGCTAAAATTTCAAAAGGCAGAACGATCAGAGAATTTGTGATCGGCGTGCTTCTCGTGCCAACTGGCTTTACCTTTGCTTGGATGAGCTTTTTTGGTAACTCAGCGATTGCGCTTGTTCAAAATGGCTTTAGCGAGCTAGCGACCACGGTAAATTCAGACTCGGCCTCAGCGCTATTTATGTTTTTGGAGAAATTTAGCTTTTCAGGCGTGCTAAGCACGATCGCGGTCTTTATGATCGTCATATTTTTCGTCACTTCGGCTGATTCTGCGGCGATCGTGATGAATATGCTTTGCTCAAACGGCAAGGACGATACGCCTGTTTGGCAAAAGGTCTTTTGGGGCGTTACAGTAGGCGTCGTGGCGGCATTTTTGATGCTAGCCGGCGGTCTTGGCTCGCTTCAAGCACTTACGATCACGACCGCGCTGCCATTTGCCATAGTGCTACTTGGTGCTATTTATGGGCTATTTAAGGCGTTACGTGTGGATCTAACCAAAAAAGAGACAAATAACTTTAGCAACATGCCTCTTAGCGATCTTTCAAAACCTTGGCAGGAGCGACTAAGCGCGATCATCACGCTTCCAGGCAAGAAAGATGGCAAGAAATTTTTAAACGAAGTCGTACTAAAAGTGTTTAACGAGCTAAAAGAGGAATTTGCCAAAAACGGCCTTGAAGCAAAGGTCACAAATGGCGAAAATTTTGTAAATTTAAATGTCGGACTTGGCGACGAGATGGACTTTAGATATGGCGTCTATCTTACTAAAAGCCAGAGCCCAGACTACACTAGAGAGCTTGACGGCGATGATCTTTACTATAGAGCAGAGGTATACCTAAAAGAGGGCGGTCAGGACTACGATGTGCTTGGCTGGAGCGAAGCCACGCTGATAAATGACGTCATCGAGCAATACCGCAAACACATGCAGTTTTTACATGTTGTTAGAGAGTAAATTTGAGTGAAATTTGCCTGGAATTTGAAAATTTCTAGGCAAATTCTAAATTTTACTCACTCGTTATCGTTTGTTACTGAATTTAAAAGCGTGATATACTTGTTTGTAAATTTTAAAATTTGATTGAGTTTTATGCACGTGGTGTAAAGCAAGATATGAGTGTCCTTATTTTTTAGAGAAAACAAATTAGAAAATTTAACTTTATTAGTTTGTATTTTTGCTTGTAGCTATGAGATAAATTTGAAAATAAAAAATGTTAATTTTTTGTTGCGTATCGTTCAAATTCCAGAGCCAAAATGCATTTTCTGTAAATTTTTAACTTTGATAGATGTTTTGCTGTATCGGTCATTGTAAAAATTTATAAAATCTCAAGTCTGGTGCTGATATCAGCAACGCCTTTTGAATACATCGCTGATGTTACTATCGCATCGGCATTTGCGTAATCTTTTACATTTGCTAAATTTATGCCGCCAGCTGCTAGTATCATTGTATTTGGCGAAATTTCATCTCTTAAAGATAGTACGTTTTTGATAAGCTCTTGGCTAAATTTATCACACTGTACAACGTCGCAATTTGCTTTTAAAAGCTTGCTTGCTTCGTCTAAATTTTCAGCTTCAACGCAGATTTTTTTCTCAACCATTTTGGCTTTAAATTCTGGCAAAAGAGATACAAATTCATCAAAATTTGCATAAGCTTTCATGTGGTTTTTAAAAAATAAAATACTATCGCTAAGCCCAAGCCTATGGATGCCACCACCGCCTTCAAGTACTGCTTTTACGCAAAATTTCTTAGCAAATGGAAAGCTCTTTCTAGTTGCTAAAATTTCACATTTTTCATTGACGCACTTTGTGGCATTTACCATTTTGTTTGTATAAGTTGCGATGGCACTGGCATATTCTAGTGCGACTTGAGCTAGTTTCCAAGCCTTATGCACATTTTCATAGCTGCCATAAATTTTTATGATTACATCGCCAGCCTTGCAAATTTGAGAATTTTGCACAAAAATTTTACTCTCGCACCCAAGTAGCTTTGCAACACTTGCGGCTACATCAACGCAGCTAACGCAAATTTCATCACGTGAATAAATTTCAAGTAAGGCATTTTTATCGATATTTTGAAGCGACGTAGTAAGATCAAAGTAAGGTATATCTTCGTTTATATAGCTTAGAATTTCTGCGTCGCTAAGTATCATTTTATGCCTTTTTTGCCTCATTTTTTGCTTTTATTATCATTTTTTTAAAGATTCCATTGTCATAAAGCCCAGTATGATAAAGAGCAAAGCAAGTAAATGCAATGCCTGAAACTGTGTGTAATTTTTTCATACCTCTGCCATTCATGCAAAGTGCCGTTAAGCAAACTGTCGCTAAAGTAACGCCCATACCGACCTTTGCTACCTTTCTGTGAGTATTTATGTCAAGTAGTTTGCCACTTATTTTTGTATCGTTTTTCAAATTCTTCTCCATTTAGTTTTTATTCCAGCAACTTGTATTTTTGATGCCAAGACTTTCTGGGTCAAATTCTGGATTTATCCCAGCTTTTCTTTGAGCTTCGTAGTCTTTGACTGCTATTATCACTACTTTTGAAAGTAAGAATATAGCGATGATGTTAATAGTTGCCATTGCAGCCATTGTGATATCCGCGATATTCCAAGCGAGCTTTAAATTCATCTGAGCGCCAATAAATATCATAACGACAGCCGTTATCTTAAATAGCAATGTAAGCTTGTGGTTTTTGGTTAAAAATTTCATATTTGCCTGAGCGTAGTAGTAGTTGCCAATAAGCGAAGTGATGGCAAAAAGTACGACCGCAAGAGTGGTAAAATGAACTCCAAATTCACCAAAATACTCTTTCATAGCGGCTTGAACGAGAGGAAGTGCTGTTAGCACCTCACCACTTGAGCCAGTCTGCTTCGTAAGATAGGCCTGTGAAAATAGCACGATCATACCAGAAGCGATACATATAGTCATGTCTATAAAGACTGCCATTGCTTGAACTAGGCCTTGTTTTACTGGGTGGCTAGTATGTGCTGCGGCTGCTGCGTTTGGAGCTGAGCCCATGCCAGCTTCGTTTGAGAAAAGACCTCTTTTGATGCCTATTACGATCACGCTGCCGGCAAATCCGCCAAATATCGCTTTAAAATCAAAGGCATTTTCTAAAATCATCTTAACAACATCAGGAATTTCTTTGAAATTTAAAATGATAGCGATAAGTGCTAGCGAGATGTAGGCAAGTGCCATAAACGGCACGATGTATGAGCTTACCTTACCGATGATGTGGCTTTTGCTAAAAAACATTACCGCCGCAAATGCCGTAAGAATAAGGCCGATGCCAACAGGTAGGCCGCTTTGTGCAAAGCTAACGTTGCTGCCAGCTTTGTCGTAGTAAATTTCAAAAGCTGATGTCATGGTATAGCTTTGAAGTCCGTTAAAACCGTATGCGTAGGTGATGATGAGGATCACTGCAAAAAGAGAGGCCAGCCATTTTATGCCAAGGCCATTTTTGATGTAATAAGCTGGACCACCTTTAAATCCAAAAACATCTTTTGTCTTATAAATTTGCGCTAGCGTACTCTCTATAAAAGCTGAAGCTGATCCTAAAAATGCCATCAAGCACATCCAAAAAAGAGCACCAGGACCGCCCGCGACGATGGCAGCTGAAATTCCAGCGATATTGCCTATACCAACGCGCGAAGCAGTCGAGATCATAAGTGCTTGAAATGGCGTTAAATGGTGCTTATTATACTTGTCCTTTTTTTCTACTAAGACTCTGCAAGCCTCAAAAAACATCCTAAACTGCACAAAACGAGTCAAATAACTAAAATAAATTCCCGTAGCCACAAGAATAATGACTAAAAAATATCCATATAAAAAGTCGTTGGCTACGTCCATTTTGCCGTTTAAAAAATTTAAGAAACTATCAAGCACCATCTACCCTTTCAAATTTATTTTGATTTGAATTTTACGCCCTTCATTGAATTTAATAAAAGCCAAATCGTTGTGCCATTATGAAGCATGGCAGTTGCTATTGGATTTAACATGCCAAGCGTTGCGGCACTTAGTATGGCTGTATTTACGCCAACGGTTGAGCGGAAATTTGAGCTAATTAACTTCATAGTTTTATTAGCAAGCTCTTTTGCAAGCGCTACGCTCGTGATGTCATCTTTTAAAAGGCTTATATCAGCCGTTGCTTTAGCGATATCAGCACCTTTGTGCATGCTGATGCCAACATTTGCTTTTGTTAAGCTTGGCGCGTCATTTATGCCATCACCTACAAAAGCGACCTTTTTGCCCTCACTCTTTAGCTCTTCGATGATCGCTGCTTTGTCCGTTGGCAAGCACTCAGCATAGACCCTGTCAAGCCCCAGCTCGCGCGCTACCTCTTCAGCTTTGCTCTTTATGTCGCCACTTAGCATAACTATCTCTTTCACGCCAAGATTTCGTAGTTTTGCCACCATATCTTTAGCGTTTGCTCTCATATCATCTTTCATGGCTATGACGCCAACAAGCTCTTTGTCGTATCCCACGTAAAGCAGGGTTAGACCGCTTTGTAAAGCCTTATTTATAAGCGTTTCGTGAGCTTTAAAGCTTATCATCTCATCATCTTCTAAAAAGTGCCTACTGCCGATAACGACCTCTTTGCCGTGCATCGCAGTTTTTACACCGTGAGCTACGATAAATTCAACTTCGTCGTGGTGGATATGGCTAAATCCACGCTTGTTTGCAGCCTCAACTATCGCTTCAGCCACAGGGTGGAAGTAGTGCTCCTCAGCACTTGCGGTTAAATTTAAGATATCAGCCTCTGAAAATCCATCTTTAAAAGAGTAAATTTCAACCACGCTTAGGCGTCCGTGAGTTAGAGTGCCGGTTTTGTCAAAGACAAATGTATCAACCGAACTTAGAGCCTCGATCGCCTTTGCGCCTTTTATGAGGATGCCGTTTCTGCCAGCCTTTGAGATGCTTGACTTAAACGCAACTGGCGTAGCGAGCTTAAGTGCACAAGAGTAGTCAGCCTGAAGCACGCTTGCAACGCTGTTCATATTTTTATTTATAATATATGAAAGCCCAGCAAGTGAGAGTGTGACTGGTACAAGTTTGTCGGCTAGTTTTAGAGCTTTTACCCCAATGGCTGATTTTTCATTAAGTGAAGTTTGGATGTACTCTTTGATCCTTGCAGTTGCGGTGTCGCTACCTACGTTTTCAGCCCAAATTTTTATCCTACCTTCATCAACCACGGTGCCACTTATAACACGGTCGCCTCTAGCTTTTGGTATAGGTTCAGCCTCTCCAGTCATTGAGACTTGATTTACATCAGCGTTACCTTCAACGATATAACCATCAACGCCTATCGTCTCACCAGCTCCGACTACTACGATGTCGCCCTTTTTTAAATTTTCGGTTTTTACTTTTTCAAGCGTCTTTTCACCATTTAAATTTCTCTCGACCCAGACTTCTTCGATATTTGGTTTTGCTAGCTCTTTGATGAGATCATCACTTCTGTGGCTAGCACTTTCTTCCATATATTCGCCGATATTTATCATCAAATTTGTGCTATTTGCTGCTAGGTGATCACCCATAGCAAGGCTTGTACCAATAGCTGTTGCCTCAAGTACTTTTGAGGTGACGCCCTCGTGCCTTAGCTCTTTTGCACCTTCTATTAAATTTGGAGCTGTAGCGTAAAGAGTCACGGCTGATTTTAAAGTTTTGTTGCTCATAAACGGCGTTACACCAAGTGCAGCAGCAGCTTTGTAGATATTTGCCTTGCTAGGTAAATTCTCATCTTTTGACTTGGTTGGAAAATCATAGCTCTTTATAAAATCTAAAATTTTCTCATAGCTCTTATCAAATTCGACGATGATGCTTTTTGCGTATTTATTTACACGAACACTTAGCGCATCAGTTCGCTCTGAGATCGCAGCCTCGATGGCGCTGACATCGCTTCTATCGTTTAGGCTCTCGCAAATAAATCTCGCTCTATTTTTACTCTTGTGAGCTAGAGTGACCTTATTTTTGTGAGTCAAGTTCTGCTTTGACATCTTCAAAACGCTCTTTTAGTTCTTCTATGCCAGCATTTATAAGCTCGCCACCTTTGATAATCGCTTTAAATACGCACTCTTGTGCTTTTGGATTAGTCAGTACATAAGCTGCGATACCACCTAAAACTAGACCTTTTACAAAGCCAGCAGCATTAAAATTTTCAGGCACAAATGGTAAATTTTGAGCTGCATTGTTTATTGCGTTATCAATTGCGCTTGGCTGAGTAGCTGCTGCATTGTTGGCTACAGTTTCACTTGCTACGTTTTCTTCGTTGATATAAGGGTTATTCATTATTTACTCTCCAATTTTATTAGTTTTTCTGCTATCAAAAGACCGCCGATACCAGCTGCTGTAAAAGCTGCTGCATTTAGATATTTTTTTTGTGCTATTAAATTTGAAGCATGAATGCCAACAGCACCTACAAAACCACCTGTTACAGCGTATTTCGCTATCTTTTTAGCGATATCTTTTTTAGTTGCTCTATTATTTAGATAGTCGCTAAAGCCAAGTGCAGCTGCACCCATGCCAGCGATTAAAGCTCCGCTGATGAAGTGATCAAATGGAAGTCTTGTGCTTGAAAGTGTAAAAAGACTATTTTCTTGCATTCTCTATCCTTAAGCTATATCGTTTACTGTGATAGCTTTTGGAGCAGCTGGCTTTTTAGCGCGTGGTTTTCTTGTTTTCTTTACCACTTTTTCAGCCTCTTTTTCTACTTTTTTAGCACCGCGTTTTGCCTTTTTCTCTTCTTTTACTATAAAGTCTTTTGCATCTTTTGCAACGCTTTTACCTTTTTTGTAAAGATCTTTTGCAGCCTCTTTGCCTTTATCTAAGCCTTCTTGGGCGTACTCTTTGATCTTATCTCTTTTATTCCAAGCAGCTACTGCTAAACCGCCTACTGCTAAACCTGCTAAAAATGGTAATGCCATTTTAAATCCTTTCTTTGTTTGATTTTGTAAATTATTCATTTTCTTCATCCTTATTAAAATTTTTACTAACTACTGAAATGCCTAATGCCCCAAGTGCAAGTCCGCTAAAAAACGAGAAATTTGGATTGTTGGTTATCTTTGCTAACTCGCTTTTATCAGCTTTGCCACTTGCGATATTTTGCAAGCTTTTAGTTATCTCATTAAAGTCGTTTTGATAGTTTTCTAAAATATTTGTTATGCCATTTTGCTCAAAATTTTGTGAAATTTCATTTAAATTTAGCTCATTTTTTATTTCACAGCCACTATAAATTTCTTTTAAACGTTGCTTTAAAGAGGCAACGTATTCGTTATTTGAAGTAGCCCAAAGTCTAAAAAATAGATCTTTTAGCTCTTCATCATCTAAGCTTTCACAAAATTTTTCATACATTTTATTTAGCTCTAACTCATAGTTTAAAGCTTGTATCAGCGCATCTTCTTTATTTTTTGCTGGCAAAAATATAGCTTCATTTTCGCAAGCAAGCTCATAATCATGTGTGCTCGCAAATTTTTCTATCAAGATGATTGCATTTTTTCTGATATTTGCGATCTCGTTAAAAACATCACCAAATGAAGCTAAATTTTCATATAAGCTAAGTGCGTTGTTTTCGCTGGTGTATGATGCATTTAAAAGTTCATTAAGCATATTTCACTTCTTTTGCAACTTCATTTACTCTAGTTGAAATCTCTTCTAAATTTTGCCCTTTTAAAAGATCTTCCCAAAGGTTTTTTGGAAAAATTTCATGATCATATTCGATCGTTACAGAGCCGATTAGCTTGTTAAATTTTACATTTTTTATACCATTTATTTGAGCTATCACATCATCTAGGCTAGCTAAATTTACGCTGCTACTTAGCTCTTTTATCTTTGGACTAACTCTTACTCTTAGTCTGCCGTTTGTATGAGCTATCATTGAAAAATAGCTTGCAACTTGTGCTAAAGTTTGTGTTTTTATATCCATTTTCATCCTTTTTTTAATTGCGTATTATCTATTTCACAGCTTAAATAAATCTGAAATTTTTTTGTTTTTCATTATCAAAAAGTAAAATGAAATGATAAAATTTAATTTCCATTTTTCTCTTGGCAATCACTGCAAATACCATAAAGTATCATCGTATGCGACTGCTCGCTAAAATTTTTTTCTTCGCAAATTTGCTCTTGCCTTTGCTCTATCATCTCATCTTCAAAATCAACTATCTTTTCACAAATTTCACATATCAAATGATCGTGCGAGGATTTTAAATTTAACTCAAATTTTTTTACTCCATTTTCTTCAAAACAATTTGCAAGATGATGCGTTTCGAGAAAATTTAAAAACGAGTAAATTGATGTCATTGAAATTTCATTCTTGTGGATTTTGTAAATTTCTGAAGAAATTTCTTGAGCACTTAGATGAGAGTTGCTAATGAAAAGTACATGCAAAATTTGTTCTTTTAACTCTGAGCTTTTCTGCCCAAAGGCTTCTAAAAACTCTTTAAAATGCTTATAAAATAGTTCAAAATTATCCACAAAAACCTAACCAAAATGATAATGAATATAAGGATTTTACAACTTTACTTATAAAAAAAGCATAAAATTTCTTACGAATTTCAAGTAAAGTATTTTATAAGATTGTTTTGGTATAGTGTCGCATTTTTTAAATCAAAATTAAGGAATAAAATGACTTACGACGAGCTTGAATTAGACGCCGTTTTGTTAGAGGTTTTAGAAAATAGAGGCAGTTTTGATTCTATGGACGATGAGGAGCTTTACGAGCTTATCGAACAAGTTGCACAATATACAGATGGCGATTACGAAGAAGCGTTTGAGTATATGACTCAATTTTCTCCAATCCCTAAAAAACGCTTTGTTTCACTATTTATGGTTTAGCAAAAAGCTAAGCCATAACTTCTATAAAATTAATCATAAAAGTAAAAATAAAAAGAGCTCTTGACTCACTTAATGAGTCAAGGAATTGAGCTATAAGAAGTATTTTGAGATTATTTCTTTAAATTTTAGTGTGTATTTACTAGCTTTTGGGCTATTGTTGTAGATATTTTCAAAATCATACATTCGCTCATAGTAATCATTTGTATCTTGTCTATTTATTTTTAGCCTTGCCACATCTAGGCTAACTCCTACAAAAGCACCACTTGTCTTGCCACGCTCCTCAGCAAATGCTGAAATTTCAGGCAAATCACTTGTGATCGCTACTTCATTACCAACGCCACCAGTTGCTTCTGCTTTTAGGCTGATCGTATCTTTTGCATTAAATAAATTTGCATAAGCTTCTGAATTTTTAAATAAAATGATCATATCAGCTGAGCTGTAACCAAGCTGCAAGCCTATGCTTCCAGATGTGTAATTTACAAAAAATGGGCTTGACCATTCACCATCATCGTTTTTAGCGATAAATACGCCTTTGCCTGTTGAGCCAGTTACAACAGCGCCTGCTTTTGTCACATCAGGGATTATGGCGATCGCTTTTATGCCTTCAAATTTAGTGTTTGGCTTTAAATTTCTTGTACCAAAAGTGTTTAAAATATTTATTGCATTTTTTAGCTTTTGATTTTGGATCACATCAGCATTTAAGTATGGCGTGAAAAATAAACCAGCAAGAAATATGATTAATAGTCTTTTCATTAAAATTCCTTCCTTAAATTTTTCGTTATTATAGCCTAAAATAAACTAATGGTAAAAATATTATTAATGATTTTTTATGAGAGTTCATTATAAAATGCGACCTTTTAAGGGAAAAATATGAGTTTAATACTTTTTGTCGAATACGTCGGTATTGCATCAGCTGCACTTAGTGGGTTTTTATTTGCAGTAAAAAAGGAGTGCGACTGGCTTGGAGTCTTTTTGTCTGCATTTTTGACCGCACTTGGTGGCGGTATCATGCGTGATATGCTCGTTGGCAGGGCAGTTTATTCATTTACGCACTATATGCCAGTAAGCGTTGTTATTTTTATGTTGATTGTTTCAAGAGTGGCAAATTTACACATAAAAAGAGAAGGTTTGGAGCGAAAATTTGTATTCATATTTGCCGATGCGATCGATGTTATCTGTTTTTCGATCGTTGGAGCAATGGTTGCTATTGAGTACAACTACAACATCTTTGGCGTGATGATGATCGCCTTTTTTAACGGCGTTGGCGGCGGTATCTTAAGAGATATTTTGCTAAACGAAATTCCATGGTTTTTACGCACCGGACTTTACGGCACGATAAGCCTTGGCGTGGGGCTTGCTTACTTTGTGCTATATCATCTAGGCCTAACCAATATATTTTTTACCATGCTCTTGCTCGCTGCTGGCATTACAGTTAGGATGTTTGCGTTTTACAGAGGCTGGAAGCTACCTGATCTATGAAATTTAGCGAGTTTTTTGATATCTGGGTCAATGAAAACTACTATAAATTTGGCGTAGATATCGGCAAAAAGGGCGATTTTTATACAAATGTAAGCGTTGGCTATCTCTTTGGCGCTTGCCTTGCAAACTACTTTTTAAAGCTGCTTAGAAACTGCGAAATTTCTAGCTCTTGTAAGATTGTGGAGATTGGTGCAAACTCTGGCGATATGCTAGCTGATTTTGCACAAGGGATTTTTACGCTTAACCCAGAAATTTTGCCAAATTTGGAGTTTATAATCATCGAACCTCATGAAATTTTACATAAAAAACAGCTTGAGACTTTTGCAAAACGCTTTGGCGATGATATCAAAATAAAACACTATAAAAATTTAGACGAGTGTGCATTTGATGAAATTTTTGTCATCTCAAATGAGCTACTTGACGCATTTAGCTGTGAAGTAATAGACGGACAAAATATGCTTTTTGTGGATGATGAACTAAAATTTCACTGGCAAAAGGCAGATCAAAATTTGCTAGCTCTTGCAAAGAAATTTGACATAAAAAAGGGCGAGATATCAACTAGCTACGTTAAATTTGCGCTCCAGCTTGCAAGTGCAGCAAAAAAGGTGAGATTTTTAAGCTTTGATTACGGCGAATTTGAGCCAAAAAATGAGTTTAGCCTAAGGGTTTTTAAAGACCATCAAGTATTTTCTTTATTTGAAATTTCAGATCTTGAGCCATATTTTAAAAGCTCGGATCTAACTTATAGCCTTTGCTTTAAGCAGGTAAAAGAGGCTTTTTGCGAGGCTGGCTTTGAGATGCTTAAATTTAAAAAACAAAACGAAGCTTTAGTTTGTGATCTTGGCATGGATGAAATTTTATCTTTAGTGCTTGAAAAGGGTAGCAAGCAAGCCTATGAAAATGCAGCTAAGCAGGCGAAATTTCTACTCTCGCCCGAGTTTTTAGGCGAGAAGTTTAAATTTATAGAGTTTTTAAAGAACTAGCCTGGCTATATTGGCAAATTTGGCCTCGCAAGCTTTTAAAAGATCATTTGGAGCTATTTTTATCTGTTTGCCTCTTACTCCAGCGCTTACTAACACGTATTCTTGCTCTTTTGCTCGCTCATCGATGAATGTGGCAAAGTGCTTTTTCATAGCAAGCGGTGAGCAGCCACCCCTGATGTAGCCAGTGATCTTTTCTATATCTTTTAAATTTATAAGTTCACAGCGTTTTGCGCCACACGCGTGAGCAAGTGCTTTTAGATCAAGCTCCAAATCGCCCTGCAAGCAAGCAACAACGAAATTTTTAGGCTCACACTCGCAAACGATAGTCTTATAAATTTGCTTTATATCTTGCTTAGTGCTAGCTGCTACGTGGAGGGCTGAAAGATCGTTTAAATCAACTTCATACTCTAAAATTTCATAATTAATTTTTAGCTTGTCTAAAGCTCTAGCAGCATTTGTTTTATGTATCATTTTTTCTCATTTTTGCGAATTTTTTGTATAATTATAGCCAAAACTTAAAGGAGGAAAGATGACTGAAGAAGTTGAAGAGAAAAAAGCAAAAAAAGGTGGCAATGGTGCATTAATGATAATTATCATTGCGATATTTGTTTTGCTGCTAGTTATTGGAGGACTAGTCGCGTTTTTGATGCTTAGTTCTGACGAGCCAAAAGAGGCAAATATGATGCAAGCATCAGCTCAGACTCAAACGCAGTCCATGCCAGCTCAAAATAAGGCAAAGCATGGTAGCAACGACTATTCAAATATGGGACCGATATATCCACTTGATCAGTTTATTGTAAATTTGCTTAGCGAAAATGGCTCAAGATTTCTTAAAACTAAGATCGATATGGAGCAAAGCGATGAGTTGCTAACTCCTGAGCTTGATAAGAAAAAAGCACTTTTAAGAGATATTATTATCAGAACACTTTCATCAAAAACCTACGAAGAAGTAAGCACCGCAAAGGGCAAGGATAGGCTAAAAGACGAGATCGTCGGCAAGCTAAATGAAGTGCTAAATGATGGCTACATCAAAAACATATTTTTTACTGATTTTGTGGTGCAATGATAGGCATTGATATCGTTAAGATAGATAGAATTTCAAAACTTAAGGCTCGTTATGGCGAGCTTTTTTTAAAAAAATTTCTTAGTGATGACGAGATCACGCTAGCAAAAAATGATGCGACTTTGGCTGGATTTTGGGCGGCCAAAGAAGCAGCTAGCAAAGCTCTTGGTGTGGGCATCAGCAAAGAGTGTGGCTTTTTGGACATTGAGCTTAGCAAAGACGCAAAAAACGCACCAAAGATAAAATTTAGCACAAAAATTTATACAAATTTTAATATCAAAGAAGCAAGCCTTAGCATAACTCACGATGGCGGATTTGCCGTAGCTGCAGTGATGATAGTGTGAAATTTTTTGTATTTGAAGTTTTTATAATATAACGTGGATAAAAATCAAAATAATTTTAATTTTTATGCAAGATGCTTTACTTAAGCC
>NZ_PIRR01000012.1:0-43974 GCF_003048555.1 Campylobacter concisus | reverse complement strand
ATTAAAGATTAATCAATTTAGGCTAAAATACGACCATTTTCAACAAAAGGACAGCTATGAAAAAAGATGTAAAAAAAGTTGTTTTAGCATACTCTGGCGGACTTGACACAAGTATCATTTTAAAATGGCTTCAAGATGAATATAACTGCGAAGTAGTCACATTTACAGCTGACATCGGCCAAGGCGAGGAGCTAGAGCCTGCACGCAAAAAAGCCCTAGCACTTGGCGTGAAGCCTGAAAATATTTTTATTGAAGATTTAAGAGAAGAATTTGTACGTGATTATGTATTTCCAATGTTTAGAGCAAATGCAGTCTACGAGGGCGAATATATGCTCGGCACATCAATAGCGCGCCCACTAATAGCAAAACGACAAAGCGAGATCGCAAGGCTTGTTGGCGCTGATGGCGTGAGTCACGGAGCAACAGGCAAAGGCAACGACCAAGTTCGCTTTGAACTTGGATACTACGCACTTGGCGACAACCTAACTATCATAGCTCCATGGCGCGAGTGGGATCTAAACAGCCGTGAAAAACTTTTGGCATACGCTGAGAAAAACGGCATAGATATCACCAAAAAACCAGGCAAAAGCCCATACTCAATGGATGCAAATTTACTTCACATCAGCTACGAAGGTCTAGTGCTTGAAGACCCAAGCCACGCACCAGAAGATGATATGTGGAGATGGACAGTAAGCCCCAAAGATGCTCCAGATAAGAGCGAGATCATTGAGATTGGCTATGAAAAAGGCGATCCAGTGAGCATAAACGGCAAAAAAATGAGCCCAGCTGAAATTTTAACTGAGCTAAATCGTCTTGGCGCAAAACACGGCATCGGCAGACTTGACATCGTAGAAAACCGCTCAGTTGGTATGAAGAGCCGCGGCTGCTACGAAACTCCTGGCGGCACGATAATGCTAAAAGCTCACAGAGCGATAGAGAGCATCACACTTGACCGCGGTGCAGCTCACTTAAAAGATGAGATCATGCCAAAATATGCCGAGCTAATTTACAACGGCTACTGGTGGTCACCTGAGCGAAATATGCTCCAAGCCCTTATCGACAAGAGCCAAGAGCACGTAAATGGCTCTGTAAAAGTTGAGCTTTATAAAGGCAACGTGACTATCCTTGGCAGAAGCAGTAAAAATGATAATCTATTTAGCGAGGCATACTGCACATTTGAAGAAGATAGCGTGTATGACCAAAAAGATGCAGAGGGATTTATCAAACTAAACGCGCTTCGCTTCATCATCGCACGCAAAAATGGGCGAAAATTTGACTAAAAATAAAATTTAAAAGGATAAAAATGAAAGTATTATTAATAAAAGATGTAAAGGCGCTTGGTAAAGCTGGCGAGATAAAAGAGGTAAAAGACGGCTACGGCAACAACTTCTTAATCGGCAAAGGCTTTGCAAAAGCAGCTACTCCAGACGTTCTTCGCCAATATGAAGCAGCTCAAAAAAGAAAGGCAGAAGAGCTAAAATATGAGATCGCAAATTTAGAAAAGCTTAAAGAAGAGCTTGAAAAAGTGACAGTTGTCATCAAGAAAACTCTTGGCGCAAATGGCTCGCTTTTTGGCTCAGTTTCAAAAGAAGAGATTGCAGCAGAGCTTGAGAAAACGCATCATTTAGTTGTCGAGAAAAAAGCGATCGACATGGACACTCACCTAAAAGCAGTCGGCCTTTATGACGTTCATGTAAAGCTAGGACACTCGATAAATGCGAGCTTGAAGGTTGATGTGCAAGGAGAATAGATGTTTCATGCGACAACCATCTTAGCCTACAAAGGCAAAAATAAAGCGGTCATCGGTGGCGACGGACAGGTGAGCTTTGGCAACACCGTCTTAAAAGGCAATGCCGTAAAAATTCGCAAAATTCACAACGGCAAAGTTCTAGCTGGTTTTGCTGGTAGCACTGCTGACGCGTTTAATCTTTTTGATATGTTTGAGAAAAATTTAGAGCATACAAAGGGCGATTTGCTAAAGGCGGTTATAGAATTTAGCAAAGAGTGGCGCAAAGACAAGTATCTAAGAAAGCTTGAAGCGATGATGCTTGTGCTTGATAGGGATAAAATTTTCTTACTTAGTGGCACTGGAGATGTTGTAGAGCCAGAAGATGGCAAGATAGCAGCTATTGGAAGTGGTGGCAACTACGCTCTCTCAGCGGCCCGTGCTTTAGATAAATTTGCTGATATCGACGAAGAAGAGCTAGTCAAAGAGAGCCTTAAGATCGCCGGCGAAATTTGCATCTATACAAATACAAACATCAAAACTTATGTTTTAGAATAAGAGAGAAAATGAACTTAACACCAAGAGAAATTGTCAAATTTTTAGATGACTATGTGATCGGTCAAAAGGACGCCAAAAAGATCATAGCGATCGCGCTTCGCAACCGCTACCGCCGCATGAAGCTTGAAAAGAGCTTGCAAGATGACATCATGCCAAAAAATATCTTGATGATCGGCTCAACAGGCGTTGGTAAAACCGAAATCGCAAGGCGTCTTTCAAAGATGATGGGGCTGCCATTTATCAAGGTCGAGGCTAGCAAATATACCGAGGTTGGCTTTGTTGGTCGTGACGTTGAGAGCATGGTAAGAGACCTTGCTATGGCATCATATAATCTCGTAAAAAACGAGCAAAGCGAGAAAAACCAAGACAAAATCAACGCCTACATCGAAGAAAAGATCGTCTCAAAGCTATTGCCACCACTTCCAAAAGGTGCAAGCGAGGAAAAGCAAACAGAATACACTAAGAGCTATGAGAAGATGCTAAATAGGCTAAGAAACGGCGAGCTTGACGAGCTAAGTATCGAGATCGAGGTACAGCAAAACCCGCTTGAAGCTGGCTCAAACGTGCCACCTGACATGGCGCAGATGCAAGAGAGCTTTATAAAGATAATTGGCATCGGCGGTAAAAACATCAAAAAAGAGATGAAGGTAAAAGACGCTAAAAAAGCTCTTCAAAGCGAAGCAAATGATAAAATTTTAGACCTTGAGAGCATAAAAACTGAGGCTTTAAGAAGGGCTGAAAACGAAGGCATCATCTTTATAGACGAGATCGATAAGGTAGCCGTCGGCTCAGGTGGCTCAAACAGGCAGGATCCTAGCAAAGAAGGCGTGCAAAGAGACTTGTTGCCTATCGTTGAGGGCTCTAATGTAAATACCAAATTTGGAAATTTAAAAACGGATCACATTTTATTTATCGCGGCTGGTGCCTTTCATATAAGCAAGCCAAGCGATCTCATCCCTGAGCTTCAAGGGCGTTTTCCACTAAGAGTGGAGCTTGATAGCCTTGATGAGGACGCGCTTTATCAAATTTTAACTCAGCCAAAAAATTCGCTTTTAAAACAATACATCGCCCTGCTCTCAACCGAGAATGTCGAGCTAGAATTTGACGATGAAGCGATAAAAGAGATAGCTAGGATCGCTCATGCCGCAAACGAAAAGATGGAAGACATCGGTGCTAGACGCCTTCATACGGTGATCGAGCGCGTGATAGAAGATATCAGCTTTGAGGCTAGCGAAAAGAGCGGCGAGAAAATAAATGTGACAAAAGAGCTCGTAAAAGAGCGTCTAAAAGATGTTGTCGAAGATCAAGACCTAGCGAGGTATATACTTTGAAATCAGGCTTTGTTAGCATCATAGGACGCACAAATGCTGGCAAAAGCTCATTTTTAAATGCGTTATTAAACGAAAAGATCGCTATCGTCTCGCACAAACAAAATGCAACTCGCAGAAAGATAAATGGCATAGTAATGAATGGTGAAGATCAAATCATCTTCACCGACACACCAGGACTTCACGAGAGCAACAAGGCGATAAATCAACTACTAATTAGTCAAGCGATAAAATCGATGGGAGACTGCGATCTTATCGTATTTTTAGCGCCTATTCACGATAATACCGACGACTATGAGAAATTTTTAGCTCTAAAACCTGAAAAACCACACATACTAGTGCTAACAAAAGTAGATGAGAGCACAAATGCAAAAGTTTTAGAAAAAATTACCCAGTATCAGAAATTTCAAGATAAATTTGCATCTTTGCTTACTTTTAGCACCAAGCAGCCTACCTATAAAAAGCCACTTCTTGATGAAATTTGCAAGCTTTTGCCAGAGCATGAGTACTTTTATGATCCAGAATTTCTTACGCCAACAAACGAGAAAGAAATTTTTAGAGAATTTATACTTGAAGCGATCTATGAAAATTTAAGCGACGAGATCCCATATCTTAGCGACGCAATAATAAAAAGTGTAAAAGAAAAGTCGGGTATTACTGAAATTTATGCAAGCATTATTACAGAGCGTGATATTCATAAGAGTATGATCATTGGCAAAAATGGTGAAACGATAAAACGAATAGGAATTTTTGCAAGAAAGTTAATACAAAATTTAACCGGATCAAAGGTCTTTTTGAAACTCGATGTAATCGTTAAAAAAGGCTGGAGTAAAGAAGAAAAGAGCCTTAATAAAATAATTGGATATTGATTTTTTATTGTAAAAATATTAAAATACAGCCCAATTAGAGCATTATGAGGTAAATTTTTATGTTAAAGCTTAGAAAAATTAACGATAATCCAATCGTTACGCTAAATCCTTATGAATATGAAGGTTTTAGATTTTCTAATAGCAATGTCGATTCGCTAAGTCTCTCAAAGAATATTTTAAAGCGAGACTTTTTTATATCTTATATCGAGTACAAAGATATAATAACAGCTACCATAAACATCTCAAGAACAATAGATGATGAGGATATTGAAAATAATATCTCGATCAAAATTTATGAAGAGCTCTCTCTTGATCCTGCGATTGACTATAAAATAGTTTATTTTGAAAGCAATGTTGAAAAAGAAGACAGAATTTTTAATGTTTTTATTGCCACAAATGAAACGATAAATAAAATATTTAAAAATATTTCTAAAAGAGTACCTTTTATAGATTATGTCGTTGTAGAGCCACTCTTATATAGTGCTATCTACAAAAAGGGCTTACTTCCTAGCACTCAGAGTGATTGTTTTTTGACATTTAGGGCCGATGAAGCATTTATAAGCATTTATGTAAATGGAGAATACCTTACATCAAGAGGTTTAAGATACACACTAAATTATCTAAAAGATAAATTTATAGAGCAAAGCGGCGAAAGAGTAAGCCTAGAAAGCTTTTTAGATATCCTAAAAACAAGAGGACTTTTAGATAGCAATGAAGAAGGCTTTAGCTACGATTTAAATACTGTTTTTGAGGACTATATATTTTACGTAAATGACACGATAAATGTTGTCAATAGAATCTATAGCATAAATATAAAAAATATCTATATTGACTGCGACTATAAAATAGAGCGTTTTGAAAAATTTATCAATACAAAGCTCGGCACAAATGCTACGAAATTAAATACAAGCACTGTAATAAATTCTAAAAATTTAGCCATTAGCGAACGATATAACATGATGGCTTTATATGCAAATTTTTACAAAAAAGAGGCCTTTAATGCCGATTTTAACTTCTCAAATTTACTTAGGCCTGATCCGTTCACAAAGAGAAAAAGCGGTAAATTTATACTGACATGTGCCGCTGCTTTTTGCCTAAGCATGTCCTATCCACTTTATAATTATATAGCTGGCAGTATTTTAGAGGCAGATTCACAAAAGCTAAGTGATGAGCTTGATGTTCTTAATGCACAAGCAGCACAAATAAGAAGTACTCTTGAAAGACTAAAAAAAGATCAAAATGATATAAAGGGATTGACTGACAAAGAGGAAGAGAAGTTAAATTTTAGAAAAGGGTTGCTTCAAGAAATTGAAAATAAAAAAGATCATTACGTAATGAAAGGTTTAAATCTTTTTGAAATTACCGATATGATAAACAACAATAGCGTTTTTATAACAAATATTAAAAATAATGATAAAAATTTAACTGTAACGGTTGTTAGCGATAATGAAAAAAGGATTACGCAGCTAATAAAAGATATCAGCAAGACGCCTAAATATTCAGTAAATACAAAAAAAATTAAAGAAGATAAACAAAATAACGAGTATGAAAGTAATATAAGTATAGAGATTAGACAATGAGACAAGACGTTTTAAGTAAAATAGATAAGTATTTTGACGCAAAAAAACAAAGCGAAACAAATATAATTTTTTTGGGTTCAGCTTTAATTATTATTTATATTGTTTATATGCTTTGTTTTGATCCGTCGCAAGATTTTTATGATGAAAGATTTAATACGCATACTAAAATTAGCAATGATCTTTCAAGAACAAGAGATTATTTAAGATCGACTAGCTCACCTAGTGGGGATAAAAATTTTAAAATAAATGAAGAGTCAAAAATACTTGAAACGCTTAAAGGCAAATATTCTAGCGTTTTAAAATTTAATGCTCATTTTGACTCAAAGCTAAAAGAACTATCGTTTTTATTATTTAACGATCAAAATTGGGCAAATTTCTTAGACAATATCGTATCTTTAGCGAAGCAAAATAATATAAAAATTTTAGAGTTAAAAAGTGATATAAAAGAGCCAAATTTCCAAAAAATTGAGCAAATTTTAAATATTGACTTGACATTTTTGGGAGGTTTTAAAGATATGCTTTCATATATAAATGGCCTTGAAGAATCAAAGCTAGTGGTTGATCTTCATAAAATGGATGTAAATTCTACCCAAAAAGAGCTTGGCGCTAAGATCTCGATATCTGTTTGGGGGATGAAATACTAATGAAAATAAAAATTTTATTGGCTTTTTTATTTTTAAATATTGCTTTTGCTAATCAGCTTCAAGAGGAAATGGATTCTTATGATAAAATTTTTGAAAAAATAAAGGAAAAAAGAAGCGGTCTTAGCGATATTGAGCTTTCTAGTATAAAAAATCCTTTTAAGCAAGAGCCTATCAAGACGGTAACAGATCAAAATTTATCAATTATCACTCAAGCTTCAAAAGGGCTTAGTTTAAAAGCAATTTTATTAAACAAAGCAAATATTGATTCCAAATGGTATGCTGTCGGTGATATTGTTGATGGTTACAAAATAGCTAACATTACTAAAAATAGCGTTTTTTTAGTAAAAGGCGATGAGAAACAAGAGCTAATTTTAAAAAATGGAAGTAAAAATGTTGAGATTAAGATTAAATAAAATATTAATAATGGGTGCACTCATTTGCTTAAATATGAATTATGCTAGTGCTAATGAGAGTAGTTGTTTAAGCAAGAATTTTAATATGAAAATTTCAGATGATGTTGCGCTAGTAGATGTGTTAAATCAGCTTTCAGAAATGTGTAACTTTAGTATTGTTGCAAAGGATACTTATAGCAAAACAGAGCTAAAAGATAAAGTTTTTGGTGTTAATATCAGAAATATGAGTCTTAGCGAAGTTTTCGACCTACTTTTAAGTGAGAAAAATTTAAGCTACGAGTTTTCAAATAATGTATTAAAAATTTCATCTTTAAAAACTCAAATTTTTAAACTAGATTATATAACTTCTATTAGAGAAGGAACTGCTGTCACCCAAGCTTCAGTGGATGCTACTCCATCTGAAATTTCTAGTGGTTCAAGTAGTAGCGATAATTCCCAAGATGATAGTTCTCAAGGCTCAAGCAACCTTATAAAAACTACTGAAAGGTTTGACTTTTGGGAAAAACTAGATGCTGAGCTTAAAGCTATTTTAAATAATAGTAGCGAACATATCACAGCGCCTGATCCTATCATAAATCAAAATGCAGGTCTTATCACTGTTACAGCTACCCCTTCTCAACTTAAGCGAGTTGAGAAGTATATAGATGAAATGCAAAAAAGACTAAAAAAACAAGTAATTATTGATGTTTCTATTATCTCAGTTGAGTTAAATAATGAATACAAACAAGGCGTTGATTGGAGTAAATTTGAACTTGGATTTAATACATACATTGGTAATTCAAGAAACAATCCGAGCTCAAGTGCAACTTGGACAAATAAAGGCAATAGCCTAAGCGATGGATTTGGACGTACATTAAATATCGCAGCTAATTTAAATTTTAGCCTTGATGGAATGATAAATTTTCTTGAAACAAATGGAAAGACAAAGGTTATATCAAGTCCAAAAGTAACAACACTTAATAATCAGCAAGCGCTAATCTCAGTTGGTGATAACATAAACTACCGTGTTCAACAAAAGACTGACAATGGAAACAGCAATAGCGATAGGTTGACAACCACTTACAAACAATACTCTGTTTTTATAGGCATATTATTAAATTTACTACCAGAAGTCTCTGATAATAATAAAATCATGCTTCGAATCAATCCATCGCTTAGTAACTTTAAATACGCTGAAGACGACACAAGACAAAATGCGTTAAGAGAGATTGCTCCAGATACAGTGCAAAAGAAGCTTTCAACCGTTGTTCAAGTTGATAGCGGTGATACTATTATTCTTGGTGGATTAATAGGCCAGACAAAGGGTAAAAATAATACTTCTGTGCCTCTTCTTTCTGACATCCCACTTATAGGTGGCGTCTTTAAAAGTACAAGAGACAATATAAAAACAACAGAGCTTATCTTTGTCATCACTCCTCATGTAGTTGATTTTGACAAAAAAAAGCCACTTAATCAATCATTAAAAGACTTAGGTTTTTCTAAAACGATCTATGAATAATAAGAATATTTATACAGATATAAAAGATATCTTTATCAACGAAGACGAAGTAGCTGATTTTGTTAATCTAGATAACTCAATCACTTGTTACAATAAGATCGTCTCGGCTCTAAAAAAGCCATTAAAGCTTATACTTTTTTATGGCAAGCCTGGCAGTGGAAAGACTTTTTTGTTAAACAAGATAGCCTCTGATCTTCAAAAGGATAAAAAATTAATTTTTTTCCCGCATCCTTTTTTTAGCGAGGCTACATTTATAGAAGCTCTTTGTGAAGATATATACGGAAATAAACTTGATAATATAAATAATTTTGAAAGTTTTGTCGCACACTACTCAAAAGAATTTAAAAATAAAGATGAAATTTTACAAAACCAAATAGTTGTCATCTTGGATGAAGCGCAACTTTATCCTACTGAATTGATCGAAAAAATAAGGCTGATGGCCGATACAAGATTATTTAAATTTCTATTTACGATTCATAAAACTGAAAATGAAGATGTGTTAGCAAAAGACTATTTTCAAACTAGAATTTGGGAGAGTATAGAGCTTGGAAGTGCAAACACGAATGAAATCATAGTCTATTTGCAAAGAAAAATAGGACAAAAAGGCTACGATAAATACCTAAATTTTCATAAAAAAGACTATGACAAAGCCTATGAGCTTTGTTGCGGAAATCTACGCACACTAAATAAAATTATGTATAAATTTTATGAAATTTGTGAATATTACGAACAAAACCAGCCATCAAAATTAAGTAGCGAGGACGCAAATATTAAAATTTTAACAATGTCTGCACTTGATACAGGAATAATTCATGCTTGAATTACAAGAAATTCAAAGGTTAGAAAAGCTCTATGAAGAGTACGAAAAAAAGAATAAAAATAGCTTTTTAAAATTGTTATCACATAAAAAGCTAGGCCTTTTAATAATTATGATCTTGCTAATCGCTTTTATTTTTGGTGCTTTTTTATTTTTCTCAAATGCTAAAAACAAAAAAGAGACAACCAATACTCCAACTTTAGTTGAGAAAAATTTGACGATACAAAAAGATATAAAAGAAAAGAACACAACCTTTACTGAAACTAATGTCAGTAAAAATATTTTAGAAGATGGCAAACAAAAAAGTGAGCAGGCAAAAGAGAGATTTGAATCAGATAAAAAACAAGATGAGCTCGCTGAGAAAATAGCTAAAAAGCTAGAACAATCCATAAAGCTAAATGAAGATAATAAAGAGCAGGCATCAGATAAAAAACAAAGAAATGGTGGCGGTTGGCTAAAGCTAAATTTACCAACTGAAAATGAAAATATACAAAATGGGCAGCCTCTACCAAATGAAGAGATAATAGAATTAGAACCAAAGACAAAGCCAAAAATTGATATTCAAATTTCAAGTGAAAATAATGAAATTTCTATGCTAAAAGAAGATTTTAATAAAAATAAAAATCCAGAAATCGCCCTTAAAATAGCAAGAAAATGCTATCAAGATAAAAGATACAGTGACACTATAAAATGGGCACTATCGGCAAATAATTTAGATAGTAGCATTGAGGAGTCTTGGGTTATGTTTGCTAAGGCAAAATATATGCTAAAACAAAAAGATGACGCATTGCGTGCATTAGAAGAATATAATAAAAATAAAAATAAGCTAGAAATAAATGAGCTAATAAATAAGATAAAAAGTGATACGTTGTGAAATTTTTGCTTGTTATATTTTTATCATTAAATGCCTTTGCGCTTGGGGCGGCTGATATTAAAAGTTATTTTGAAAAAGCTGAATATTCTAAAATTTGTAATCAAAAAATACAAGATCTTTTAAAAGATTCACAAAATGAAGAATTTCTTAATATCTTTGGCATATCTTGTTTAAAAACAAATGATATAGATAGGCTTGCTCTTCCAGCAAGCAAACTATCAAAAACACAAAGTTCAAGAGAGAATGCAGCATATTTTGCTGATATATTGCTTAAAAAAAAGCTATTGCTTCATGCTATCTTGGATGGGGCTGATATAAGCTATATTAGGCTTCCAAAGAGCGATTATATTCTTTCATTTATATTTGATAAATTTGTCAAAAAAGAATACATTGAGGAGCTTGGTGTATTCATTTTTGAAGAGCCAAATTCAGATACAAGATATGAGCTTAGTGCAATCGTTGGCTCAAATTTTGCAAAAATGATTTTAAAAATTTTTAAAAATGACGATCTTACTTCGCAGATTGAGTATAGATAAAGAGAAGAGATGAATAATTTAGAAAATTTAACGCTAAAAACATTAGAGCAACTTAATAAACTAAATGATGAGCAAATTTTAAAGATTATAGAGATAAAAAAGATAAACGAAAAAAGTCTTTTGGCTATTTTGCTTGAAGAAAATATGCTAGAGGAAGAGATTTTTTTTGAAATTCTATCTGATATTTATAGAAGAGGACACACTGACATTGATGAAATTTCGACTAGTCTTCAGATAGATCAAAAGCGCTTTATTCAATATGTGTGCGATAAATTTAAAATCACATTTTTTGATCTTGATGACATAGATATCGACTACCGTATCAGTGAAAAGCTAAGCACCTCGCAGCTAAAATCATATAACGCTATCCCAGTAAAAGAAGATGAGATAAGCGTTTATGTAGCTTTTAAAAATCCTTTTGATGTGATCATTCAAGATAAAGTTCAAAATTTATTTAACAGAAAGCTATTAAAAGTAGCTTGCGCCGATCCAGCCCAGATAGAAAAATATATAAACAAAATAGCTCTTAATGAAAGCATAAAGGACGTTATTACAGAGATTAGAAAAGAGCTTTCAAGCTCTAGCAGCCAAGGACAAAGCACAGAAAGCTCTGGAATTTTAAAGCTAATTGAGATAATTTTAAAAACATCTATTCAAAGCAGAGCGAGCGATATTCACATCGAGCCAACCGAGACAAACTGCATCGTAAGAAGCAGGATAGATGGCATGCTAAGCGAGACATTTATATTTGATAAAGATATCTATCCGCCGATGGTAAGCCGTATGAAGCTACTTTCAAACATGGATATCGCGGAGCGCCGCCGCCCACAAGATGGTAGATTTTCAGCTCAAATTTTAGATAAAGAGTACGATTTTCGTATCTCTACACTACCTATTTTAAACGGCGAAAGCATAGTTTTAAGAATTTTGGACAAATCAAAAGTTATCATAAACATTGAAGACCTCGGTATGCATCCAGATAACTTTGCTAAATTTAAAAAGAGCATGAAAGCTCCTTATGGCATCATCCTAGTTACTGGTCCTACAGGATCAGGAAAAACGACTACACTTTATGGCGCATTAAATGATATAAAAAGTGTAAAAACTAAGATTATTACTGTTGAAGATCCGGTCGAGTATCAGCTAAATATGATCCAACAAGTACATGTAAATGAGAAGGCTGGGCTTACTTTTATCTCAGCTCTTCGCTCTATTTTAAGGCAAGATCCAGACATTATTATGATAGGTGAGATCAGAGATCAAGAGACGCTTAGAATCGCGATTCAAGCGGCACTAACTGGTCACTTAGTCTTTTCTACACTTCATACAAACGACGCTATTAGCGCTCTGCCTCGTATGGTTGATATGGGTATTGAGCCATATTTAGTAAGTGGTGCACTAGTTTGCATTGAGGCTCAAAGGCTTGTAAGAAAGCTTTGCCCGTATTGCAAACAAAAAGTCACGCTATCTCAAAAAGCTCTTGATGAGATCAAGAAATTTCTTCCCGAAGATTATCAATTTTATAAAAGCGTGGGTTGCCAGCACTGCTCACAAACCGGATATCTAGGGCGTGAAATGATAAGTGAGATATTATCTATCAGCGATCACATAGCAAGTATCGTAGCAAATAACGCTTCAAAAGAAGAGCTTAAAAAGGCTGCCTATGACGAAGGCTTTATAGATATGTTCCATGATGGCGTTATACGTGCAGCAAATGGTGTAACAACAATCGAAGAAGTATATAGAGTTGCCAAGATATGAAATTTTATGAAATAGAATATATAAAAGATGGCAAACGCCAAAAGATGAGCCTAAAGGCCAATAGCAAAAATGATGTAAAAAATCGTGCAAATATTCAAGGCATGATAGTAAAGATCAAAGAAACTCAAGTTTCAAGTATCAACAATGATTTTTTGGACTTGCAAGAAAAATTTAATAAAATATTCTCTTCTTCAAAAGTAAAAATTCCAGCTCTAGTTGCTACCATAAGGCAACTTAGCGTTATGACTAATGCTGGTATATCAATACATGATGGCATAAAAGAGACAGCAAATGCTACCGAGGATAAAAGGCTAAAAATAATATTTCAAACATTAGATGAAGACCTAAATCAAGGTGCAAGCTTAACTCAAAGTATAGAAAATTTTCAAGAAGAGCTAGGCGATGTCACTGTTGCCATGGTAAGGCTTGGAGAGAGCACTGGTAATATGGCTGATGCATTATCAAAGCTAGCTTCTATCTTGCAAGAAGTCTGGTATAACCAGCAAAAATTTAAAAAAGCTATAAGGTATCCAATAACCGTAATATGCTCTATAATTTTGGCTTTTATTGTGCTTATGACATCAGTTGTTCCACAATTTCGAGAAATTTTTAGCCAGCTTAATGCCGACCTCCCCCTTCCTACTAAAATTTTACTAAACATTGAATACATAATGAGCAATTACGGCATATATATAATAGTTGTTCTTGTTGCATTTGCTTTTTTGCTAAAAAAGCAATATTCAAATGATGAAAATTTTAGGGATAAGGTCGATAGATACCTACTAAAAGTCTATCTTGTGGGCAAAATAATATTTTTTGCAAATATGAGTAGATTTAATCTAATCTTTACAGAGCTTGTTCGTGCTGGACTTCCTATCGCTGATGCGCTAGATACTGCCGTTGTAACTGTTTCAAATCAAGACATAAGAAATAAACTAACTGCTGTAAAAGTGCTGGTTGGCCGTGGCATAAGCTTAACCGAGGCCTTTAGGCAAACTGGACTTTATGAGGGTATGCTTATACAAATGATAGGTGCTGGCGAACAAAGTGGTAGCTTAGATGACATGACACAAAAGGTTACTGATTATTATAGAGTGAAATTTAATGATATTATTGATAATATTTCAAACTATATTGAGCCGATACTACTAATATTTATCGCAGCTATGGTGCTTTTGCTCGCCCTTGGTATATTTATGCCAATGTGGGATATGGCAAAAGCTGTTAAAAATTAAATCTATATTTAAAGGAGTAAAATGTCTATAGAAAAAGAATATGGCGTTGATGAGAACGCATTTTTAGTTTCAAAAACGGATACAAAAGGAAGGATTACTTATTGCAACGAGCCTTTTTTAAATATCGTAGGAGTAAAACAAGGTGATCTCTTGGGAAAACCGCACAATATAATAAGGCACACTGATATGCCAAGAGTTATTTTCAAGCTACTTTGGGAACGTATACAAAATAAAGAGGAAATTTTTGCCTTTATTAAAAATAAAACTCTCAATGGTGGATTTTACTGGGTATTTGGTAATATCACAGCCTCGCTTGATCAACAAGATAATATCGTTGGATACTATTCTGTTAGACGTAAGCCAAATGCAAAAGCGATAGAGATCATAAAACCACTTTATGCAAAATTACTTGAGCTAGAACGAGATGGCGGTATTGAAGCATCTAAAAAATATTTATTAAAATTCTTAGAAGAAAAATCAACAAGCTATGATGAATTTATAAACAACTTGCAAAGGTTCTAGATATGTTTAAGAAAAAATCAAATGCAATAAATGAGATTTTAAGTGTTGTCAAATCGGCAAGAAATGGCATACTAGAGCCTCGCATTGTAAATGTTGGAGAAAAGGACGAGATGTATGAAGTCGCCCTTGGCATAAATGATTTGCTAGATCAAGTTGAAGCGCTTCAACGTGAAATTTCAACCTCAGTCCAAGCTGCACAAAACTCAAAAACATATAGAAATATATTTGTAGAAGGGTTTAGAGGCGCATTTAAAAGAAATGCCATATCTATGAGTAATGGAGTCATTGGTATAAAAGAAGGACTAAAAAGTAAAATCAGAGGTCTTCTCTCAAGTGAGCTTGATAAACTTGGAAACGGCATAAATGGCATAAATGATGTAAGAGATGATCTAAATGAAAGTATCAAAAATTTAAGCCAAACAGCAACAGATGCTGGACAAACCGCACAAATAGCAAGAGAAAATATGTCAAACATCGCCGAGCTTAGTCAAAACATGGGAGAGCTTGATGGTCTAGTACAAAGCTGCTCAAATGCTACTGGCATGCTAAGCACTAGGGCTTCTGAAATAAGCTCTGTTTTAAATTTAATAAAAGATATTGCCGATCAGACAAATCTGCTTGCTCTTAATGCCGCCATTGAAGCTGCTCGTGCAGGAGAGCACGGACGTGGTTTTGCGGTAGTTGCTGATGAGGTAAGAAAGCTAGCTGAAAACACACAAAAAGCCGCAAGCGACATAGAAGTCAATATAAAAACACTTCAGCAAGAGGTAAATGATATCGATGAAAATTCTAAAAAAATCGATGAAATTTCTAAACTAACAACACAAAATGTAGAAAATTTCAAAAAGGTATTGAGCGAGTTTAATGCAAACGCACAAAATACCGCTCAAACATCAAAATATGTCGAAAATAAAACCTTTGCCATAATCGCAAAAATTTCGCAAATCGCTTACAAAACCAAAGTGTACTCTGACCTTATAAACGAGCAAGGATACAGTGAGGAAATACGTAATTTAGCGCAGAGCCTGCTAGACTGGTATGAGAACGAGAGCATAAGTGAACACAAACAAAACAAAAATTTTGATAAGTCAAAAGAGCTTACATCGTCGCTAAATAATGAAATCAAGCTCTTGCTCGAGAAGTCGGCCTCTGGCTATAATGAACAAAATTTAAATTATTTTGTTGATAAGTCTAAAAAAATAGAAGATCTAAGCAAGCAAATTTTTACTTCATATAACGAAATTTTTAAAGATAAAAACTAAAGTGTTAAATTATCTTTGATGTTTTTTGGGGTGGTCAAAAAATAATGCTTTTGCACCACCCTCTTTTAACTCACTAAATTTACATCCAAACTCAACGCAAAATATTCCAGAAGTTGGGATATTGTCTATTGATGAATCGCTTAAATACTCGCAAATTTCAGTTATGCTTGGGTTGTGCGTGATGATAAAAATCTCATCCAAACTCTCATCTATATTTTTGACAAATTTTAAAAGATCTTCAAAACTTATATCATAAAGCTCATCTATAAGACTGGTCTCTTCTTTAAATTTTAAAGTTTTAGCGATAATCTTTGCCGTTTGCTCGCATCTTTTGGCACTACTGGAAAAGATAGCCCCTGGCATCACATCATACATTTTTAGTCTATTTGCCATAAATTTAGCGTCTTCTTTGCCTTTTTGACTAAGCTCCCTTAAGGCATCTTTAGCTCCGTCCTTATTCTCATCAACCGCTTTTGAATGTCTTATGAAATAAATTTTACTCACTATCTCTCCTTTGAGAAATTCTTTATCAAGCAAAGCTCTTCTTTGCTAAATCCAGCTTTTAAGCGATCTTGTTCATTGATCTCTCTAACATTTTTAAATGAATTTGGATATAAACTTAAGATAATGCCAAAGTAGCTATTTTCGTCAATGCCCTCTTTTTTACAGGCAAATTTAAACCACTTATCGCCCTTATAAACGTGAGAAACTTCCTCTTTTAATATGACTTTTAGGCACTCTATTAGCTCTTCTTGCCCGCCCTCGCCTTCAAGCCTTTTTATGATATGAGCATTTGCATCAAGCCCATTTGCCTCCATATATCTTGGCAGTAGCGCCATACGGCTAGTTAGACTATCTGAAGTCTTTTGAAGTGCGATAAAAAGCCCATCATGCACACTTAGCTCGCCGTATCTACCGCCCTGCTTTAAGAGCAAATTTTCTATCATGCAAAAGTGTCTGATCTCATCTTCAGCCACTTCTAGCCAGTCTTCATAAAATTCTCTTGGCAAATTTCTAAATCTATAACAAGCATCAAGCGCGATGTCAATAGCACTAAATTCAATATGAGCTACCGAGTGGATAAAATTTAAATTTTTATCCTTTGGCTTTACTTTTTTGTTTAGCTCTTTCATGCTAACTACTTCACAAAATTTTGCATAGCTAGGCGTTATTAGCTCGTTTGGTTTAGAGCTTTCGTAAAAATTTATATTAAAATCTCGTTTAAATTTCTCATAAAATAGCTCAAATTTTAAAAATTTAAGCCCAATCTCGTCTTCATTTAAAATTTCCCAAATTTCATCAAAAAAATTCATATTTTCTCTTTATTTAAATCTGTATTTACGAGTGTAAATTTATATAAATAATGCTTAAAATTTGAGCCTAGTATTTGTTTTAAAAGGTTTTTAGTAAAAATTTCTGATTTATTTTGCTTTGCCATATCCAGCAAATCTATTTGCTGCCAAGCAACTTGAGTTTGAACACCTTACAAGGTAGCTATTTATCTCTTGGTTTCCTTTTAGATGCACATTTTTTTGTTTTAGATTCATATAGCTATGAATTATCTTTCCGCCAGAATTATGTATAAATTTTACTGTCTCATCGCCAAGCACAGCCGTAACTATGCCAACATGAGTAATATTTTTCTTATCTTTATTTTTCTGAACGCCCTTACCAAGAGTATTTGAGAAAAATACAAGATCACCTATTTTTGGATTTTTATGAGTAATTAAATTCTTACTTTCATAAAAATTATAGATCGCTTTTGACTTTCTACCGCCATTATCGTAGTAGCGATTTATTGTCTTTTCATCAAAATACATATTTTGATACTTTGCATTTACGATAGAAACGAATCCTGAGCAATCACCGCCAGCTCTTGTATTTAGGTATTTTTTAAAAAAAGAACCAAATTTTTTATCTTCTCTATCATTATCTTCATCTATGATTTCACCAATCATTTGCTCACTAAAATCAACACTTGAAGTTACGGTTTGATTTGTTTCATTTTGCGGAGTTGTCGGTTGATTAGAATTAAAAGAACAACCTGTAAAAAATATAATGCTAAGTATAAAAAAGATTTTTTTATTTATTGAATTTGACATATTTATATCCAAAAATTTTAGTGTTTGCAATTTTAACTTTTAAACGTAAATGAACCGGAAATAGTGCTTTGCTTTCTTTATTCTAAGTTAAAAAGCAATATAATATCGGCAAAAAACATATTTTCTTAAGGCAAAAAAACAATGATGCACTATTTAAAGATAAAAGGAAATGCCAAATTAAGTGGCGAAGTAAAAATAAGCGGTGCCAAAAATGCTGCTCTACCGATCATCGCCCTAACCTTACTTGCAAAAAAAAGTGTAAATTTAACAAATATCCCAAATGTCGCTGATATAAAAACGCTTTGCCAACTGCTAACTAACCTAGGAGCAAAGTGCGAATTTAAAGATAAAAACTCACTAAGTATAGACACAAGCTGTGTAAGCTCGACGACTGCAAATTATGATATCGTTAGAAAGATGAGAGCATCAATCTTAACTCTTGGACCGCTTCTTGCACGTTTTGGCCACTGTGAAGTGAGCCTACCTGGAGGATGTGCGATCGGACAAAGACCTATCGATCTGCATCTAAATGCGCTTGAAAAAATGGGAGCAAATATCGAAATAAAGCAAGGCTACGTCGTCGCAACAGCACTAAATGGCCTAAAAGGCGCAAAGATCGTCTTTGATAAGATCACCGTAACTGGCAGCGAAAATATCATCATGGCTGCAGCTCTAGCGCACGGCACGACAGAGCTTTTTAACGTAGCGCTTGAGCCTGAAGTGGTGCAAATTTGTGAAATTTTGGCTAAGAGTGGCGTTAAAATAGAAGGCATCGGCACAAGTGAACTAAAGATAACTGGAAGTGGCCAAAAATTACTTGAAATTTGCGAAATTGAAGTAATCCCTGATAGGATCGAGGCTGGCACATACCTTTGTGCTGGAGCTATAACAAATAGCAAAATTTCAGTCACAAAGGCAAATGCATCCCATATGACGGCTATTTTAAATAAATTTGAAGAGATGGGCTTTGGTATCGAAGTAGACGGCGATAAGATCACGATATTGCCAGCAAAAGAGATAAAACCAGTGGAGATAAGAACCACCGAGTATCCGGGCTTTCCAACAGATATGCAAGCTCAATTTATGGCGCTTTGTCTTGCAGCAAATGGCGTTAGCACGATAGATGAGAGACTTTTTGAAAACCGCTTTATGCATGTTAGTGAGCTTGCTAGAATGGGAGCAGATATTAAATTAAATGGACATATCGCAAGCGTTTATGCACCAGCTAAGCTAAATGCAGCCGATGTGATGGCGACAGATCTTAGAGCTAGCTCAGCGCTGATACTAGCTGCTCTTATAGCAAATGGCGAAAGCTTGGTACATAGAATTTATCACCTTGATAGAGGATATGAAAATTTAGAAGAGAAATTTCAAGGCCTTGGTGCAAATATTATTAGGCTTGAGGAGTAAAAATGCTACTAAATGATGCATTAGATGCGCTTAAATCTAAGTTCAAATTAAAAATAGATAGTGAAATTTTACCTATCAGCATGGCTCTTGGTAAAACATTGGTAAATGATGTAGTGGCGGTAAAAGACTTGCCATGTTTTGATAACTCTGCACTTGATGGCTTTGCTGTGAAATTTGAAGATAAAGACAAGCCATATAAAATAGTTGCAAGTGCCTTTGCAGGCGATAAAGAGCAGCTAAGCATTGGCAAAAATGAGTGCGTTAAGATAATGACTGGTGCGAAGATGCCAAAGGGTGCTGATACGATCATAAAGATTGAGGATTGTGTTGTTGATGGAAATTTTATAAAAGCACCAAATAATCTTAAAAAAGGTGATGGGTATCGCTTTAAAGGCGAAGAGGTAAAGATTGGTGAAATTTTGCTAAAAAGTGGCGAGGTTATAAACACTAGAGGCATAATGATGTTAGCAGCACAGGGCATAAGTTTTATAAATGTAAAAAAACAGCCTAGTGTTGGAATTTATTCAAGTGGAAATGAGATCATAGAGCCTTGGCAAAGAGCGAGCGAGGATGAAATTTACAATGCAAATGCTTTTGGCATCGCTGCACTTTTAAGGTATATTGGACAAGATAGCTCATATCTTGGCATCATAAAAGATGAGCTAAGTGCTGTCAAACAGGCATTTCTAAATGCCACAAATTACGACATTATTATCTGCTCTGGCGGAGCAAGCGCTGGTGAGGCTGACTTTATGAAAATAGCTCTAAGTGAGCTTGGATACAATGAAATTTTTTCACATATTGATATAAGACCTGGCAAACCTTGCAAGGCTTATGAAAAAGATGGCAAACTTATTTTTGTCCTTCCTGGAAATCCAATGGCAGCTTATGTTTGCATGATGATGCTTGTTTTGCCTCTTTTAAAAGAGGATTGCTTTGTGATGCAAAATGCTACAAATGCACAAAATTTAAAGGTAAAATCAGGCAGGATCAATGCCATTTTTGGAAATATTGAAAATGATAAATTTATAGTAACAAATGGTGGAAAATACGGCTCTGGCATGATAGATCATATTTTAAAAAGCACTTTTATGTTTTTAACTAGCCCAGATCAAAGCAAAATTTTGCAAAATAGTGAAATTTCTCTTATAAAACTTCCATAAAATCTTGACAAATGAAAAACAATCTGATAGAATGCGGACTTCATTTTAACTGCGGGAATAGCTCAGGGGTAGAGCACAACCTTGCCAAGGTTGGGGTCGCGAGTTCGAATCTCGTTTCCCGCTCCATCTTTTTTATACTCTTTTTTTTATTTTCCACAAAACTTTTTGCAAATGAAGTCAGCATTTATCCAATGTATTGCGTTCTAAATGATCAAATTTCACTTAGTACTTTTGGCTTTGATGGCGAAGACAATGAAATTTTAAACCTAGAGGGCAAAAGAGCAGCCAAGATAGATAGCAAAAAACTCTATGAAATTCTAACAGCAAATTTTAAAACATATAATGACAAAAGCGGTGGAAGCGTTGCTTTTGTGAAAAACTGCTCTATTATGGATGAGATTCAAATGCAATTTTTAAGATCAATTAGCGATGAATATCCTGGTATCAGCATAAGTGATCTTAGCATTAGCCCACAAAATAAGCTTCCAACAAATTTCAAAGAGCTCGTCCTAAAAAATATCTTTTTAGGTGATCAAAATAGTCAAAAAGGTACATTTAGAGCATCATTTGAGGATGTTGATCTGAGTCTAAAAAGTATCTATTTTAAATTTAGCTTTAACGCTAAGATGCCAGCCTTTATAGCAATAAATTCAATGAATACAAACCATATTTTAAGCCTGCTTGACTATCAGCCAACGATGATTGAGTTTGGCAAATGGCCAAAAGATGCACTTTCTAGCTCAAATAGCTTGGCTCTTATAACAAAAGTGCAGATAAAAAGCGGTGAAATTTTAACCAAGCGTCAGTTTAACGCCATAAGCTTAGTAAAAAAAGGCCAAATGCTAAATGCAGTTTTGAGCGAGGATGGCGTTAAGATAATAGCTGAAGTAAAGGCACTTGAGGATGGAAATTTAGGTGATATGATAAAGATAAGAACAAAAGATAATAAAATTTTACAGGCCACAGTTTCAGGCAAAGATGAGGCAGTAATAAGATGAAAAAGATAGTATTTGCAGCCACTGGAGCAAGTGGGGCTGGACTCTTTTTAAAGCTTGTCAAGGCTGCCAAAGATAGTTGCGAGGCGCACGTCATAGTTAGTAAAAATGCCATGAAGGTTTTGGAGGCTGAAGAAAATTTGAAGCTAAATTTAAATGATCTTGGCGTGAAAATTTATGATGATCAAGACCTTAGCGCAGGCCCAGCGTCAGGCTCATTTGGTGTTGAAGCAATGATCATAGCACCCTGCTCTACCAACACGCTAGCAAAAGTTGCAAATGGCATAAGCGACACGCTCATCACAAGAGCCGCAAGTGTCGCGCTAAAGGAGAGGCAAAGGCTAGTTTTGGGAGTTAGAGAGATGCCGTTTTCTACGATCACGCTTTCACAGATGCAGTTTCTCTCATCTCTTGGAGCTACCATCGCGCCGCCGGTTTTAGGCTACTACGCAGGCATAAAGAGCCTTCAGGAAGTGGAAAATTTCATCATCGGCAAGTGGCTTGATGCCTTAAAAATCGAAAATAATCTTTACAAAAGGTGGCAAATTTGAAAAAATCTTGCATCTATCCAGGGACATTTGACCCCATTACAAACGGCCATTTGGACGTTATAATAAGGGCAACAAAAATTTTTGACAAGGTAATCGTCGCAGTTGCAAAAAGTGACAGCAAACAGCCGATGTTTGCACATGAAAAACGCATAGAGATGGCAAAAGAGGCAGTTTGCGAGCTAAAAAACGTAAGCGTTCTTGGCTTTGATAACTTGCTTGTTGATTTTGCTAAATCGCACGGCATAAACACCGTCATCAGGGGACTTCGTGCGGTTAGTGACTTTGAATACGAGCTACAAATAGGCTACGCAAACGCTGCACTCTGGGACGAATTTGAGACGGTTTATCTTATGCCAAGTTTAAATAACGCCTTCATCTCAAGCTCGATCGTCCGCTCAGTCTTGCGCCACGACGGCGATGTGAGCAACCTAGTGCCAGCAAAAATTCTTAAAAATTTAAAGGCGTAAAATGTATGTTTTGTTTGAAGGCATTGACGGCGTTGGTAAGAGCACGCAGATAGAAATTTTAGCTTCTAAATTTAGTGACGCCATCGTCACAAAAGAGCCAGGTGGCACGCAGCTTGGTGAAAATTTACGAGAAATTTTACTAAGCTCAAACATAAAAATAGGCAAAAGGGCTGAAATTTTACTCTTTTTAGCTGATAGGGCTGAGCATTTTGAAAAGCTAGTCGCTCCAAATTTAAATAGGCTCATTTTAAGCGACAGGGGCTTTATCTCTGGCATCGCCTATGCTTTGGCAAATGATGAAAATTTAGATGAAAACGTACTTTTAGAACTTAATAAATTTGCGTTAAATGATAAATTTGCAGATAAGATAGTTTTTTTTGAAGCAAGCCATGAGCTTATAAGCGCACGGCTAAAAAATAGAGGCACAAGCGATAAGATCGAGGCTCGTGGGCTAGAGTATCTTTTAAAAGTGCAAAGTCTAATGAAGCAAATTCTTATCAAAAATGGCTTTGAAACGCTTTTTATAGACGCGTCTAAAAGCATAGAGCTAATTTCAAAAGAGATAGAAAATTTTATAAATTTTAAGTAAAATCACAAAAAATAAAAAGGATAATGCGATGATAACGGCACTTCGTGGCATGAAAGATATGCTTCCAGCTCGCGCAAAACTTTACGCACAGATAATAAAAACCTGCGAGGAAGTCGCAAAAAACTACGGATATGAGCAAATTTTGACCCCGCACCTCGAAGAGACGGCGCTTTTTAAACGAAGTGTCGGCGAGAGCAGTGACATCGTGGGCAAAGAGATGTATCAGTTTGAAGACAAAGGCGGCAACGACGTTTGCTTGCGTCCTGAGGGCACGGCTGGCGTGGTTAGAGCGTTTATCGAGGCAAAACTTGACAGGGCAAATGTGACAAAGCGCTGCTTTTATCACGGCTCGATGTTTCGCTATGAGCGCCCACAAAAAGGTCGCTTGAGAGAGTTTCACCAGTTTGGCTGTGAGTGTTTTGGCGAGGGCAGTGTCTATGAGGATGCGAGCATTATCTTGATGGTGAGCGAAATTTTTAACAGACTAAACATAAAAACAATCCTAAAAATAAACTCCCTTGGCGACGAGAGCTCGATGAAGTCTTACAAAGAAAAGCTCGTTAAATTTTTAGATGAAAATGACGATAAAATTTGCGAGGACTGTAAAAGACGCAAGCTTTTAAATCCTATCCGTGTGCTTGACTGCAAGGTTGAGAGCTGTCAAGAAATTTACAAAAACGCTCCGGTTATCACTGATAGCTTAAGCGATGAGGCGCAGGCTGATTTTGCAAAACTACAAGAAATTTTAACGGCAAATGGCGTTAAATTTGAGATAGATACAAAGCTCGTTCGTGGGCTAGACTACTACTGCAAGACGGCGTTTGAGTTTATCAGCAATGAGATCGGCTCACAAAGCGCAGTTGCCGGTGGTGGCAGATATGATAGGCTTGTAGAGTATCTTGGCGGTAGAGCCAGCTACGGCGTTGGATTTGCGATGGGCGTTGAGAGGATAATGGAAATTTTAGGTGAGGCCGAGGATGAGCGAGATGGAGTTTATCTTTGCGCGCTTGATGCGACGAATTTAGACTTTGTCTATGCGCTTGGCTCAAAGCTTCGCAAAAAATATCAGGTTGAAATTTCTTATGAAGCCAAAAAACTTCAAAAACATCTACAAAATGCCGACAACAAAAATGCGAAAATTTTCCTTTGCGTAGGTGAAAACGAGATGAAAAAGAATAAAATCTGGTACAAAAATTTAGAAACCAAAGATGAAAAAACGATAAATTTAGATGAGCTTGAAAAGGAGCTGGGATGAATGATTTTGGACTTAGCATTTGGGGCAATTCAAATTTTGTTATAGAAGATGGCAAAGTCTGTATAAATGCAGCCAGCAAACCAGCGATCATAGACATAGTAAAAGAGATAAGAGACGACGGATATAGAGGGCCACTACTGCTTCGCTTTCCGCACCTTATCCAAAAACAGATCGAGCAGATCCACGCAAGCTTTGCAAAAGCAAAGAAAGAATTTGCCTACAAAGGCAGCTTTAATGCCGTATTTCCACTTAAGGTCAATCAATATCCAGGCTTTGTAAAAAACCTAGTTCGCCTTGGCAAGCCCTACAACTACGGCCTTGAAGCTGGTAGTAAGGCTGAGTTACTTTTAACTATGGCTTACAATAACGAAAAAGCTCCAATAACCGTAAATGGCTTTAAAGATAAGGAGATGATAAATATAGGCTTTATAGCCGCTGAGATGGGGCATAACATCACGCTAACGATCGAGGGCTTAAACGAGCTTGAAGCGATAATCGCCATCGCAAAAGAACGCTTCAAACCAAAACCAAAGATCGGACTTAGAGTAAGACTGCACTCGACAGGATCGGGTCTTTGGGCAAAAAGTGGTGGCATACACTCTAAATTTGGCCTAACATCAACAGAGCTAATAGAAGCTGTAAAGATGCTAAAAAAGGCAAATTTACTTGAAAATTTCACAATGATACACTTTCACATCGGCTCTCAAATAAGCGAGATACATCCGCTCAAAAAAGCACTAATCGAAGCTGGCAACATCTATGCTGAGCTTAGAAAAATGGGCGCCTCAAATTTAAAAGCGATAAATTTAGGTGGCGGCCTTGCGATCGAATACTCGCAGTTTAAAGAAGAAAGTAGCAGAAACTACACACTAAACGAATATGCAAACGACGTTGTTTATATGCTTAAAACTATAAGCGAGCAAAAAAAAGAGATCGAGCCAGACATATTTATAGAGTCAGGTCGCTACATCGCCGCTTCTCACGCACTTTTAGTCGCTCCCGTGCTTGAGCTATTTTCTCAAGAATACACCGAAGAGAAGCTAAATTTAAAGAAAAATAATCCAAATTTGATAACCGAGCTAGTCGATCTTTATAAATCAATCAAACCTTCAAATGCCCTAGAATACCTGCACGACGCTATCCATCACACAGAGAGCGTTTTAACACTCTTTGATCTAGGCTATGTCGATCTGCAAGATAGATCAAATGCAGAGGTGCTTTTAAGGCTCATCAGCAAAAAGGCTGTCGTGATGCTTGGTAACAAGAGCAACTCAAGCGATCTGGCCAAAATTCAAAAAGAGGTGCAAGAGAGATACTTGCTAAATTTCTCGATCTTTCAAAGCTTGCCTGACTTTTGGGGGCTAAAGCAAAATTTCCCTATTATGCCGCTTGATAGGCTCGATGAACGCCCTACTCTGCCAGCTTCGATCTGGGATATCACCTGCGATAGCGACGGCGAGATCAGCTATGACGATGAGAAAAATCCACTGCTTTTACACGACGTGGATGTGGAGAAGGAGGATTATTTCTTGGGATTTTTCCTAGTTGGCGCATATCAAGAGGTGATCGGCATGAAACACAACCTCTTTACTCATCCGACAGAAGCTACAGTGGAGATAACAAGCGATGGCTACAAGATCACAAATTTACTAGAGAGCCAGTCGATCCTTGATATCATGGAGGACATGGACTACGATATCTACGAGATCCAAGACACTCTAAATGAGCGCTTAGAGAAATCAACTCTGATAAACGAAACACAAAAGAAGCAAATTTTGGGCGAACTTTATCTATTTTTAAATGATAATAGCTACTTAAAGACAATCAACTAAAAAGGACGAAAATGCAACTAGCAAACAGAATGCAAACATTGAGCGAATCAATCACAATCGCTATCAGCACAAAGGCCAAAGAGATGAAGGCTGCTGGCATCGACGTGATCTCGCTTTCAGCTGGTGAGCCTGACTTTATGACTCCAAAAAAGATAAGAGAAACTGTAAAAAACGCACTTGATAACGATAGCAAAAGCGGCAAATACACGCCAGTACCGGGCCTGCCAGAGGTTATAGAGGCCATTAGAGCAAAGCTAAAAAGAGATAACGGGCTTGATTATAAAGCAAATCAAATCGTCACAAACATCGGCGCAAAACACTCACTTTTTAATGTATTTCAAGCGCTTATCAACCCAGGCGACGAGGTTATCATCCTATCTCCATACTGGGTGAGCTATCCTGAGATCGTTAAATTTTGTGGCGGTGTGCCTGTATTTATCGAGGCGGACGAGAGTACAAATTTTAAAATCACAGCCGAGCAGCTAAAAAAAGCGATCACACCAAAAACAAAGGTCTTTTCGCTAAATCATCCAACAAACCCAACTGGAGCTGTATATACGAAAGAGGAGATCACGGCATTTGGCGAGGTTTTAAAGGGTACTGACATCATCGTTACAAGCGATGAAATTTATGAAAAAGTGATCTACGGCAAGAAATTTCACGCAGTGGCCTCAGTGAGCGAAGATCTTTTTAAAAGAACGGTCACGATAAATGGCCTAAGCAAGTGTGGCGCGATGCCTGGCTGGAGATTTGGCTATATCGCAAGCTCAATGGACTGGCTCATCGCTGGCATCAAAAAGCTTCAAAGTCAAAGCACAAGCAACATCAGCTCGATCGTGCAAATAGGCGCTATCCCATCACTTCTAGGCGAAACTGACGAAGATATCGAAAACATGAGAAAAGAGTATGAAAAAAGACGCGATGTGGCAGTTGAGATGATAAATGCTATCCCTGGGCTAAGCGTAGTTAAGCCTGATGGCGCGTTTTATCTATTTATAAAATGCAAAGATGTAGATAGTGACTCGCTTAGATTTTGCAAAAAAATGCTTGAAGAGGCGAACGTAGCGACCGTGCCAGGTGTAGGCTTTGGTATGGAGGGATACTTTAGAATTTCTTTTGCAACTGACATCGAGAGCATAAAAAAAGCGATCGAGAGGATCGCAAATTTTGTAAAAAGCTACAAAATTTAATGATCAAATTTAGTGTAAATGGCAAAATTTTCGAGCTTGAAAACGATATAAATGTTTATGAATTTTTAGCTCAAAATGGCTATGAGCTTAAATTTATAGCCCTTGAGCGAGACGGAGAAATTTTGCCAAAAAAGCTTTGGCGTGATAGCTTTATGAGCGAGGGCAAAGCTTATGAGATCGTCACTTTAGTTGGCGGTGGATGAGGAGAAAATGATAGAGATTGTATTAAATGGCGCAAAATTTAAGGTGCCAGTAAAAAGCCTTAGTGAGCTAAAAGAGCTTGCACTTGGTGATAAAGAGAGTGAAATTTATAAATTTTTAGAGAAATTTAACGCGACAAAGCCAGATATTTTTATCGTTGATGGCTTTGCTATAAAAGAAGATAGCGAGCTAAAAGATGGCTCAAATGTCGTATTTATAAGGCGTGGCGTGATGCCTGAGCGTGAAGTTTTACGCGCGATGATCGCCTCACGAAACAGCCCTGAGCTAAATTTAGCCCTAAGTAAAGCGGTGATCGGCGTGGCTGGACTTGGCGGTCTTGGCTCAAATATCGCGCTAAGCCTAGCTAGAGTTGGCGTAAAAAAGCTAGTGCTTGCCGACTTTGACGTCGTTGAGCCAAGCAATCTAAACCGCCAGCAGTATTTCGTCCGCCACATCGGCTTAAAAAAGACGCAGGCGCTTAAAGAGCTGATAAATGACGTCAATCCCTTTGTCGAGGTCGAAACTCACGATATATTTTTGGACGAAAAAAACGTGGCTAGCGTCTTTGGCGAGTGCAAAATTTTATGCGAAGCCTTTGACAACGTCGCTGGCAAGGCGATGATACTAAACGAAGCTGGGGCAAGCTTAAAAGATAAAAAGATCATTGGCGCCTCTGGCATGGCTGGATACTTTAGCTCAAATCTCATAAAAACCATAAAATTTGCCAAAAATGTCTATCTTTGCGGTGACCTCACGAATGAGGCGAAGATCGGTCAAGGGCTCATGGCACCACGCGTTGCAATCTGCGCAAATCACGAGGCAAATTTAGCCATTAGACTGCTTATGGGTTTGGAGGCGTAAGTTGCAAAGTGATAGTTTGATCCTTGGCGGCAAGGAGTTTCAAAGCCGCTTCATCCTTGGCTCTGGCAAGTACTCGCACGAGCTCATCGACTCAGCCATAAACGAGGCTGGCGCGCAGATCTTAACCCTTGCTCTTAGGCGCATAAACGAGAGCAAAGAGCGAAATATACTTGACTTTATCCCAAAAGGCGTGACGCTTTTGCCAAACACAAGTGGCGCTAGAAACGCCAAAGAGGCCGTTCGCATCGCCCAGCTCGCACGTGAGCTTGGATGCGGCGAGCTTGTTAAGATAGAGATCATAACTGATTCTAAATTTCTCTTTCCAGACAATATTGAAACGATAAAAGCGTGCGAAGCCTTGGCAAATGACGGCTTTGTGCCGATGCCTTACATGTTTCCGGATCTAAACGCTGCAAGAGCGATGCTAAGTGCGGGAGCAAGTTGCATAATGCCTCTAGCTGCGCCCATTGGCTCAAACCAAGGGCTAGTTTTTAAAGATATCATCGAGATTTTGATAAACGAGCTTGACACGCAGATCATAGTTGATGCTGGCATAGGCAGGCCATCACAAGCGTGCGAAGCGATGGAGATGGGAGCAGCTGCGATCATGGCAAACACAGCTATCTCCTCATCTAAAAACATTCCACTCATGGCAAGAGCCTTCAAAGAGGCGATCATCGCTGGTCGCAACGCCTATCTAGCAGGCCTTGGCGCAAAGAGCAAAAGCGCAAACGCCTCATCGCCGCTCACTGGATTTTTAGACTGATGAAATTTTCTAAAACCGATCACATGCAGCTACTACCTCACATGCAGGATGTTGGCAGTGAGATCATGGATGAGATTTTAAAAGAGCGCGCGAGCTATAAGCCTGAAATTTACAGCGAAGCAGACGTAAAAGCAGCTCTTAATGCAAAGCACTGCTCACTTGAAAATCTAAAAGCCCTGCTCTCGCCTGCTGCAGCGCCATTTTTAGAGCCAATCGCCCAGCTAGCTCAAGCAAAGACAAGAGCAAATTTTGGCTCAAATATCACGCTTTTTACGCCGCTTTACATAGCAAATTACTGCGATAACCTCTGCGTTTATTGCGGCTTTAACGCTAAAAATAATATAAAAAGGGCAAAGTTAAGCGACGAGGAGATCACAAGGGAGCTAAGTGAAATTTCAAAGAGCGGCTTAGAAGAAATTTTGATCCTAACTGGTGAGAGCGAGACCAACTCAAGTGTAGCCTATATCGCAAACGCCTGTGCTTTGGCAAAGAAATTTTTTAAAGTCGTTGGGGTTGAAATTTACCCGCTAAATTCAGACGGCTATGCCCTTCTTCACAAAAGTGGCGCAGACTACGTGACCGTCTTTCAAGAGACCTACAATCCCACAAAATACGAAAAAATCCACCTTGGTGGCAATAAAAGAATTTTCCCATACCGCTTAAATGCGCAAGAGCGAGCGCTTCTTGGAGGCATGAGAGGAGTTGGCTTTGCGGCACTTCTTGGCATAGATGACTTTAGGCTTGACGCCTTTGCTACGGCACTTCACGCAAGCTTAGTTCAAAAAAAGTATCCGCACGCTGAGATCGCATTTTCATGCCCAAGACTTCGTCCTATCATAAATAATGATCGCATAAATCCGCGTGACGTGGGCGAGCGCGAGCTTTTGCAAGTAATCTGCGCTTATAGAATTTTCATACCAACAGCCAGCATAACGATCTCAACCAGAGAAAAGGCGAAATTTCGCGATAACGCCGTAAAGATCGCCGCAAATAAGATAAGCGCTGGCGTAAAAGTAAGCATCGGCGCTCACGGCGAAGAGAAAAAGGGCGACGAGCAGTTTGAGATAAGTGATAGCAGAAGCGTGGACGAGATCAAAGCTATGATAAAAGCAAATGGCTTAGAACCACTAATGAGCGAGTATGTCTATGTTTAAAATTCTCTGCGTGGCTGACTTTGAAAGCTACGAGGGCAATGACTTTTTAAAGAGGATACAGCTACTTTGCAAGGCTGGCGTGGATGAAATTTTGCTTCGTGCAAAGGGGCTAAACGAGGCTCATTTTTACGATCTTGCTAGGGTTGTGGCTCAAATTTGTGAAAACTACCGCAAGAAATTTATCATTAATCAATTTTTTGACGTAGCCTGCAAGCTAAAAGGCGACTTTTGGCTCACTTCGGCGCAGCTTGAATTTTTTAAAAATCACAGCGTTTTTTTAGATGAATTTAGAAAAACAGCTAAAATTTACGCCCCAGCTCACGACCTAGAGCAGGCTAAAATTTCAGCCTCTATCGCCGATGTGCTGGTCGCTTCTCATATATTTACCACCTCTTGCAAGGCGGATTTAGAGCCAAAAGGAATAAATTTTATAAGCGAGCTAAAAAGCTTAGATAAAGAAATTTACGCACTTGGCGGACTGGGCAACCAAAACTACAAAGAGACCATAAAAGCTGGCGCAAACGGCATTTGCTTTATGAGCCTAGCAATGAACGGCGATATGAAGCTTATAAAAAAGATAGCAGAGAGCAAAAACGGCTAAATTTAGTATAAATTACATAAAATAATACGTAAAATTTTACTCATTTTTGCTAGCGATATATGTTTTTATATCAAATATAAGTAGCGTCACAAGCGATGGCAGCATATAGGAGTTTAGCACTAAAAGCAGCGACTTTGTCAAATTTGACTTTATTAAAGTCTCTATGTCAAGGCTGCTGTTGTAGTTAAAAAATATAGCAAGGCAAACTCGCTAACAAGAACTATGCGAGAGATCTTTAGCAAGATGTCATTTCCCAGTCTTGCAAATTTATCATCGACCACAAGCGACAAAGTGATCCAGCCAAGCAGCCAAATTGAGCAGGCTAAAGCATAAACAGTAATGCTTTCATCAAATTTTTCAAGTAGTAAAAATACCAAAGGTTGCAAAAATACAAGGCTAGCGATAAACCAAAGAAGTGAGCTAAAGGCTAGCAGGCAAACACAGCCAAAGATAGAAATGGCAGAGATAAAGCCAAAAACCTCTAACCCAAGATAGTAGGCCAGCGCATAGGATAAAAAAGAAAAAACAAGCCAAATTTTAATAACAAGTCGCCACCTATTTGCAAAGGCAGTGGCTTTTAAATTTAGGCTATCTGTCAAACCCATTTACGAGATTTTCTTTTGTTTTGGACGAAATACTTTCATGACATTTTCGTCAGTTTCAATAAATGCTCCCTCTATCAAGTCAATGCAGTACGGAACTGATGGAAATACCGGCTCCAAGCACTCTTTTATAGCCTTTGGCTGACCTGGTAAATTTATGATGAGTGCATGGCCTCTGATGCCTGCTGTTTGGCGTGATAGGATCGCTGTTGGGACGTATTGCAGGCTTGCAGCTCTCATTAGCTCGCCAAAGCCTGGCATCATCTTCTCGCAAACCACCTCAGTAGCCTCTGGCGTAACGTCTCTCACTGCCGGTCCTGTGCCACCGGTAGTGAGCACAAGGTCGCAGCCAAGCACGTCCACCATGTACACAAGCCTCTCTTTTATCAGCTCAAACTCATCTGGTATAACCTCGTAAAAGTACTCACGCTCGCTCACTATCCAGCTGTCAAGCACCTCTTTGATCGCTGGACCTGATTTGTCCTCGTATGTGCCTTCGCTTGCACGGTCAGAAAGGGTTAATATACCTATTTTTGCTTTCACTTTTTCTCCTTTAGTAGTTTTCATTTAAAATTTTTACCAGCGTCTCTTTATCTACACTCTCGTACGCTAGCAGATATGAGCTGATCTTTGCGATCTGCTCGTTTGTACCCTTTAAAAAGGACATTATCTCTTCTTTTGCTTGTTTTAAAATTTCTTCTACATCATTTGGATTAGGGACAAATGAACTTCCCATGCCGTATTCATAAACCATCTTTGATGCGATCTCTTTGGCTAAATTTAGATCACTGCTCGAGTTTGAAAAGATGTCGTTTTCATCTATCTCAAGCTTGCACATACCAGCGATGAGCACCTTGATACGAGATATCATCTGCGACTTTGACTCGATCTCTTGCTCTGTGGCCATAAACCTATCTTCTATAAGAGAAATTTTTTCAAATTTCACATCAAACCAGTAAGCACTTAGCGCCTTTGCTCCTTGATAAATGGCTTGAATTTTCTTTTCGTTTTCGCTATAGCTTAGCACCTTTTTCTTACCGAGCAAGACCTTGTTTAAAACAGCCTCAAAATCTCTCATTTTAAGCACACTCTCGCCGTTTCTTAGGGCATTTATCGCAGCTTCATTTACAAGCGTACTAAGTGCCGCACCTGAAAAGCCAACGCTCATTTTGGCGATATCCTCAGCCGCCACTTCGCAGTTTTTATCTTTTAGATATGTGTTTAAGATCGCTACCCTATCGTTAAAATCAGGCATAGAAAGAAAAATTCTCCTATCAAAACGCCCTGATCTAAGTAGTGCCTCATCGATCATTTCGATCCTATTTGTGGCAGCTATAACGATGACGCCCGAGTTATCTTCAAAGCCGTCCATCTCAGTTAGCAGCTGATTTAGCGTGGCTTCTCGCTCGTCGTTTCTAGTCCCACCCCTGCTCTTACCAACAGCATCTATCTCGTCGATAAAGATGATTGACGGCGCATAGGACTTGGCTCTACTAAAAAGCTCTCGTACTCTCTTTGCGCCCATGCCGACATAAATTTGCACAAAGCTTGCACCGTTTTGATAAAAAAATGGCACATTTGCCTCACCAGCAACTGCCTTTGCCACAAGCGTCTTACCAACGCCTGGAGGGCCGATCATCAGCACGCCTTTTGGCATTTTGATACCAAAATTTCTATATTTTTGTGGATTTTTAAGAAAATCAACTATCTCGCTAAGCTCGCTTTTAACCTCACTAATACCAGCTACATCGCTAAATCTCACATTTGAGATGACTGGCATAGTGTTTTGATTTAGCACGCTTTCTATCTCAAATGCGCCATCTTTTTTGCTAAGCAAGCTCTCCTCTTTTTTTCTGATACTTCTAAAGATATAAGCATACCAAAGTACAAAGCAGACAAAGATGATAAATCCCCAGATCATGCCAGGAGTGATGTATTGCTTAGTCTTTTCAACAGGCACTTTTTTAATAAGCTCTTTTAGATCGATGCCCTCTTTTATGATAGAAAAGCGATTGTTTTGTGCATAAAGTATAACTTCATCACCGTCTATGACTGCTCTATCGACAAAATTTCCCTCCATGAGCTGCATATACTGAGAGTATGTGATATTTCGTGGCTCTTTGCTAACGGCAAAAAGTAGCACACCTATTAAAGCAATGGCGGCGATTATTAGGATATTTTTTCTACTAAATTTAAATTTTTGCATAATTGGCATCTGGCTTAACTTCATATTCGCTTACCTCCACCCACTCTTTTGTTATATCTTTTTGGCTTAAAATTTTAGCTTTGTTGTAAAACTGATCAAAACCCTCGTAAAACTCACCATTTTTTTGCTCGACTAAAATTTTCAAAGCTCCGTTATGTTTTTTTCTAAAATTTTCATTATTTTGCAAAGCTATACCTTGTAAAATTTTTAGCCTACTTTTTGCTACATCGCCGCTAACATCGCTTTTTAGCGTAGCTGAGTGCGTATCACGCCTTGGCGAATAGACAAAAGCATGCAGATGCGTAATAGGAAATTTTTTAAAATTTTCAACCGCCTCTGTCCATATCTCCTCACTCTCACCAGGATGACCCACGATATAGTCCGTGCCAAGGGCAAAGCCAAGAGAGCTAAGCTCATTAAAAAGTTCCAAATCACTAAATGCGTTATTTCGTCTTCGCATGATCTTTAACATCGCCTGACTCGTGTGCTGAAGTGCGATGTGCAAATGACGCTCCAGCCACTCTTCTTTTAAAATTTCTCTAAAGCTCTCATCTATCTGGCTTGGCTCAATGCTTCCAAGCCGAATGCGTCTAATGCCAGAAATTTTACCCAAGTTTGCTAAAAGCTTACCAAGAGAGCTATTTGTATCTTTGCCGTAACTGCCTATATTTGTGCCAGTTAAGACAAGCTCATTATAGCCGTTTTGGGCTAAAATTCTTGCCTCTTTTAATATCATGGTCTCATCCATACTTCTAGCCTTACCGCGGACCGAAGGGATGATGCAGTAGCTGCAGCTAAAGTTGCAGCCTTCTTGAATTTTTATAAAAGCCTTTGTGTGATTTTCATAATTTGTAACTATATTTTTATCGACCGAGTTTAAATTTCCAAGCTCAAAAAATGGCTTTTCTTGCTTTAAAAGTTCATTTAGATCGCTCTTCTTGCTAGCTCCAAGTACGCCAAATATACCGCTATTAAATAGCTCTTTGCCCTTACTAACCGCGCCACATCCAGTCAGCACCACCTTTGCCCCACGCCTTTTTACGCCGTTTATGTAGTTTCTGACACCACTATCAGCAGAATTTGTAACAGTGCACGAGTTTATGACCACGATATCAGCGCTCTCTTCATCATTTGTGATCTCGTAGTCCTTGATATAGCTTTTTAAAAGCTCTGTATCATAGATATTTGTGCGACATCCAAATGTTTTAAAAAATATCTTTTGCATCAAACACTTTCGCTCTCTTGCTCACCATAGGCTGTATGATCGCTTGGATTTTCTTTTTTGCCTATAAACATAGTTTGTGTTGGATAAGCGATCTTTATATCATCTTGAGCTAAAAATGCTTCTATTATCTCTGCGCTAATAGTGCTTCTAAGAGCCAAAGTCGCATAAGAATTTGCCATATACCAACATGAGACATTTATACCATAAGGCTCAAAAAATGTATAAATTCTTGGCTCGACATTTGGGTTTTTGATGCTGTACTGGCTTCTTAGTTTATTCATCTGGCGTTTTGCGATATCGGTATAGCCTTTTGAGTATTTTTTAACGACATTTCTTGCTAGATACACAGCTTTTTTATGATTACTATCAAAGCTTATAACGATATCTATACCATCCCAAACGGTCTTCATACCATAATGAGCATAGTTTGCGATGAGGTCAGTAAAGATATAGTTATTTGGCACAAAGATAATTCTACCTGCACGGCGGTTCGTCTTATAAGTCGAGTAGCTAACATCCTCAAAAACGGTCAGCCTAAGTAAAGAGATATCGATCACATCGCCCACAAATTCGCTACCATCATGAAGCACCCTTATCCTATCACCCACATGTATAGAGCCGCCAAACATGATCACCATCCAGCCAAGCATACTCATAAACATATCTTTCATCGCAATGGCGATACCAGCTGAAGCAAAACCTAGCACGGTTACTAGATATGTGACGTTTTCGATATACGAAAAAAGTAAGATTATGATGATAACGGTGATATTTAAAACGTTTAAAAATTTATTGACCGTGTAAAATCTCTCATTATCGGTAATTGTTCTTTTAACGATAAATTTAGCGATAAATGTTAGCCCGATCGTCAAAAGAATGATGATAGCTGTATAGCCCATACTTAAAAACTGGGCTTTTATATCAGAGGTGGTTAAATTTATAGCCTCATCAGCTCTTTTTTCATAGACATTATAAGTTGTATCAGCGATCTGTTTTGCAGCTTTAAAGTCACCTATTTCTTGTTTTACCAAGTTTAGGCTTTCCCTATTTTGCTCATTTTCTTCTATCAAATTTAGTCTATTTAGTAAATTCTCTTTTGTTTCAAGCTTTTCTAAAAGCGTATCAAGCTCTTTTATATGCCTTTGATACTCAATCTTATCACTCTTTATCTTTTTGATATACGAAAAGCCAGATATAAGTGCAACAGGACTTGTTATCCTTGGTGGAGTATCCATTTCAGGAGCTGCTAACATATTTGAAAATGGCGTTTTTTCATACTCTTTTAGTAAATTTATCTGCTCTTTTAGAGTTTGGATTCTCTTTATGATATCACTGCCTCTTCTTGAGCTTTTATCTAGCTTTTTTAGTTCATTTTCATTTTTTTCAAGCTCATCAATAAGCCTTTGATAAGTGTTATAGTTAGCATATCTTGTGATCCAGATATTGTTTTTTAGGGAGTTATCTAGATTTGAAATATCTTTTATAAGCTCGTTATTTTGTAAATTTTGCGAGCCATTTTGCTCAAGCGTAACGTTTTCTTCGGCATAAAGGGTAAAGCAAAAAAGTATTAAAACTATGATCTTTTTCATTTAAATTCTCTTAAAATTTTTAAAACATCTTCTTTTTTGACGTCATTTTTGATGATCGCACTGCCGATTTTATCTGCAATGATGAAATTTATCTTATCATCTTTTGTCTTTTTATCCATAAAAAATGCCTCGTAAAATGCATATTCATTTTCTATTTTGTAGCTTACTGGAAGGCCAAATTTCATTAAAACCTGTTTGATATTCTCTGCTTCTGCCTCGCTAATGAGCCCTAGTTTTACACTTAAGCGATTTGCCATATTCATACCTATTGCCACCGCCTCGCCATGTAAAAATTCTTTATAATTTGTCTCATTTTCTATAACGTGAGCAAAGGTATGGCCGTAGTTTAGGATGGCTCTTAGCCCTTTTTCTTTCTCATCTTGTTCAACCACTTTTGCTTTTAAAATTACCGACTTTTCAACCAGCTTAGCTAAGTTTTCATCATCTAAATTTACGCTTTTTAGCCAATCAAACATCTCTTTATCAAAGGTTATCGCCATCTTTAAAGCCTCAGCCACGCCAGCTGCAAATTCTCTCTTTGACAGTGTTTTTAAGAAATTTATCTCACAAAAAACCGCCTTTGGCTGATAAAAAGAGCCTATTAAATTTTTGCCAAATTTATTATTCACTCCAGTTTTTCCGCCCACACTCGCATCAACTTGCGCTAGAAGCGTAGTTGGAATATTTATGAAGCTTATTCCTCTTTCATAGATGCTCGCCGCAAAGCCAGTCATATCGCTTATGACGCCACCACCAAAGGCGATTAGCGTAGATGAGCGATCAAATTTACTAACAAAAAGCTGCTCTAAAATTTGCTCTATCGTTTCAAGGTTTTTATACTCCTCGCCGTCAGGCACACTTATAATAAATTTCTCATCGCATTTTAAAACACTAAGTAGTTTTTCAAGATGAAGCCCTGCTACTTTAGCATTTGTAACGATACCAACCTTACCTTTTAACTCAAGATTTTTAAGCTCATTTATATAAATTTTATAGCCTGACGCCTTTTCTTTAAGATTTAAATTTATCTGCATTTCTACTCACTTACTGGCACAAAAAGCTGTGCATTTTGGCTTAGTTTTTTATAAAGCCTATTTAAATTTGTCGATAAAAAGGCAAATGCCCCACCATTTGCCACGCTTTTAGTAAACATTACAAAATGAAGCAAATCTTTTGTATTTTTTAGTTTTACAAGCGGATTTTTAAGATTGTGATTTTCTATCTTTATGCGTTTAGAAAATAGCGCGCTAATGCTCTCAAAATGCTCTCTTAACGCCTCATCATCGCTATGCTTATTATCAAAATAGTAAAATTTCATCTCCAAATCAAGCTGTGCACAGCAGTCTGTTATCACGGCTGATTGATTCTCCACTTCTTGACTTTGATCGCCTAGTATAACGCCCTCTTTTATATTTGAGAGCAAAATTTTACCCGTTTTTAGCACTGGAAGTTTTAGTTCGTAAAATAGCTTTTTAAATTTAAAAAAGTACTTATCATCGCTTAAGATTAGGCCGATGTCGTGCTTTAAAACATCATGTTTTATAGATTTGTTATCACTATTAAAATAATCCATCAAAACGATGATGTTTTTCTCTTTTATCGCTTTTAAAGTATCTAAATTTTCACCTAAAGTTGGATTTATCACTCTAAAAAAAAGGCGTTTATTATTTAGCTTTGAATGCAAATACAAGCTATCCTTTATGAGCTTGCTAACACGTTCTTTGTCCATCGAGATCATATCGATCAGCACATAGATGTTGCTACCAAACGGACTTGGAAACTGCCCACTTTCACGCTTGATCGAGCGATAAACATTTTGAAGCACATTTGGATCACCAACGATTAGTAATATATCGCTTGGCTGAATCATTACATTTGGCTTTGGCAAGATGATCTCGCTGCCTCGATATATGAGAGCTATTCGCCATTTTTTTTGAGCTACTGAGCTAATGTGACGATACATATAAGAGCTACCTATTGGTACCTTAACTTCCATGATCTCGCCCTCACTAAGCCCGATATTATCGGCTAAAACTGGTAGATCTGGCAAATAGTCCATAAGCCTTGATGCTGCAATATCTCTGATATCAACCACGCTTAAGTGTTTATCACTTGCAAATATTTCTTTGCATTTTTCATCAAGCTCCCACGAGTTCATAAAAACAGCCTCGGTCTTTGTGCTGATCTGTCTTAAATTTTCATAAACTGCAACCGCTTCATTTTTATCATCGCAAACTATACAAAACTGACTAAAATAGTCATCGCTCACGCTTTTTAGCTTTGAGAGGCTAGTTGGGTCAAACTGGTAAAATGTAAAATTTTCATAATTTGATTTTTGGCTGTAATCCTCACTTGAAACAACGATATAGTGATGTAAATTTGATTTTGTTTCAAGCAGTCTGTTTAAAAAATTTCTTGCGAAAGTTCCATCTGCGATTATTAAAATTTTCTTCATCAATTCTCCGTATTTTAAAGCTCACATTATAACAAAAGGTCTTTAAAATAAGCTATCTTGGCTATAAATTTAAAATTTACAGCCAAGAAAATTTAAGAGATTATTTCAGAGATTAGCGTATCGATTGCTAAATTTGTAGCCTTATTTATCGTATCAAAAATAGTACTTGAGCTTGGATCTGGACAGAAAATTTCTTTTGTGATCATGCCTGATTTTAGTGAAGTGTTTGCATTAAATAGCTCGTAAGCTAGTGAAACTTCGGCTTTGTCGCCTCTTATCTGAAGTGAGATGATGCTCACTTTTAGTCTAAGATCCTTTGCATTTGGTGAAAATATCGGCTTTGCAGCACAGTTTGAATAAAGTCCTTTTACAAGCGATTTATAGACCATTTCGCTTGGCTCAGATACAAATTTAGCATCGCTTAGGTATCTGATTTTATTATTCTCAGCTACGATCAAAATTTTTCTAGTATCGACCATATCAAGAGCGCTTACATTTTCGATGAAGACATTTTTTAGCTCTTTTTGCTTGTTTTCAGCTGAGCATGCCTTGTTTGAATAGTGAATTTCATACATCGTTGCAACTGGCACATCCGTCTTTAGCGAGCAGCCAAGAAATAAAAGCGTAGCCGTTAGAAAGATTAAATTTCTCATTTTTTATCTCCTTTGTCATTTGGCACTGGATTTGTAAAGAAAAACTCGTAAGGATTATCTTCAAGCCTTTGAAGCGCGCCTCTAAATTCGCGAAGCGTCTTGTCAAATCCATTTAAAAAATCACTCGCTTCTCTTAATAACGGCCCAACTGTATTTCTAAGGTCGTATTCACCATCTTTAGCCTTTTTTGTGATGAGCTCTTGCAGCGAATTATATCCGGTGATAGCCGAATTTGCCGATACAAAAACTTGGTTTGCATTTGAAATTAGTCTATTTAAATTTTTAACCAGTTCTTTTGTGTCGGTTTTGTTTAAAGTGTCTGTAAAATTTTTCACATTTTTAACGATACTATCAACCTCACTTAGCCCCTCTTCGTCTGTTAAAACTTGTGTAAATTTATCGATATTTTTAAGGACCGACTCTACGTGAGCGATATTTTCAGGCGAGAAAAAGTTATCGACTTTATCAAGTGTTTGATTTATCTTTAAAGTAATGTTTTCAGCGTTGTTTCCAAGCTTTGAAAAGAGGCTCTCTTCAAGCTGCAAGATAGGCTTTTGACCTGATGTAAAGTCTTTTGTGCCACGGCTTATATTTATACTAGCCACACCGCTGATGGCCTGAACTTCTATACTTGCCACGCTATCAGCCTTTATCGGCAGATCTTCTCTAATTTTCATTGTGATGTTTATAAGAGCGTTTTTATCATCGACAAAATTTATATCACTAACACTTCCAGCTGGCACACCGATAAATTTAACCGTAGAATCGACCTTTAGACCACTTGGTAGCTCGGTTGTGTGGATGTAGTACTCTTTAAAATCAACCTTTGTATTGTTTTTACTAGTCATCCACCAGATAAATATCGCAAATGCTGTAAGGCAAGCCATAAAAAACATGCCAACAATGGTATAAGAATTTCTATTTTCCATCTACTTTTTCCTCATTTTAAATAGCTCTTCAAGTGGGTTGTTTTTAAGATATTCAAGCTCTTTTATATTTCCCTCAAAGGCTATTTTTTTGTTATCTATTATCAAAAATCTATCCAAAATATCAAAAATACTATCAGCATCATGAGTCACCATGACAACAGTCACGCCGATGCTATCACGAAGCTCTTTTATGAGCGCGTCCATCTGCCGCGAGCTAACAGGATCAAGGCCGCTGTTTGGCTCATCTAAAAATAGTACCCTTGGGCTTAGCACCAAGGCTCTTGCAAGTGCGGCACGCTTTTTCATACCGCCACTTAGCTCACTTGGATAAAGCATCGAGACCTCTTTTTTAAGCCCCACTTTTTGTATCCAAAACATCGCTATCTCATCGATCTGACGTTTGTTAAATTTAGAGTACTCATGAAGCAAAACGCCCACGTTATCAAGGATCGTCATCGAGCTATAAAGTGCGCCAAATTGAAACATCGTCCCACTTTTTAGCTTGATCTCTTGCTGCTCTGCTTGACTACTTTTCCACATATTGACGCCATCAAAAAATATATCGCCCTCGCTTGGCTTTTTTAGATATATCATCGTCTTCATAAGCGTCGTTTTGCCAGCGCCACTGCCACCTAAAAAGCCATAAATTTCAGCCTCTTTGACGCTCCAGCTCACGTTATCGTGCATTATCTTATCGCCATAACTTGTCGTTATGTTTTTTCCAACTATTATCTCGTTCATATCTTTAGCCACATAAAAATTATCGCAAAAAACGCATCAAGTGCAATGACCCAAAATATCGCATTTACAACGCTAACGGTTGTCATTGCTCCAAGGCTTTGAGCATTTTGACTCACACCAAATCCTCTCATGCAGCCAATTATTGCTATTACTGCGCCAAAAAATGGAGCTTTTATCATACCAACAGCAAAATGCCTAAGCTCGACCATCTCGCGAAATCTATTTAGATAGTCGCTAAAACTGATATCAAGTATCGTTTGGCAAATGATCATCTGCCCTAAGATGCTTATGCTATCAGCTATAAAGATAATGACTGGCACACAAAGCACCATTGCGATGATGCGCGGCAGCACCAAAAAGTTAAACGGCTCAAACCCCATCGTCTTCATCGCATCTATCTCCTCAGTTAGCTTCATGGCGCCTATTTGCGCTGTAAAGCTAGAAGCTGACCTACCTGCGATGACAATAGCAGCGATGAGTGGAGCCACTTCTCTAAGCGTCAGCATACCCATGATCTCTACTATAAAGATACTTGCCCCAAAGCTTGCAAGCATCGCACTGCCAAGATAGGCAAGCACGACACCTATCAAAAAAGCGGTGAGTGAAACGATAAAAACGGCATTTACGCCGCCATCTTTTATATAGTTACTAAATTCTCTAAATCTAAGACTGGCTGGATTAAATAAAATTTTTACGCTTTTTATTAAAAATTCGCCCAAAAATGTACCAAACTCAGCTAAATTCACAAAACCTTCACAAATTTTTTCACCGAGTCGTGAGAAAAAATTTAGACTATTGTGCGGCGGCATGTAGTTAAAATCGATCTTTTCATCATTTAAAAGATCGCCCATTGCCTTTATATTCTCATCATTTGTAATGATCTCAAATTTCTTACCATTTAGTGCATTTCTTAAAAGTATCAAAACAGCGTAATCAATGCTTTTTAGCTCACTAAAATCAAATTTAACATTGCCGCTAAGTTTTTGGATTTTTTTAAAAATGCTTTGTAAATTTTTTGCGTCTTTATAGCTAAACTCACCTATAAATTTTATAGTCTGAGCGCCATTTGCCACTACAAAAATGACATCATTTTTATTTTGCAAAAAGTTCCTTTGCCTTAAAATTTCTGGATTATATTATAAATTTTGTTAAAATAAAAAATCAGAAAATAAGGGATAACAATGAAATTTGAAGTTATAAAAAAAGATGGCAACGCAAGGCGTGGTATCCTAACAACTGCCCATAGCGTTATACAAACGCCAGTTTTCATGCCAGTTGGCACGGTTGGCGCGGTTAAAAGCTTAGACGCCTTTGATATGAGTGAAATTTTAGACGCAAAGATAATCTTAGCAAACACTTACCACATGTATCTACGCCCTGGTAGCAAGGTCGTGCGCGAGTTTGGCGGACTTCATGGATTTTCTAAATTTGAGCGCTCATTTTTAACTGATAGCGGTGGATTTCAGGCATTCTCGCTTAGATCAAACACCAAAAATGATGATGGCGGGATAAAATTTAAAAGCCATATCGACGGCAGCACACACTACTTCACACCAAGATCTGTCCTTGACACGCAGTATGACCTAGGTAGCGATATTATGATGATACTTGATGATTTGGTTGCCCTACCTGCTGAGCCAAAGAGGATCGATCTAAGCATAAAGCGAACGATAAAATGGGCAAGAGAGGCGATTGATTATCACAAATTTATGCAAAACAAGGGCGTTGGGCTAAACCAAAATATCTTTGGTATCGTTCAAGGAGGTACTGATTATGATGCGCGTAAATTTTGCGCCGAAGCTTTAAATGAGTTGCCATTTGATGGCCTTGCGATAGGAGGTCTAAGCGTTGGCGAGAGCAACGAGGCGATGTATGACACTGTTGAGGCGGTTATGCCATTTATGGATGAGCTAAGGCCGCGTTATCTAATGGGCGTTGGCACACCAGAAGATCTCGTGGAAAACGTGGAGCGAGGCGTTGATATGTTTGACTGCGTAATGCCAACAAGAAATGCAAGAAACGGCACGCTCTTTACTAGCTTTGGCAAGATAAATATAAAATCAGCCAAATTTATAAACGACCACGCGCCAATCGACCCACAGTGTCAGTGCTATACCTGCAAGCACTACTCCAGAGGCTATCTAAATCACCTTTTTAAGGCAAGGGAGCTCACATTTTTTAGGCTAGCAAGCCTTCACAACCTGCACTACTATCTAAATTTAATGAAAGAGATGAGAGAGGCGATAGAAAGAGGCGAATTTGCCAAATTTAAGAAAGATTTTTATGCTAAAAGGGTAAAAAATGAGCTATAAAAGTTCAGTTTGTGGATATTTTTATGGCGATGAATACGACTATATTTTACTTGTTTCTTTCACACAAAAACAAAGCTATAAATTTTTATTTAAAAATAGCAAAATTTACAAAGAAGATTTTGATCACGAATGCGATAAAAACGAGTTTGAAGCGGCCCTTAAAAAACTATGTAATGAATATGCAAATAAAATTTTAGAGCATCAAGATGAGCTAAATGAGTATGAAAAAATTTATGCTAGTCGAAAAAACTTTAATCAATTTATTAAAAGACACCACTTTTTAAAATATGAGATTAGAAAATTTCAAAACAAGATATCTCATTTTTATGAAACCCTTTCGATTTGTCAAAGTGAGCAACAAAATTTAAAAAAAGAGCTTAAAAATAGTACTCATGAGGCAAATGTTTTTAGAACAATGGCTAATGAATATGCCTGCAGAATCGATGATATTTATACATTTATACAAAGTATAAAAAACGACAAAATCAATCAAAATATTTAT
>NZ_PIRR01000011.1:0-45284 GCF_003048555.1 Campylobacter concisus | reverse complement strand
ATTTAGATGTTAAAAATTCATAATAAATATTTTTAAAAAGATTTTGCGCCAAACAAAGGTAATAAATTTTTGGAGTAAATTTTATAACCAAGCAAGCTAAACGTTAGGTTAAATTTACTTTAAAGTATAAGCAGTTTGGGGATACTAGATTATTAAACCTCTTCTATAAAACTAACGGCTTCAAATGGATTTGAGAAAATATGTTTACTAAATTTCTCCAAATCACTCTTTTGACCATATCCACAAGTTAGACCCACGCCTGTAACAAAAGCAGCTTGTGCAGCCATTAGATCCATAATGGTGTCACCTACCATAAATGCATTATTTTTATCTTTATTAAGTCTAGTTAAAGCCAAATTTATTGGCTCTGGATTTGGTTTTGGATTAGCAACATCGTCTCTTCCAATAACAGTTTTTATATATTTCATAACTCCTAAATGCTCAAGCAAGATAATAGAAAATTTTGAAGTTTTAGTAGTAACTATACCTACATCAGCAAAGCTACTTGCCTCCTTCAATGCTTCATTTGCATAATCTAAGAGTACTGTCTCATCAAGATAAATTTTTTCGTAACAAGCTTTATATTCTTTTATATAGCTATCAATTAAATTTTTGCTTGCACCAAGTCTTTCAAACATTATTTCAAGCGGATGACCAACCAAAGACTTTAATGCATTATGGTCTGGCTCTTTTTTGCCATGAGATAAAAAAGCTCTATCAAATCCTTTTAAAATAGCAGAAGTAGAATCAATAAGCGTACCGTCCAAATCAAAAAGTATGGTTTTGTTCATCATTTTCTCCGTAGAAATAAAAAAGGGCCTAGCCGAAGCTAAGCCCCTAAAAGAAGTAACCTTAAACAATTAAGATTATTTATTGAAAGTAGCTTCAACGCGTCTATTTTGAGCGCGACCTTCTTTAGTTTTATTTGTAGCAATTGGTTTAAGCTCACCGTAGCCAACTGTTGAAATTTTATCCTCGCTTACGCCATAGCCAGCAAGAACATCAGCTACTGCCTTTGCTCTTTTTTCAGATAGTTTTTGGTTATAAGCTTCTGCGCCTACACTATCAGTGTGACCAGCAAGTACAACTTTATAATCTGGGTGTTCGCCCATAAAGTCAGCTACTTTTTTGATCTCAGCTGCATATTTTGGTCCGACTTTATAGCTATCAAATGCAAAGTTAACATCTAGGTCTCTAAGAACGATAACTTTCTCGCATCCTCTTTCGTCAACAACCACGCCAGCTGGAGTGTTAGGGCATTGATCTATATCATTTGGCACGCCATCATTATCATCATCAAGAACTGGAGTTGCTGCTGGAGTTGCTGCTGCAACTGGAGCTGCTGCCACAACTGGAGCTGCTTTTGAGTCAAGACCGATACCAAAGCCTAGTGAATAGAATAGGTTATGATCAGCGTGCTCAAATTTGATAGCGTCTCTTGCTTCTGCTTTAAGAGCAAATCTATCAGTTACTTGATATCTTAAACCAAAACCATATTGGCCAAAACCGCCATCTTCATTTTTAACAAAAATAGCTGGAACATCTTCATATCCAGCACCAACTAAGCCATATAGACTAACTGGTCCAAAATCAACTATATCTTTTACAAGATTTGCATGATATCTAAGAACTCTTCCTTCTCTTGTTAAGCTACCTGTTTTTTCTTTTGCTTTTTGAGTATAATCAACACCAAGCTCTACTTGATCAAAGAAAAAATCTTCAAGATTTCTAGCAGCTCTAACACCAACAAAGTTATGGTCTTTTACACGTAGATTTCCCTCTGGGTGAACACCGCCAATAGTTGGAGTAACTTCATAATTATATGCTGCGTTAGACGCAAAAACCGCTGTTGCGGCAACCATAGCTAAAGCAATCTTTTTCATATTTAGAATTCCTTCCTTAGGATTTATTTTAAAGTGGTTACATTTTAACTGAATAAAATTTAACCGACTCTAAATCATAATTTAATTAACAATGTAAATTTGAAATTTACACAACTTAAATTTTGCAAATGCAAAAGCAATTGCAAAAATTCATTAACGTTTAGAGAATTGTGGGCTTCTTCTAGCCTTTCTTCTACCAAATTTCTTACGTTCAACAACACGAGAGTCTCTAGTTAATAAGCCTTTTGGTTTAAGTGCTGCTCTAAAATCAGCATCCATGTCAGCTAAAGCACGTGAAATGCCGTGTCTTAAAGCCTCAGCTTGTGCTGAATAACCACCACCTAAAGTTGTAGCTACTACATCTATTAAACTCTCTTGTTTAGTAACTAGAAGTGGCTGAATTACTTTAAGCTTTATAGCTTCATGTCCACCAAGCCAAGTATTAAGATCCATACCATTTACTACGATTTTACCGCTTCCAGCTTTTATCCAAACCTTTGCTACGGCAGTTTTTCTTTTACCAGTTGCATAAACTTTTGCCATAATTATTTTCCTTCTTTTTTAGCTATTTGTGCCGTATGAGGATGCTCACTGCCAGCATAAACTTTTAGTTTTTTTATCATCTCTCTTCCAAGTTTAGTTTTTGGAAGCATTCCACGAACAGCTAATTTAAATAGTTTTTCTGGCTTATTTGCTATCAAATCGCCAAATTTTTCACTTTTTACGCTGCCAAAGTATCCTGAGTGTCTGTGATAAAGTTTATCTTCAGCTTTGTTATTACCAGTAAATTCTACTTTAGAAGCATTTATGATGATAACATAGTCGCCACAATCTACATTTGGCGTGAAGCATGGTTTGTTTTTGCCACGAAGTATAGTTGCTACCTCAGTTAGCAATCTACCAAAGCGCTTACCAGCTGCATCAACAACGATCCAGTCTCGTTTAACTTCATTTGGCTTTGTTATTTTTGTCATTTTCTTACCTTTGCCAAGTTAATTTTTGAGTTGTGATTGTATTTAAACAATGCTTTTATAAAGCTTAAATTAAGTAGCATTTAAACTTCAATATATGAAATTTTTCCATCAAGAGCGTAGAAGATGACGGCGATTATACTATGCTTTGGATAAAATTTACTTAATGCCTCTTTGTATTCTCTAACTTGTTTTTTATTTTCCTCAATATTTTTATCGGTCGTTTTATAGTCAATCACACAAATTTCGCTCTCTCCAATACAAAATAAGTCCATCTGCTTTAGTTCATTTTTTACTTTAAATGGCTGCTCTTTGTAAATTTCTTTATCTTTTATGCACTTTAGAAATTTTGGCTCATTTATTAGCATTTTTGCCCGTTTAAAGGCATCTTCAAGTCTATCAGGTGAGAGAAATTTATAAAATTTATTTAGCATTAAACTCTTAGCTTTTAAAAGCGAATTTTCATCAAATTTCTCACTCATCTCAAGTAAATAGTGAAACGCTAAGCCAAAATAGATTGCCTCTAAATTTTTACCGCTCGTTTTTTGCTCTCTTGCCTCTACGTCTTGCCTTTCTATCTTTAAAATTTCAGGCATTTTTTCATCTTTTTTTGCCTCTTTTTGCTCACTCTTGCTAGGTAAAATTTTACCAAAACTAAACTCTTTTAAATCAAGATAGTCGTTTACTTCGCTTTTATCGCTTCTAGTATAAAAAGAAAAAAAGCTAGGACTATTTCCACTTGGAGCAGCTTGTTTAATAATGATAAGCGACTTTGTAGCCCTAGTGAAAGCGACGTAAATTTTATTGATATTTTCTTGTTTCTCAAGCTCTTTTATTTGCTCTAACACGCCAGCATACTCAGGGTCAAAATTTTCTCTACCAGAAATTCGGCTTTTTACTATCCACTCGCCTTTTTCGCTATATTCTGTTATAAAGTTTGAGTCATCGCCCCTACCCTTGCTCATCATATCACAAACTATCACGTGAGCAAACTCGAGTCCTTTTGATTTATGAACGGTCATTATCTTTACGCCATCAGCATTTTTAGGACTGATTTTAGAACTAAAATTTTCAAGATTAAAGATAAAATCGCTTAAATTTTTGTAGCCACTGCTTAGCTCAAAAAGCCTTAAAATATCAACATCAGCCATATTTATATATAAATTTTTAGCTAGATAAAATAGGCTTTTTGTCGCACTATCTTCGGCTTTTATTTTTAGCCTTTTAGGATTTGTATTTACGAGTGCTTTTACATTTTTTTCATAAATTTCTTCACCAAAAAGACAAAATTTCGCATACTCGATGATCGCTGCAACAAACGGCGTTCGCTTTAGCTCCAAGCTGCCTTCATTTACGCTTTTTATCCCCTCACTGCTAAGCACCTCTGAGATGAGGCTGATGTCACTATTTTTCCAGCAAAGCACAGTTATCTCACTTACATTTACGCCAGCAGCAAGTAGCTCTTTTACTTGTGAAACGACTGCACCCGCGATATCTTCAACGCTTAGCACACGCAAGTAGCCGTAGTCATCTTCTTTGGCTTCAAAATAAGGACACTCGCCACTTACTTTGTAGCTTAGCTCCTTATCTTTTTTAGCTGGCTCTTGTGGCTCAAAGCTAAGCCCATATCTATGGTAAATTTCTTCAAAAACAGCATTATTAAATTTCACTAAAGCCTTTAAACTGCGGTAGTTACTTGGTAAATTTTCTATATCTACCTGACTAAAATTATCTCCAAGCTTATCAAAAAGCTCTTTTTTACCGCCCCTAAATTTATAGATACTCTGCTTCGTATCTCCAACGTAAAAGAAGCTTCCAAGCCCGTTTTGTCCGTATCCTGAAACGATTTCATTGATAATTGGCAAGATGATCTCATATTGGATCACATTTGTATCTTGAAACTCATCTATCAAAAGGTGATTTATGCGGCCATCAAGCCTGAAATAAAGCACATCTTTATCAAAATTTTCAACCAAAAGCTTAAAGACCAGCTTATTTATATCAGCAAAACTTAAAGCGTTTATCTCTTTATTTAGCTCTAAATTTGAGTATTTATAAACGTTTAAGAGCTTGCTAAAACCGCTAAGTCTGTATCTTTCAACCTCCAAAATATACTCTTTTGCCGCCTCTTTTAGCTTTACAAAAAGCTCGTCAAGCTCACTTGTGTAAATTTTACTAAAAGTGCGGTAATCCAGGCTCTCTCTTTCAAAGACCTTATTTTTAAAAAGCTCAAATAAATTTTGCTCACTAAATGTCTTTTTGGCCGTATCGCTAGCACCATTTTGCAAGGCTATATGCTCATTTATCTCCTTTTGTGCTGCTCTTACCTTGCTATCATCTGGATAGCTTGCACCACTATCTTTTAGCTCACCGCCAAAGCTCTCATAAAATTTAGCCAAAGTCTGCGAAAAACTCGCCTCTTTTTGGCTTGAGATTATCATCATGAGTGCAAGCTCACTAAGAAGCTTTTGATCTTTACTTACCTCTTTTACAAATTTTTTCCACGCCAGATCTTGCAGACTATCTTGCACGCTGTAATCAGGACTAAGCCCTAAATTTTGACTAAATTTCTTTAGGATTCCAGAGAAAAATGCATCAAATGTATAAATTTTTAGCTCACTTTGCAAAAACCTATCAAGCTTCTCATCGCGTCTTTTTATGACCTCATCTTGGCTCAAACCAAGCTCTTTGCAAAGCTTATCAAGCTCGTCTTTTTTGTTTTGCAAGTCCAAAAAAGTTGTGATTATGCGCTCTTTCATCTCATTGGCCGCTTTTTTGGTAAAGGTTAGAGCGATGATCTCGTTTATATTTTCGCCTCTAAGCACCAAAGCGATATAACGAACGCTTAAAGCGAATGTTTTCCCGCTTCCAGCACTTGCTTTTAGGGCTAAAAAATCTTTCATAACTCTCTCCTACAAAGTATGGCATACTCGCAAAATTTACAAGCTCCGCTTTTTCTTTCAAAATTTATCTTAGTGTTATTTATACTCTTTAGATTTTCTATTTCGGCCTTTAGATCATCCACACTTTTTTTAGAGTTAATAAGTACTGGTTCATTCTTTAGAGCAAAATAAGCACTTTTTACCTCGCTACCATAAAGTGCTTCATAAAATGCAAGCTGAAGCGAATTCGCATTTGCCTCACCAGTTTTATAATCAAGTATAAAAGGCTCACCATCAGGGCTAACATCGATCCTATCGATAATGCCTTTTATCTTTACATCACAAAAACTGCTCTCTATGTCTTTTTCGCACTCAAGCACTCTAAAGCCAGCATTTAAACGTTTATTTTCAAACTCTGCGTATTCTTTAAATTTCTGCGACCAAATCTCAAGCTCAAGCGAAGAAAAATCTTGCTTTGCAAGTATTTCTTTAAAAATAGCCAAATCAAATATATTTTTTTGTCTATAAAAATCACTTGTGTAGTATTCATAAAGCGCCTTGTGCACGCTATTTCCTTGCTTAGATCCTGGCTCAGTTGCTATTGCTTTTGCTCCTTTTATACCAGCTATCTTTGCGTAATAATACTTTCTTGGGCAAGTTAGAAATAAATTTAGTGTCGAAAATGATAGCGGTCTAGTGAAAAAATCATGCTCCAAAATGATCTCATCATCGCTTAAATTTAGGCTTGTACTTCCTTTTAAAAATAATTTTAAATAAGCCTCGTCACTAAATTTCTCATCTTTTATTATTTTGAAATTTTTTAAAAATCTTGAAGGAATACTCTCTTCGTTTAAAACACAGCTTATGGCGACCTTTTTAGCATTGTTTATAAGACTTTCATAGTAAAATCTCTGCAAATTTTCACGCTCAAGGTAGCTTATAAGCCCTGCTTTTTGCCTCACTTTTGAGTTTAAAAACATCTCATTTGTGCTTCTTGCTGGGATGAAGTTATCATTAAAATCAACTATGATTACGCCATCAAATTTCATTCCACGGCTCTCTAGCATGCCCATGACACTGATCTTTCCACCACCCACATCATCGATGCTAAGGCGTGAGATATTTAGCAAGAAAATTTCACTTAGCTGCTTTAGGCTAAAGCTAAAATACCTACATAAATTCTCGATCCTAAAAAGCTCAAGTGCAAGCTTTTCTTCGCATCTTGGCTCATTTTCAAGCATTAAAAGCTCATCTATTAGCTCTTTAAATTTAGCAAAGTCGCAAAGGTCAAAATAGCTTGATTTAAATTTATTAAAAAGCTCTTCGCTTACGCCAAGTGTGTTCAAGATAAAGCCAAGCTCCTCGTAGCTCTCACACTTGTTTTGATCAAAAACCGGTCTTGCCTCTTCGTTTATCGCTTTTGTAATGTAAAAAAGTACCTCATAAAATTTTGTATTTTTAAAGCTCTCACCCATAGCATAGTTAAAAATTTTATTGCTATCATGTAACCTTAAAATTTCACTAAAACTCTCATCTGGCAATATAACAGCGATGTTTTCAGGCTTTATTCCATCACGCACAAACTCGCTCGCCTTTGCCATAGCGTAGGCACATTGCAGGCTTCTAGTGGCAAACCGCTTTTCTAAGACTGGCTCAAATTTTTTGATATTTTCTAAGCAAATTAGCTCATTTGTCTTTAAATTTAGCTCATATTTTTTGTAATTTTCAATCTCGTTAATAGCTGAAATTTGCCTTATTTTATTGATTAGCTTTGTGTTGAAAACACTAGTTTGAAAGATAATTTTTAGCGTAGTTAGCTTTGAGATTTTCTCTAAAATTTCCCACTCAAATTCGCTTAAAATTCCATCTATGTGTAGTGAAATTTCACTAAAGCTTTTGATGTAAGCTTCATTTATGTTATAAATTTTTGGCAAGATTATATCATCGTAGAGATTTTCTCTATCAAGCAAGCTCTCATACTCTTTTAAAACCGCTTCAAGTATGTTTAAATGCTCCTCAAAATTAGCGTAAATATCGTTAAATTTGATCTCAGAGATACTCTTTTTACTAATAGCTAGCTCTTTAAAAAATGAAAAAAGATAGTCATTATTTTTCAAAAATTCAAAAAACTCAGTTGGGATTTTAAGAACAGAGTTTGCCTTTTTGACGCTAGCACAGGCTCTATTCATAAGCACTAAAGCATAGGTGCTATCAATCTCAAACCTACCATCTACATAAACTACCTTTTTATAAAACTCAGCAATACTTAGGCTTTTTGGGATTAATTCATCATTAAAACTTGCATTAAATTCACGAATCTTACGCGAGTTCGTAAAGACAAAAAGTTGGTTTAGGTTATGCATTTTTCTCTCTTAAATTTTTAAGAAATGATATCTAATTGCTTATAAAAGAGCGCTTTTTACGCTTAGGTAAAGCTTTAAATTTTTATCTAAATACATTAAAATTTTAAGCCTTAAAGAGCCAAAAGCTACAATCATAAAAAAGGAGCAAAAATGCATAAAGAGTTAAACAGACAAGGTTTTTACTACGGCTTTCCGGTTTTGCTGGCTACCACAAAAGATAAAAACGCAAACGATGATATCACGGTGCTTTCATCCTCTTGGACGTTAGGAAATACAGTAGTGCTTGGCATAGGCATTGAAAATCAAGGCTTTAAAAATATCAAAAATGGTTCAGATATCACGCTAAATTTATGTGATGAAAGCCTGCTAGAAGCTGTGCAAAAAATGGAAAAACTAACTGGCGATAGTGAAGTGCCAGAAGAAAAAAAGAATCTTGGCTACACCTACGAGCACGATAAATTTAAGGTAGCAAATCTCAGCAAAGAGCCTGGTATAAAAGCAAAAACCGTCAGGATAAAAGAGTGCAAGATACAGATAGAAACGGTTGTAGAAAAGATAGAGTTAAAAGAGTGGTTTAGCATCGTTACTTGCAAGATTACAGGCATTTTTGTAGATGAAAATTTACTAAAAGATGAAAAGATAGATACGCAAAAATGGCATCCATTAATCTATAAATTTAAAGAATATGTCGGCACTTGCGAGCGTTTGGGATTAAATTTTGGATTTAAAGAGATTTGATTTATAGCTTTATTTGATAAAAACTTAGTGTTTTAGTTTTAGCCAAAAAGATTAGTTTGTTAAAATTTAAATCCAGCTTTGAGATCTTTCTCAGATACCAAAGCTACGATTTTAAGATCATTTTGTGACATTAAGATCAAATTTATAATACCTTGTATCATTAGTGTCACTTAGCCTTAAAAGTAGCTGCCACCTGCCTTCTTGTAGACTTGTTTCTTCGCTTACTAGATCATTTTCTTGCCATGAAGCTCTTAAAATTTTATTTTCTTTATTTGTCTGTGGGCGGGTGAGTAGAATTTCATATTTTAAAGCTGAAATTTCTCCTTTTTTTGGAGTTAGATGAAATTTAAACTTAGCATTTAGGGCATTAAAATTTGGCTCAAATTTTAGATCAAATTTCTCATCAAAGCGTTTTTCACTCTCTTTGATAAAGGTTATATTTTCATCGACATTTTGGTAGCTTTGCATATAGGAGCTATCCATCTCGACTGGATGTTTCAGTGCTATGATGATCGTTACTGCGCAAGCGATAATGATAGCAATGAAACTAAGCACGATAGCATAAGGCCAAAAGGTTTTTTTATCCATTTTTTACCTTTTTATAAAAGATAACAATTATAAAAAATGTAACCAAACCATAGATGAAAAATCTTAAAAAATTTAACGTAGTTTTGTTTGAATTTCCAACACTACTTTCAAGCTGAAAATTTAAGTTAGATGCGATTTGCTCGGCAATATCAGCATAGCCATTTAATATAGCAGCATTATAGACATCTTTACCATTTTTAGAAACTAAAATAGGAATTATCGTTCCTGACTCTGGATTTACACTTAAAATTTGTTCTTTATTAAAAAGCTTTGAAGTATTAGAATCGGCAAAAATTTCTACTTTCTTTTTATCCTTTATAAGCAGTAAAAAAGCATAAGGCGAGCTAAGGTTTTGCTCTTTAAAAAGAGCTTCTAGCTCACCATCTTTATATATGCCAACTGCTAAATTTATACCGCTTTTTGCGTAAAGCTCACTGCCGATCTCATTTAGCTTTACACTTACTTTTTGGCTTAGAATTTCATCATTATTTATCACAAAATTTGCTCCCAAAGCCAAACTTTGTGAGAGCAAAAATATAAAAATGAGTATAAATTTTCTCACACCTAGCCTACAAAAAGGTGGTTTGATGTAAGCACTGACCACGCACAAATAGCTCCTGCAACAACTATCAGCAAGATTATGGCTTTTTCTATTATGCCTAGCATCACTACTCCTTTATAATGACGTGTTTAGCGTTATCAACGCTCTTCATCTCAATGCTACTTGCATCTTTTAATGAGTAAGGTTTGGTTGCTACATCTTTTTGCAAGCCAATACCAATATAAGTAAGTACGCCAAGGATAGATAGCAAAAGCAAAACTGCCACCAAATAACCGCTAATACCATTTAAAGCAAAGATATTTCTATTTTTATTTTCCATTATTCGCCCTTTGATAGCGATATGACATATTCGCCAACTGCTTTTTGTTGTATCTCGTTTAATCTGCCATCATTAAATTTAGGCATAACACCGATGTTGCCGTTTTTACCACGATTTAGTACATCTACGATGAACTCACTTGAGCCATATTTACTAAGATCAGCCGACATGCCATCCATGCCTTTGCCATCATCTCCGTGACAAGCTGCACAAGCTGCGTAAAGCTCTTTTCCCATAGCTACTAAATTTTCATTTTTTGTACTTTTTATAGCACTTATCTCCTTTGCAACATAGGCTGCGATAGCCTTTGCTCCATCAGCATCAGCTAGTCCTGCTGGCATCTCACCCATAGGATAATCAAGCCCTTTTGAGCCATTTAGTATCGTATCAACTATTCCTTGTTCACTACCCCAAATTTGTAAATTTGCAGCTTTGCCACCAATGCCATCGCCTGTGATGCCATGACATGCTGAGCATTGCACCAAAAATACGCTCTCTCCCATAGCATGAAGCGTTTCTTTGCTTGGGTTTGCATACTCTTTTTCAAATTTAGCGTTTGCTTCTTTTACTTCTTTATTATATTCACCGATTTGTGAGTAAGAATTTAGTGGATAACCAAGTAAATAATACCAAATCGCCCAAACAAGAGTTAGTAAAAAAACTATCGCCCAACCAAATGGAACTGGGTTTTTATACTCGCCTATTCCGTCCCAGTTATGCTCGCTAAGCTCTACACTTTCATCTTTTTTAACTTTCATTTGACCAACATACTTGCCAGCTACAACGACAGTTAGTACGATAATTAAGATGGCACCTATTAACGCAAGTAAATTTATATTATCTTCTAAATTTAGCCATTGCATACACTCTCCTTTGTAGCCTTTTGCTCTAAAATTTTACTACCAATCTCATCATCTAGGGCTAATCTTGAATACTTCTCATAATTTCTTCTACCTTGCTTTTCACTTTTGTAAAGATGAAAAAAATAAGCGTACAAAGTGATAGCTAAGAATGCTGTCAAAATAAAATAGCCATAAGCTTGAAGTTCTCTAATGTCCATTATTAACTCCTATTTTAGGCTATTTAGATAGGCAATAAGTGCCACGATCTGGCGAATTTCACCCTTTGCAAAGGCACTTTTTACTTGCTCATCTTTCATACTTTCAACGATACTTGCAGCCTGCTCTTTCACGTTAGCATTTGCTTGCTCAAAAGTGCCAAGAGCTGGCATATCTTTCTCATCATAAGGTGTGTTAAAAACCTTTTTAACAGTTAGTGCTTCAGCGTAAGCAGTCTCTATATCAGCATTTTTCTTAAATAAAAATGGATATGCTGGCATGATCGAGCCTGGCACAACAGAGGCTGGGTTTAGCATGTGATTTTCATGCCAATCTGTTGTTCTATAATTACCCACACGCATAAGATCTGGACCCGTTCTTTTTGAACCCCAAAGATGAGGACGATCATAAGCAAATTCGCCGCTTAAAGAGTACATGCCGTATCTATCAGTCTCTGCTTTAAACGGACGTATCATCTGTGAGTGACAAGTATTGCAACCATTTTGTATATATATATTTTTTCCAGCAAGCTCTAAAACCGTATAAGGCTTTGTACCCTCAAGTGGTCTAGCCCTATTTGCAAAGTCGGGTAAAATTTCTACCACACCAGCATAAGCTATGACGATAAAGACGCAAACTGCAAAAAAGAATGGATTTTTTTCTAACCAAGCAAACATCACATCACCTCCGCATTGGCTTTAGCACCGCCCATAGGCGTTGCACTTTTTGGCTCTGCCAAAATAGCTTTAGCAGAAGTTGATTTGTAGATATTGTAAGCAAACATCAAAAAGCCAATCAAATACAAAAGTCCACCAATAGCTCTAATGTAATAATAAGGTATAAGCACTACAACAGTATCAATAAATGAGTAGAGTAAATTTCCATAGCTATCAGTCGCTCTCCACATCATACCTTGCGTAATACCAGCAATCCACATCGAAGCAAAGTATAAAACGATACCTGTTGTTTGTATCCAAAATTGAGCTTCCATTAGGGATTTTGAATAAATTTCGCGCTTAAAGACACGTGGCGTCATGTGATAAAGTGCTGCCATAGTCATAAAACCAACCCAGCCAAGTGCGCCATCATGTACGTGTCCTGGCACCCAGTCAGTATAGTGAGCTAGTGCATTTACAGATTTAATAGCTAAGATAGGGCCTTCAAGAGTTGAAAACATATAAAAAGTTGAAGCTAGAATCATAAATTTAATAAGCGGGCTCTCGCGAAGTTGTGTCCATTCGCCTTTCATTGTAAGAAGCATATTAATAGCTGAACCCCAAGAAGGTAAAATCAAAACAATAGAAAAAACCGAACCCATAGTCTGCATCCAATCAGGCACAGCAGTATATATTAGGTGGTGACCGCCAGCCCAAAGATAGATAAACATAAGGCCCCAGAATGAAAATAACGAAAGCTTATAAGAAAATATTGGCTGTCCGCTCTCTTTTGGCAAGAAATAATAAATTTGGGCGATGATCGCTACTGTAAATACAAACGCAACTGCGTTGTGACCGTACCACCACTGAACCAAAGCATCATTTGAGCCAGCATACATAGAAACTGAGTGTAGCCATGAGCCATATCCACTAACTAGCCTTGTTGGAATTTCCATGTTATTAAATAGATAAAGCATAGCAACGCCAAGGAATGTAGCAATGTAATACCAAACCGAGATATAAAGTGTTTTCTCGCGGCGTATACCAATAAGCCCGAATATACTTACGCCCCAAAGCACCCAGACTACTACTACAGCAATATCTAGTGGCCACTCAAGCTCGGCATACTCTTTAGATGTACTCTCACCCATAAAAAGTGTCACGACAGCTAGAATCATAACAAGTATATAAAGCCAAAAATGAAGCTTACCAATGAACATCAAAAACGGAGATTCACTCATTGATACTTTTAGGACACGCTGTCCTATGTAATACCAAGTGGCAAATATACCAGAGAGCATAAAACCAAAAATGATACCGTTAGTATGAAGAGGACGCAATCTACCAAATGCCGAATACTCACCAGCTATATAGTTTAGATCAGGACAGGCAAGCTGAAAAGCTACCAAAACACCAATAGCCATGCCAACAATACCAAAAAATATCGTGGAAAACATAAAGAGTTTTGCCACACTATAATCATAATGTAGCAACTGGGATGGTCGCATAAATTTTCCTCCTAGTTAAATTTATATTAATTTTCGATTATTTTAGAGTAGAAAAACTATAAAAAGACTTAATTAATATAAATTATCTTTTACTAGGAGAGTCTTCTATCTATTTTGTAACCAAGTCCAGGAACATTTTTTATAAAATTACTACCAACTTTATCTCTAACACGTTTAACAAAGGTCCTAATAGCAGCCTCTGTCACGCTCTCGCCAACCCAAACAACATTTTTTATTTCATCGTGAAGCACAAGCGTACCAAGTCTTTTTATGAGTAAAGATATAAATGCAAGTTCTTTTTTTGTAAGAGAAATTTCAACACCATCTCTGATAAGCACACGTTTTATTTTATTAAAACTATATCCATTTGTAACCTGAATAATATTTGCTGTCTCTATCTTATTTTTAGCAACATTTTCTAACGTAACCAAAAAATCATCAAGATCAATCGGCTTTAAAACGTATTTATCAATACCAACATCTATCGCTTTTAGAAGTGTCTCTTTTTCACTATTTGTGCTAAAAACTATAATAGGTGTATCTTTTGAAATTTCTTTAATGCATTTAGCCATATCAAGGCCATTCATTATAGGCATAAAAACGTCTGTTATAACCATATTTGGATTATATTTTTTAAATTTCTTAAGTCCTTCATCGCCATTTTGAGCAGTGATAACTTTTTCGAATTTATCTCGCATAACTTCTTGTACTATTTTTTTACCATCTCCCTCATTTTCAACGATAAGAACGGTTAGATTATTAAGAATCTTGCTCATTTACTCTTCCTTTTTGGTTATATTTATCAAACATCATAAATTTGATGCAATTAACAATTATTTCTCTCGCTTTACCATCTTAGGCATTTGCTCTATACCCTAAAAATGATAGATAAATTCCATTTATTATCATTATGCTAGCTGAGATCTTAAACATTATGTCTTTAAATTTTTCATTTAAAATTCCAAATACAAAGCTAGCTAAAAGCATGGCTGGCAATGTACAAAGACCAAATACAAGCATTATAAAAACCGAATCAATAAAATTTGCACTTAAAATCCCAAGTGCCAAAAAATAATAAACCACACCACAAGGCAAAAAGCCATTTAAAAAACCAAGTAATAAAAAATTTGTTAAATTTTTCTTTTGAATCCTCGTTTTTGCAATTCTTACTACAAAATTAAGCGCCTTTTGATTCTCTACAAATTTTAAAAGCTCACCCCTAAAAAGTAAGGCAATGCCGATAAACGCGATCACTAAGCCAACTATAAAAAATATCACACCTCTTGCTTGCATACTAAAGCTAATAACAGCTCCAAAGGTACCAAACAAAGCTCCTAAAACCACATAAGCAAAAATTCTAGCTAGACTATAAAGCGTACTTAGCATTAGAATTTCTCTCTTGCTTTTGCCTTTAAAAAATAGAGTCTGTAGGCTCAAAAATCCACTACACATACCTACACAATGACTAAAGCTACTTAAAAATGCAACTGAGACAATCATGTAGAGGTTTAAGTTTTGCATCTTATAAAATTTCTAAAAACTGCTTAAATATATATTTACTCTCGCTTGGACCACCACTTGCTTCTGGGTGGTGCTGGACCGAAAAGATCGGATAGTCTTTGTATCTCACACCCTCAATTGTGTTGTCAAATAAATTTCTATGAGTCACAACAGCTACTTCTGCGATACTCTCAGGTACGTTGTAGTTGTGATTTTGTGTTGTTATCTCGATCGCTTTTGTCTCTAAATTTAGCACTGGGTGATTTGCTCCGTGCTGACCAAATTTAAGCTTATATGTCTCGTACCCAAAGGCGTTTGAGAGTAACTGATGTCCGAGACAGATGCCAAATATAGGTATCCTAGCCTCTATCATCTTTTTGATCTCGCCTATTTCGGCCTTTAAATTTTTTGGCTCACCAGGACCATTTGATAAAAATACCCCATTTATCTCGCCATTTTTAAATTTTTCTATCAAAATTTCAGCCTTAGTGTCGTGTGGCACGACGATGACTTCAAGACCAGTTTCACATAGCTCGTTTAAGATATTTCTCTTTACGCCAAAGTCAAAAACAGCTATCTTTTTGCCAATACTTTTTAGCGGCTTATATGACTTTAAATTTCTATCCCAAGCGCCTTTTTTGTGCTCATATTCATCCATCGCACTAACTGTTTTTACGTAGTTTATATTTTCGATACGCCCACTACTTTCAAGCCTGCGTTTTAGCTCGTCTTTATCACTTATCTGTGTTGAGATATAAGCCATCAAGGCACCTTCATCGCGTAGCATCTTTGTGAGGTATCTAGTATCAACGTCATAAACGCCAAATTTACCTTGCTCTTCGAAAAATTTTCCCAAAGATTTTTGCGAGCGGTAGTTTGACGGGGTCTCGTTGTAGCTTCTCATTATAACGCCGCTTGCATGAATTCTAAGGCTCTCCATATCGTCTTCATTTATACCTACTATACCTATTTCTGGCATCGTAAAGACGATAAACTGACCAGCATAGCTTGGATCGCTCATGATCTCTTCATAGCCAGTCATCGAGGTATTAAAAACGAGCTCACCTGCACACTCACCATGAGCACCAAAAGCTTTTGCTTCTAAAAAAACACCATTTTCAATATAAATGTAAGCTTTCATTGAAGCATGCCTCTTTTTTTAAGCTCATCTTGATACAAACGCTCAAAGACAAGATCATATTCATCAGTTCCTGGGATTAGCTTATGTTTATAATTTTGTATCATTTCATAAACATCATCTTCTATCTTCTCATAGCTTTTTAAGTACTCGTCTATTGAGTTATAAATCACATTTTTTACGCGATTTTCAGATACATTATAATCAACAAGACCGCTCTTCCAAATAGTTTCAAGCACTTTGTGAGCGATATTGCTAAATCTATCTTCGTGGGTTAAAATTACATCAAATTCACCTGCGAGCTTCTTTTTAACGAGCCAAAACATATTTTTGCGGTCAATTTGCATAGTTTGCATCTCGTCTTCATTTTTCTCCAAAAGCTCATTTACTCGCTCATCTAAAGCTCTTTCTTTTTGAATATCGACTGTTAAAATTTCACTTGTTTTTGCTACGATTGGCTCAATGCCTTTATTTAGTCTTACGAAACCACAATTTAGAAGATCTATTGCTATTTTATGTGAAATATACGGAACGTGTGGGAGTTTTAAACGCATTTTAAACCTTTAAATTTTTATGCCATTTTAACTAAATAAAGGTAAAACTTTACTTTGAAATTTTAACGACTTTATTATTATCGCTTCTTAAAAAATAAATTTCTCTTCGTCCATCATAAAGTATCTTTCCATCAGTCTTTTGCTCATTTTCTAAATTTGATGAAATATCTAAAGATAGCGATTTGCTCATAAAATAATTTTCTCCTAAAGTGCGTCCAAAGTCAGGATACCAACTAAAAGCACAAACTATCAGCAAAACTAAATAAAAGGCTCTAAAAATTTTTCTAAAAGGCGCGTAAAAAAAGCAATACCCAAATATAAAAAATACGGGCAAAAGCCATAAGAAAGGCACGTTATCAACAAAAATAACATTAAAATACTCGCTTATGCCATAGTAAGAAAAGTAGTTGTTGTAAATTCCAACAAATAGCGTAAAAATAGGAGCAAGGACAAATATAATACCCGTAAAAAAAGCATTTAAAATTTTCATAATCTCTCCTTTTGAGTGAGATTATATTAAACATAAGCTTTAATATTACTAGATTGATGAAAGCTAGACTAAAATTCAAAGCAAAATGCCATGCATTAATATCTATTGCTCTTAATAATACTTTAAAAACAGTTTAGCTATAAGCTAAACTGCCTTAAATTTATTACTTTTTAGATAAATACTCTTGCAAGCTTTTTACTTCAAGTGCTTTGCCAGTTTGAACTGAGCTTAGCGACTTAGCGGCTGCGAGTGCTGCACGGATCGTTGTAAAGTAAGGAATCTTAAATCTAAGCACATTTTGGCGGATCTTTTTGCCATCATCCACGCTTGATTTTGTATCGCTTGTGTTAATAACAAGTGCGATATCGCCGTTTTTTAGCCTATCTTCGACATTTGGCCTACCCTCGCTTATCTTATAGACAAACTCGGCCTCCACACCAGCTTCACTTAAAATTTTATGCGTACCGCCAGTTGCGATGATGCTAAAACCAAGTGCTATTAGCTCTTTTGCAAGGTCTGGCGCGTAAGATTTATCAGCGTCAGCTAGTGTTAAAAATACCCTACCTTTGCTTGGTAAAGTGTTGCTAGCAGCGATCTGGCTCTTTGCAAATGAGCTTGCAAAGTCGTGGCTGATACCCATGACTTCGCCCGTACTCTTCATCTCAGGGCCAAGGATGAGATCGGCGCCACTTAGCTTGTTAAACGGTAATACACACTCTTTTACGCAAATATGCGAGCTAACGCGAGGTTTTAAGATGTCGCCATCTTCATAAACCACCTTGTAATCATCATAAAATTTAAGCGCTTCACGTAAATTTCTCTGCCACATAACTCTTGTCGCTACCTTTGCCATAGGCATGCCAGTGGCCTTGCTCACAAACGGCACAGTCCTGCTCGCGCGAGGATTTACCTCGATCATATAAAGCTCGTTTTCATAGATGGCAAACTGGATATTCATAAGGCCGACAACACCTAAATTTAGCGCGATATCTCTAGTTTGCTTCTCCACTTTTTTTATCATTTCATCACTTAAACTCATCGGTGGCAATATGCAAGCTGAGTCGCCAGAGTGAATTCCAGCCTCCTCGATGTGCTCCATTATAGCGCCGATATAGACCTCTTTGCCGTCACATATCGCATCTACGTCGAGCTCTTTTGCGTCTTGTAAAAATTTATCAAGTAGCACTGGCGAGTGGTTGCTAACTTTGACCGCCTCACTCATATACTCTTTTAGCTCGCTCTCGTTGTGTACCCTTCTCATCGCCCTGCCGCCAAGGACGTAGCTTGGGCGAACAAGCACTGGATAGCCGATATTTGCGGCCTTTTGCAAGGCTTCTTCTAGGCTAGTGGCGGTATCGTTTTTAGGCTGAAGAACGCCTATTTTATTTATAAATTCGCTAAATTTTTTTCTATCCTCTGCCACGTCGATCACTCTTGCAGTTGTGCCGATGATCTTTGCGCCGATCACGCTTAGGCGTTTTGCAAATTTAAGCGGAGTTTGTCCGCCAAAATGCACGATCACGCCGTCTGGCTTTTCGCGCTCGATAACTGATCTAACATGCTCAAAATCAATCGGCTCAAAGTACAAAATATCACTCGTATCGTAGTCAGTCGAGACGGTTTCTGGGTTGCAGTTATACATTATCGTTTTTATGCCAAGGTCTCTTAGGGCGTAGCTTGCGTGCACGCAGCAGTAGTCAAACTCTATGCCCTGACCGATCCTATTTGGACCACCACCTATTATCATCACCTTTTTAGCGTCTTTTGCTAGCTCTTTTTTAGGGAATTTAGTGATATTTGTGGTTGAGTAAAGATATGGCGTTAGTGCCTTAAACTCGCCCGCACAAGTATCGACCTCGTTGTATTCAAGCTCGATGCCAAGCTTTTGCCTAGCAAAATAGATATCATTTTGGCTAAGCTCAAGATCGTCTTTTTCATTTATAAGCACAGCTATCATCTTGTCTGAAAAGCCCATACTTTTGGCCTCTCGCAGCAGCTCTTCGTTATTTAAGATATCCATGTCGATCTTATCTTCAAATTTAACTATCTCATAAATTTGCTCTAAAAACCATGGATCGATCTTACTAAACTCATGCACCTCAGCCACGCTAAAGCCATCTCTAAAGGCTTGTGCTAGATATAAAATTCTCCTCTCATTTGCATTTCTGATACCATAAATCAAAGCGTTTTTCTCTAGGCTAAGGCTGTTAAATCCGCAAAGGTCGCGCTCTAAACTACAAAGCGCCTTTTGGATGCTCTCTTTAAATGTCCTACCTATCGCCATAACCTCGCCAACCGACTTCATCGCGGTGCCTAGATATGGGTTTGATCCTGGAAATTTCTCAAATGTAAAGCGAGGAATTTTTGTCACGATGTAGTCAATCACCGGCTCAAAGCTAGCAGGTGTGCCTGTGATATCATTTTTGATCTCATCTAGGCTAAAACCAACGGCTAGAAGCGTCGCTACCTTGGCGATCGGATAGCCAGTAGCTTTACTTGCTAGCGCTGAACTCCGGCTCACACGTGGATTCATCTCAATAACGATCATACGGCCAGTTTTTGGATCTATGGCAAACTGCACGTTGCTGCCACCAGTATCAACGCCAATCTCACGAAGTATAGCAAAGCTTGCATCACGCATAGCCTGATACTCTTTATCTGTGAGTGTTAGTGCTGGTGCGACCGTGATACTATCGCCTGTGTGAACGCCCATTGGGTCAAAATTTTCGATCGAGCAGACGATGATGCAGTTATCATTTCTATCTCTGATGACCTCCATCTCATACTCTTTCCAGCCAAGCAAGCTCTCTTCTATCAAAATTTCATGTATCGGGCTTGCGTCAAGGCCGGTGTTGGCTAGCTCTTTAAACTCATCCATATTATAAGCCACGCCACTTCCTGCGCCACCAAGCGTGTAGCTAGCTCTTATGATGAGCGGAAAGCCTATCTCATTTGCCGCATTTAGCGCGTCGTCCATGTTGTAGGCATATCTACTCTCAGGTAGATCCATGCCGATCTTTTGCATAGTTGCTTTAAAAATTTGTCTATCTTCGCCCTTTTTTATCGCTTCTGGGTTTGCACCAAGAAATTTGACATCCTTTAAAAGACCGCTCTCAAAGACCTCCATAGCGGCATTTAGCGCCACTTGACCGCCCATCGTTGGCAAGATAGCATCAATATTTTCTTTTTCGATGATCTTTAAAATGCTATCTTTTGTGATCGGTTCTATATACGTTGCGTCGGCGAAATTTGGGTCAGTCATGATGGTGGCTGGATTTGAGTTGATAAGCACTACGCGGTATCCAAGCTCTTTTAGCGTCTTGGCTGCTTGCGTGCCTGAGTAGTCAAATTCGCAGGCTTGACCGATGACGATAGGGCCTGAGCCGATTAGCAAAATGGTATTTATGTCTGTTCTTTTTGGCATCATTTTTCCTTTGTTACAACGTATAGATAGTTTGGTATGTTTGGCTTTGCATAGGGCTCAACTATCACGCTTTGATAGGAGCTCTCTTTTAAAATTTTACTCACGCGCCCTACTGGCACTCCACTAAAAAATATCCCGTCAAGCCCGCTCGTAAAGACCTCATCGCCCTCTTTTGGACTGAGCCATTGTGGGATAAATTTCACCATTATTTGGCCTTGATTTCCATGCGCGACGCCTGGAATTTTGTCATTTCCTATGTAAACTGCAAATATACTTTTTGGGTCGTTTTGCAAGTATGCTAGCGGCTTGCCGTCTTTTGCGATGACGATGCCAGCGCTATTTCCTTGATAGATGAGCCCGTAAATTTTATTTGGGTCGTATCCTTCAAACTCGCTTATCCAAATTTTATTATAATCCCCGATATGCACGTAACTAAGCCCTTTTACTAGCTTTACAGCTGGGGCGTAGGCAGTTGAGTTTTTATCTTTTAAAATTTGATTTAGCTCATTTGCAAAAGTAGAAAGAAGTGTGGCTGAGCGCTCTAGCTCTTCATTTTGCGCTCTTAGTTTTTCTATCTCGCTAGCCTGCCTAAAATATTCGTTTATATAGTCTTTCACGCTTTTAGCAAAATTGTCGTATGAATTTGTAGCATAGTTACTAAACCCGATAGAAAGATTACTTAAAATTTCTCCCTTGAAAACTGAGGCCGTAGCAAGCAATGCTATAAAAACAAAAAGAACAATCTTACTCTTCATTTGTCAGCTGTTGTAAAAGCCCAATCTCTTCAAGTGCCTTGCCTGTTCCTCTAGCAACCGCGAGAAGTGGCTCATCTGCTACAAATACTGGAAGTTTAACGATATCAGATAAGAACTTATCAAGCCCTCTAATAAGCGCTCCACCGCCAGTTAGCACGATACCAGTCTCGACGATATCACCAGCAAGATCAGGCGGCATCATCTCAAGCACGGTTTTAAGCGCATCTGCGATCTCTTTTAGTGGCTCTCTCATCGCCTCTCTTACATCTTCGCTTGTTAGCTCGACTCTACTTAAAAGACCACTTACTTGGTCGCGTCCTTTTACCACTACGCTTAGCTCTTTTTCAAGCTGCACAGCAGAACCTACAGCAATCTTTATCTCCTCGCCAGTTCGCTCACCTATTAGTAGGTTATATTTCTCTTTTATGTAATTAACAATACTAATATCAATCTTATCTCCAGCTGTGCGGATTGATTTTGAAATAACTAGACCACCAAGCGAGACAACACCTATCTCAGTCGTACCACCACCGATATCGACTACTAGGTTGCCTTGTGGCTCACGGACTGGTAAATTTGCGCCGATTGCTGCTGCCATAGGCTCTTCGATCAAAAATACCTCTCTTGCTCCAGCACTTAAGGCACTTTCTCTAACAGCTTTTCTTTCGACCTGAGTTAATCCATAAGGAACTGAGATGATGATCCTTGGGCGTAGAAAGCTTTTTCTTTTGTGAGTCTTTTCTATAAAATAGCGTATCATACGCTCAGTCATATCAAAATCCGCAATAACGCCATCTCTCATCGGCCTTATCGCCTCAATATCGCCTGGGGTTTTTCCTACCATCTCTTTTGCAGCATGTCCGACCGCTAAAATTTTTTGTTTACCATATTTCTCACGCCTTACCGCAACAACAGAAGGCTCATTTATTATTATGCCTTTATCCTTTACCAAAACAAGTGTATTTGCCGTACCGAGATCTATGCCCATATCACTTGAGAAAAAACCTATAACCTGATCTAAAAACATCTATTTCCTTTATGCTATTTTCTTATCGTGCTTTATTAAAATTGGCTTTGCCTTATCTTTTACAGTCTCTTTTGAGATAACAATATCATACTCTTTTAACTCTGGTAGCTCATACATTATGTCTGTCATAAGCTCTTCCATTATACTTCTAAGCCCTCTTGCTCCGGTCTTTCTCTCAATAGCTAGACTTGCTATCTCTTCAAGCGCTTCATCATCAAATTTAAGCGTAGCACCGTCAATCGCACAAAGCTTTTGATATTGTTTTAATATCGCATTTTTTGGCTCGGTTAAAATTTTAACCATATCTTCTTTTGTTATCTCGTTCAAAGTAGCTACTACGTGAAGTCTACCAATAAGCTCTGGGATGAGGCCATATCTTACTAGATCGTCTGGCTCAAGCAGGCTTAGTAAATTTTCTTTTTCATTTTTACCACGTTTTTCTTGGTTAAATCCAAGTACATTTTTACCAACTCTTCTCTCAATAATATCAAGAAGTCCGTCAAATGCACCACCACAAACGAATAAAATATTTGTCGTATCTATCTGGATGAAGTCTTGGTTTGGATGTTTTCTGCCGCCTTTTGGTGGGATGTTCACGACGCTTCCTTCGATGATCTTTAAAAGCGCTTGCTGTACGCCTTCGCCTGAAACGTCTCTTGTGATGCTTCTATTTTCACTCATTCTAGCGATCTTATCGATCTCATCGACAAAGACGATGCCTTGCTCCGCCTTTTTAACATCACCATTTGCAGCTTGCAAGAGCCTTGTTAGGATATTTTCAACGTCCTCGCCGACATATCCAGCCTCAGTTAGGCTTGTGGCATCACAAATTGCGATAGGCACATCAAGAAATCTTGCCAAAGTCTGAGCCATCAACGTCTTTCCGCTTCCAGTTGGACCAACAAGCAAGATGTTTGATTTTGAAATTTCAGTATCGTCTTTGATGTCGCTTTGTTTAAAAATTCTCTTATAGTGGTTATATACGCCGACGCTAAAGACCTTTTTAGCCCTATCTTGACCGATCACATAGTTATCAAGTACAGCTTTTAGCTCCTTTGGTGTGAGCTTTTGATACTCTATCGTTTCGTCATTTTTACTCTCTTCTACACTAGTATCTCCATGTATCATATCGTATGCAGCAGCGATACAATACTCGCATATATAGGCATTTCCTTCGATATCAGCGAGTAATCTTCTCTCAGCAGACTCTGCCTCTCCACAAAAATTACACTTTCTAGCCATTAATCTCTTCCTTTTGCAAGCGGAATTCCTCTTGTCGTTTCTAATATAAATTTACACATTTTTTTAACATTTTCATCGCTGGTTTTAGCGATTAGCTCATTTGCCTGATCTTTTAGGCTAATGCCTTGATTAAACAAAAATTTATAAGCGCGAACTAGCTCCTCAACTTGCTCTTTATCAAATCTACGCCTAATGCCGACCAAATTTAAGCTTCTTATATAAGCTCTGTTGCCCTCAGCTAGGCAAAATGGCACTACATCTTGGCTAAGCGCGCTTGCACCTGCAATCATGCAGCTCTCGCCAACTCTAACAAACTGATGAATAGGCGTAAGACCGCCCACAACAGCGTAATCGCCAAGCTCGACATGGCCTGCTAGAGTTGCGTTATTTGCCAAAATGACGTTGCTGCCTATTATGCAGTCGTGTGCAATGTGAGAATATGCCATTATAAAAGCATTATCACCGATCCTTGTTATACCATCGCCTTTGTGCGTGCCTGAGTTTATCGTGCAAAACTCACGTATAGTTGCGTGCTCGCCGATAATTACCCCGGTATCAATCTCATCTTTATAGCTGATATCTTGCGGGATATCGCCCACGATCGCGTAGCTAAATACACGAGAGTTATCGCCGATCCTCGTCTTGCCAAGCACCCTTGCGCCTTGCTTTATCGTGACGTTGTTGCCAAGGACCGCATCTTTACTTACAAACGCATAAGCCTCGATATTTGCGTCATCTCCAATGATCGCTCCATCTTCTATAACGGCTGTTTGGTGGATATTTTTCATTGTATCTCTTTGTCTTAAAGCCTATTTATCGACTATCATCGCTTTTAGTTCAGCCTCAGCGCAAAGTGCGTCATCTACATATGCCTTGCCTTCAAGCACCCAGATATTTCCTTTGTGTTTTAGCACGTTTAGTCTATACTCTAGTCTATCTCCAGGGCGGACTGGATGGCGAAATTTTGCTCCGTCTATGCTCATAAAATAGACCACTTTGTTCTCGATACCAGCTTGATGCTCATCACTCATACTCTTAAACGCTAGCACGCCACCAGCTTGCGCCATGCCTTCTATTATCATAACGCCAGGATATATTGGATGGCCTGGGAAGTGCCCCTGAAATATCGGTTCGCCAATGGTTACATTTTTGTAAGCGACGATGTTTTTTGCAGGCTCTAGCTCGACAACTCTATCTATAAGTAAAAATGGGAATCTATGTGGGAGAATTTTTTGAATTTCTACGACATCTATCACGTTTTAGCCTTAGTAATGTAAATTTCTGGCGATTGTAACAAATTTATACTAAGAAAAAAATTATTAGCCTCTTTTAAAAATCTCTAAATTTCGCCTTATGTGGCAAAAATTTAATTCACCGCTTTAAGATAAATTTTATAAACTCACCTTTTAGCCTAAAACCAAAATTTCTTCACTATCGTTATAAAAAACAGCCTTTGCGTAAATTTCGTAGCTACCCTTTTTGATCTCATCTAAGATAATGATAGGATTTTGTGAAAATTCCCCGCTTATATCACGGCGAAATTTCATCTCAGCGTCAAGCTCGAGCGGCCTTTTGCAAAGCTCATCAATGCTTTTAAATTTGCTATTTGTAAATTTATTGAAGCACTCTATGCTCATAAATATCGCGCCCTCTTTTAGCTCATCGTCCATCTCGCAGTCGCGCTCTATATTTAGCTTTAAATTTTCTCTTTTAAAGCCAGAGTAGAGCACAAAGTAGCTCGGTGTCATATGACCTTCAAATTTTACGTAAGCGCGTAAAAGCCTGTAGTTTAAAAATCGCCTTCTAAAAAGGTGAAATTTCTCACCTCTCGCCTCGCACTCGCGCACCTTTTTGTAAAGCTCAAGCCTAGCCTCAATGCTGCCATAAAGCGCTCTTGCGTGTAGCTCGCTCATAAGCTCACTTTGTGGTAAATTTTGCGAGTCGCGCTGCTTTTTTAGTGCAAAGACGCAGCCGCAGTAATTTTGGTGATAGAGCTTATCTTTTTTAGCTAGGATGAACTGCTCGCTTGTGCCGCCATTTTTTCTATAATCAACCGCAACCGCCTCTAAATTTGAGCCAGCCACTGCCTCATCAAGTGCCTTTTTAAGCTGAGAAAAGTCCTTTTTTGGGCTCATCAAAAGTGTCGTCGTGATCTTACCAAGTCCTAGCTCAAGTGCTTTTTTAGCGGAGTCTTTCATGCGAAAGTCAAAGCAATATTCGCACCTTTTGCCCTTTTCTGGCTCATCTTCAAGTCCTTTTGTGCCACCAAGCCACGCCTCATAGTCGTATTGTCCACATATTAGCTCGATGTCTAGCTTCTCGCAGCTTCGCTTCACGTCCTCAAAACGCAGTAAAAATTCGCTATATGGATGTATGTTTGGGTCATAAAAATAGCCTACTATTCGTTCATTTGGATGATCTTTTCGTAGGCGCTGTAAAAAGTAGTGGCTATCGACCGAGCAGCAGATGTGAACTAGCAAAATTTAACCTTTTTTGCTCGCATTATATCAAAGATTATTTTTATAAATTTTTGCAGCATCAAGGTATTTTTTAAGGACACTTTGACTCACAAGATCATCAAATTTACCCCACGCCACCTGCTTGCCAGCCTCGATTATTAGCACTTTTTGCGCTATTTTCATCGCACTTAAAATATCGTGTGTGATAAAGATGATACTGATCTTTTCATCTAAGCTTAAAAGCAAATTTATGATCTTTTGCTTTGTCTCGTTATCAAGCCCGCTTGTTATCTCATCGCAGATTAAGACTTTTGGTTTTGAGAGCAGTGCCAGCAGTATCCCGATCCTTGTCGCCTCGCCGCCACTTAGCTGAGATGGGAATTTTTCTAAAATTTCATCTTTTAAATTTAAATTAGCTAAAAGCTCTTTAAGCTCATTTTCGCTAAAGCTAAGCTTAAGATATGACCTCACGTGGGCGATGGCTGTTTTTACTTTTAGCGCTGGATTTAGGGCTTGTTTTTGGTTTTGCAAGATATATCTGATATCTTTTTTTAGCTCATTTTTGTCTGTGATCTCTTTATTATTTATATAAATTTTGCCCCCGCTTTTTGGCTCGCTAAATGATATGAGCTTTGCAAGCGTGCTTTTGCCACTGCCACTTTGCCCCAAAATAGCTAAATTTTCGCCATCATCAAGCTCGCAACTTATCCCCTCCAAAAGATGCAGCACTTCAGCTCTAGCGTTAAAATGCTCCTTAAAGCTTAAACTTTTTGATACATTTTCAAGCCTGATTTTCACGCATTTTCCTTTAAATTTAGCCGCCCATCTCTCATCTGCCAAATTTCATCACTAAGATAGTTTGTCAGCGCCTCATCGTGCGAGATAAAGATGACGCTCATCTTGCCCTTTAAGCTCTCTAAGATGCCAGCCACGTGGCTACCGCTAATGCTATCAAGCCCGCTTGTTATCTCGTCGCAGATTAAAATTTTTGGCTTCAAGCAAAGCGCAAGAGCGATCTGCACACGGCTCGCCTCGCCACCACTTAGCTCGTATGAGTATTTGTGCCAGATGAGATTGGCATTACCCAGCCCAAACTCCCTAAAATAAGCAAAAGCAAGCTCTTTATTTGTTTTATTATCGCCACCAAGATATGCGTTAAAGTGATCGCCCACGTTTAAGAGTGGATGAAGGCTTGCAACTGAGTTTTGAAAGATAAGTGCAGCGACCTTCTTTCGGTGCTCTTTTAGCTCATTTTGGCTAAGTTTTAAGATATCTTTTTTATAAATGCTAAATTTATCCGCCCTCACTCTAAAATCATCATCAAAAAGCCTTATTAAGCTCTTTGCAAAGAGCGATTTGCCACTGCCACTTGCACCTGTGATACCTATAAATTTACCCTCACTCATAGCAAAATCAAGCTCACGCAAAAGCTTCTTATCCTTATAAGAAACGTTTAAATTTTTAATCTCTATCATATTTTTATATTGCCGTTTTTTGAATTTGACGTGATGATCGAGGTTGCAAGGATGAGCAAAAAGAGCGTCAAGCCAGGGAAAAGCACCATCCACCAAGAGCCAAGAAAAAGCGCCTCTTTGCTCTCATTTAGCATGATGCCAAGGCTTATTTTATTAGCGTCACTACCCACGCCAAAAAAGCCAAGCGTAGCCTCCATGACGACAGCGTTTATCGCATTTATGCCAAAGATACTAACTATTAGATGCTTTAAATTTGGCAAAATTTCAAAGCAGATAAGGCTAAATTTACTAGCTCCATTTATCACAGCTTGCTCGGCGTAGTCGCATTTTTTACTAAGTCTTAAATTTTGCATAAAAACTTTTGCGCCTTGCATAAACGAGCAAATAGCGATGATAAAAGATGTTATAAGCAGATCTCCGCTACTAAATGAGCTAAAAAGCATGATAAAAACGATGTTTGGTATGCTTAAAAAGGCATCAAGCCCCTTATCAAAGAGGCTCTCACAAACTCTGCTCCTACTCGTGCCAAAATATGCGTAGATGAGCGAGAAAAGCGTCGTTAAAAAGCCAGCTAGCAGTAAGATAAGAAGCGAGTTTTTAAGCGCGTAGGCCACTCTTATGAGATTGTCTCTACCAAGGATGTCAGTTCCAAAGATATGCTCGCTACTTGGGGCTAAATTTACCGCCATAAAGTTAGTGAAATTTGGCTCAAATTTAGAAAAAAATGGCGTCACAAAGGCAAATGTGACAAGTGCTAAAAAGACAAAACAGGCTAAGGAAAATATGACTTTTCTCATAAATTTCTCTTATCTGCTAATATGGCAAAAATTTTAGCCAGTAAATTTGCAAAAACGACAAAAACAGCCGTTAGTAAAATGGTCGCAAGTGCGACTGGATAGTCTTTGGCGATCACCGCATCAAGGCCAAGCTTGCCTATTCCTGGAAATGAAAAAATGCTCTCAATGACATATGAGCCAGCAAAAACGCCAGCCACAAGAGTGGCGAAATAATAGACTATATCGGTGCTTGCGTGTTTTATCGCAAAGAGATAAATTTTGCCTCGTCCCAAACCTCTAGCGTGAGCCGTCTGGATAAAGTCAGTGTTTAGGCTTTGATTTAGCCTGTCTCTTACAAATTTTACGTTTGCGCCAAGGTGTGGCAAGATGATGGCAAGCGTTGGCAAGATGATAAATTTAGCCCCTACTCCGCTAGAGCCTAGCTCGTTTGCGCCTGAACTTGGCAGCAAATTTAGATAGACGCTAAAGATCGCTATAAGCACGAGAGCTACGTAAAAATGAGGGAGCGAGGCAAGCAAAAACGAGCTAAAATTTATAAAGATATCGGCAAATTTATTCTTATAAATGGCGCTTAAAAGCCCTAAAAAAAATGATAAAAAAGCTATCAGAAAAAACGAAGCAAAAAACAAAATAATCGAGTTTAAAAGTCTCTCTTTAATGAGTAAAAAAGCGCTTGCCCCGCTTACAAAACTAGTGCCAAAGTCGCCTGTGATAAAGCCACCAAGCCACCTAAAATACTGCACGAAAAAGTTATCTTTTAGCCCTAAATTTTTTAAAATTTGCTCTTTTATGGCGAAATTTATCGCTTCACTCCTTGAAAACATCGCGTCAGTGACATTTCCTGGCAAAAAGTATATGAGTAAAAATAGAAAAAACGAGATAAAAAACAGCAATCCAAGATTTGAGATCGCTGTTTTTAAAATGGCTCTAAACAAAGTTTTTATCCACTATTTTACTTGCCACTCTCTTATGTTCCATAAAAATCCAGCCCCATGATGACCTAAAATTTGTGTCTTGATGCCTGAAATTTTGTTATTAAACACAAGTGGATAGTCAAGATAGGCTATAAAAATGTAAGGTGGATTTTCATAAAGTGCTTTTAGAAATTCTTTATAGTGCTTTTTCCTAAGCTCCACATCCTTTGTATATCTTGCATTTTTTAGGGCAAGATCGACGTTTGCATCTTTGTAGTGGCTAAAGTTCCAGCCATTTTCATTTACGCTCACATCGGCAAATCCGCCAAAAATTCTATATGTGTGAAAGTCTGGATCAAATGGGCTTCCCCAGCCGATGATAAAGCTATCAACCTCGCTTATACTAAAGGCTGTTCTTGGCTTTGCGTAGGCTTTGGCTTTTACACCAAATTTATTTAGCTCACTGCTTAAAATTTTGGCTAGATTGACCCTTAAGATGTCGTTATTAAAGGCGTAGATATCAAAGCCAAGTTCCTTGCCGTCCTTTTCAAAAAAACCAGCCTTATTTTTCTTAAAGCCACTCTTTTCAAGTAGCTCTTTTGCCTTTTGCGGATCGTAGCTAAATTTAAACTCGCCGTCGTTTGCAAAGCTTTTTTCTATCGGGTTGTTCGCTACGCTTGCATATCCGTGAAATAAATTTTTAACTATCTCATCTTTATTTACCGCGTAGTTTAGGGCTATCCTTACATTTTTATCTTGAAAAAGAGGATCATTAAAGTTAAACATCAAAGCTCTATAGTCTGCACTTTTAAATTTAAGCAGGCTTAATTTTTTATCATCTTTTATGAAATTTACGCCGGTTGGAGAGATGAGCGCGACATCGATCTCACCACTTTTAAGCCCAACGAGTCTTAAATTTTCATCACCAACAATTTTAAAAAATACCCTTTTTATCTTTGGCTCGCCCTTGTAAAATTTCTCATTTGCCACAAATTCCAAGCTCTCATCTTTTTTCCACTTTACAAGCTTGTATGCGCCAGTTCCTACTGGAGCCTCGTTAAATTTATCGGTTGAGATATCTTTGCCTTTTAAAATGTGCTCAGGCAAAACGCCAAAGCTAAGCGCGTCAAGAAATGGCGGAAACGGCTCATTAAGCGTAATCTTTACTTTATAATCCCCTAAAATTTCAACGCTTTTTACGACTTCATAATTTGAGATAGCAGGCGCGTTTAGCTTCTTATCTTGAGCCGCTTCAATAGTAAATTTAACATCCTTTGCGCTAAATTTCACCCCGTCATGCCAAAAAGCATCATCTCTTAGCTCAAAAACATACTCCAGTCCATCATCGCTCACCTGCCAAGACTTAGCAAGCTCAGGCACGATGTTGCTATTCTCATCGTGGCTCGTAAGACCAGAGAACACTAGCGAAAGCGTAGGATCGTGATCCTCGTCGTAAAGTGGATTTATACGAGGTGTTTGCTCCTCAATAGCTATTACGACTTTACTCTCATTTGCGTAAAGGTAAACGCCAAATAACAAGAAAAATGCAAGTAAAATTCTCTTCACATTATCCCCTTTTTTTGAAATATTTGTAAAATGGTAATACGAATTTTATAAAAGTATTATTAACTAAAATGTAAATTTAAACGTCTAAAAATTTAGAAATTTCTAACTAGAATTTAACCTTATTTAAAGTAAAATCAAAGTTTATTTTAGATCACTTCAAGGTAAAAATTTAAATGAATAAAAATAAAAAAACAGCACTTATTTCAGCCATCTGCGTAGTTTCACTTTTAGTTATTTATACTCTTCTTGGATTTTTTGGAGTACCTTATGGCATTAAACATATCGCTCCAAAATATCTAAAAGACTACAATGCAACGCTTTTTGTGGAAAGTGCTAAATTTAATCCTTTTACCTTCGAGCTAAATGCGACAAACGCTGAGCTAAACAGCACTTCGCCACTTTTTAGCACAAAGCAAATTGACGTCAAGCTAAAGCCATTTTCTATCTTTAAAAAATTAGTTGAAGTTGATATTTTTAGGCTTCAAGAGCCAAATGTCAAAATTTTACGAGATAAAAATTCAAAATTTAACTTTAGTAATTTTATAAGCGACGATAATGCAACTACCGAAGATAACAGCACTAGCTCTATAAATTTTGCCCTAAATAACGCAAAAATCATCAAAGGCTCATTTTCATATAGTGATCAAAATTTAACAAAGCCATTTAACGTAAATTTTGACGATATAAACTACGAGCTAAGCTCGCTAAATACGAAGAAAAATAGTGCAGGCAGCCATATCTTTGACGCAAACTCGACTCTAGCACACAAGATCGATCTAAATGGCGATATCAAGCTAAATCCCCTAAAAATCGAGGGCAATATCAGCATAAAGGATTTTAGTATCGATCCAGTCGCGATTAGCTTTATCGATAACGACACACTAAATCTTAAAAATGCGGTCATAAATTTAGGAATAAATTACGCTTTAATTGCCGACGAGAACGCTACAAATATAAATTTAAAGGATAGCTTTTTAAATGTAAAATCACTAAGCATAGATGAGTGTAAAAACGAACTAAGTCTTGGTGAACTAGAGCTTCCAAAATTTGATTTATCAAGCAAAATAGCAGACAAGATAGATGCTAAATTAGAGTTAAATGCCATAAATTTAAGCGATGTGTCATTTAAAAATGCAATAACAGCAAGCTTAAAATCACTAAATTTAAGCAATATTTCGCTTTTAGCAAATTTAAATGAAAAAAGTGAGCTAAATGCAACAGCTACACTAAATAGCATAAATGCAAACGCCCTAAAAATAGACGAAACCAGTAAAAATTTAGTAAATCTAAAAGATATAAATGCCTCAAATTTAAATGCAAATTTAGCAAATAACAAAACAGCTCTCACGCTTGAAAAAATAGCGTTTGATGACATCAATGCCCCGCTTAGTAAAAATGCAAATGCAAATGTGGCAGGGGTTAAAATCTCAAACATTAGCTTCGCTCAAGATACCAATAAAAGCCTTGCAACTCTTGATGAGATTAGTATAAATGGCATAAATTTAAAGGCAAAAAATAAAGAGGTTTTAGATATCGCTGATGTGCTTACAAAAACGATCAAATTTGATATTTTAAATATGGCTTTGAATGCTGAGAATATCGATGTAAATAGACCAAAATTTAACTCGGAGTTAAATGGTAGTGGATTAAGCGCGATAAGCCAGCTTGGACTTGGTGAGCATGGGCCAGTAAAAACGACCAATCACCGCACTAAAACTAAAAAAGAGAATACACCAGCTTCAAAAAACAAAGAAAATGAGTTTAAATTTGACATAAAAAATATCAATGTAAATAATGCCAATATCGCTTTGACGCATCTTTTTGAAGGCGAGAAAATCGCTCATAAATTTGATAATTTGTTTGTAAAAATAGCAAATTTAAGTAGCGATTTTGGTAAGCCATTTGACGCAAAAGTGGATATGAAAAGCTCGCAAAAGCTAAATTTAGACCTAACTTCAAAGATCAAACTTGAACCAATTAATATAACTGCTAAAATCAAACTTGAAGATAAAAATTTGCCAAAATATTTTGCCTACGCAAAGCCGTTTTTAGAAGCAGATCTTGCTAGTGGAGAGATGAGTGCTGATGCCGAGCTACACTACGCAAAAGATGCCAAAGCAAACGCAAAAATCAGTATAAAAAATATAGCTTTAAACGACAAAGACCGCGAAAAGCTTTTTGCATTTAAAAGCTTGAATATAGATAAAATTTTATTTTTCAAAAACGACCTAGAACTATCTGGCGTAAGCTTAAACTCGCCTTTTATTAAAGCTCATCTAAGCAAAGAGCGAGAATTTAACCTAAGCAAAATCGTAAAAGAAGATAAAAACAAAGCTCAAAGCGAGCAAAAATCTGAGAGCAAAAAGGTAGCTAGTAAAAAAGACGATGAACTAAATTTCAGTATTAAAAATTTCTCACTCAACAACGGCGAAGTTGATTTCTCAGACGTGTCTTTATTTATGCCGTTTGCCACAAGGATATCAAAGCTAAATGGAAAGCTTACTGATATTGATAAAAAACGTCCAAGCTCTGGAGAATTTCAAGGCGTAGTCGGCAAAAATGGCTTCTCTAAGATCACAGCAAAATTGTTTCCGTTTGAGATAAGGCAAAATACCAATATCAAGCTTGACTTTAAAGATATCGATCTAATCGACGTAACACCTTATAGTGGGCAATTTCTAGGCTATAAAATAGAAAAAGGTAAGCTAAATTTAAATCTAAGTTATAGCGTTATCGACTCAAAACTAGATGGCTCAAATCTTATAAATTTTGACTCTCTTACACTTGGAGAAAAAGTTGACTCAAAAGATGCCGTAAATTTACCGCTATCGCTTGCCATTTCTATTTTAAGCGATGAAAATAACCAGATAAACATCGATCTTCCGGTTGAGGGAAATTTAAATGATCCTGACTTTAAATATGGTGGCGTTGTCTGGGCCGCGGTAAAGAAGCTATTTGCCGACATTACGCTCGCTCCGTTTAGGTTTTTAGGAAATGCTCTAGGACTTGGTAGCAAGGATCTGAGCTCTATTGATTTTCTTGCTGGAAGTAGCGAGTTGATAAGCTCAGAAGCGGCCAAAATAGATGATTTTATAAAGATAACATCCGAAAAACCAAAGATGAAACTTAGCATCACGCCAACTTATTCTGAAATAGATGTACTCTACTTTAAAGAAAAAAAGCTCGATCAAAAGATAAATCAAATGATCGCAATTAGTGGCAAAGACTACATAGCAGTGCTAAACTCACTCGCACCAAAAGCAAAAGACAGAAGTGACAAGACTTTAAGAGAAGAAGCGCTAAAAGGCATCGAGGTCGATAAAGAAAAACTTGTAGAGCTTGCAAATGAGCGTGCAAAAGCCATAAAAGAGGCGCTTATCAAAGCTGGGCTTGACGCTAGCAGGATAAGCATCAAAGAGCCAACCAGCAATGATCCTAAGCAAAACACCTACACAAGCGTGCTAATGGGAGTGGCGAACTAAATTTCATTTATCTCGCTACTTCTTGCATTGTAAACAAACCAGCTAAGAAGCATGAGCATCATAAATGCACCAAAAACGAGACTCGCGTAAAAGTATAGGTCAAAGTCCATACCTAGCAAACTAGCATTATGAAGGGCGATCATAACACCAGTTAGACTGGTGAGATAGCCTACGAGCTTTATGATAAAAATTTTTGGATTTATAAGGATGAGTAAAAGACCGCAAAGCATGACTCCAAGGGCTATTTGTAAATTTAAAACGTCAGCTTGAGCGCTTGAGCCAAGTGTTAAAAAACCGAGCAAAAATGCGACCAGCACCATCAAAACAGCGTAAACTGCCCTGCTTCGTCCAAAGCCATACATAAAGCAAACAAAGCCTTTATTGTGTTTGTTGTAGTCCATTTTTCGCTCCCAGTAACAAGTTTTTGTATTTTAATGCCAAATTCTTAAATAAAGGCTTTAATCTGAAATTTCACTCAAATTAGCTAATATTTCACATCTTAAAAAGGAGCGAAAATGCCTTATGTAAATATAAAAATAGCAGGCCCAGAGCCTACAAAAGAGCAAAAAGATCAAGTTTATAAAGAAGTAACAGATACGCTTGTCAGGGTACTTGGCAAGAAAAAAGAGTCAGTTATGATATTTTTAGAGACTCACGACGCTGGCAACATAGGCGTGGGTGGCGAGAGTATAGAAAATAAGAGAAAGGGAACAAAATGAGCGAATTTAGCAAAGCAGACCTAGAAAGAAAAATCACACTAAACGCAGGCGACACGGCACCAGCCTTTGAAGCGTTAAATCAAGATGGCGTAAAGGTCGCATTAAAAGACTTTATAGGTAAAAATGTAGTACTTTACTTCTATCCAAAAGATAACACGCCAGGCTGCACGACTGAAGCTTGTGAATTTAGTGCAAACTACGATGAATTTATAAAAAATGACACTGTTATCATCGGCATTAGTCCAGATAGCGTCAAGTCTCATGTGGGCTTTATCGCCAAGCAAAATTTAAAACACATCCTCTTAAGCGACGAAGATAAAGAAATTTCAAAGCTTTATGGAGTTTGGCAAGTTAAGAAAAACTACGGCAAAGAGTATCTTGGCATAGCTAGAAGCACATTTGTGATCGGTAAAGACGGTAAGATATTAAAAATTTATAAAAGCGTAAAAGCAAAAGATCATGCCGCTAAAGTACTAGCCGATCTAGTAAAATAAGGGGTATAAATGAAATTTATAAAAATGCTAATTTTAAGTGCGTTTTTTGCGCTAAATTTATCAGCGCTAACCGAAGGCGTAGAGTATCAAACTCTAGCAAAGCCTCTTAACGTACCTAAAAACTCGGTCGTCAAGGTATTTAGCTACGACTGCACACACTGCTATCAGTTTGATCGCTCGATCACAAGAAAGCTAATGGCAAAGCTTGATGGGGTTAAATTTATGCCATATCACCTAAGCACTAAAGGCAAGCTTGGCGAGAGCGCGAGTAAGATTTTTGCCGCTCTTATCTCTATAGACGAAGTAAATGGGACGGATCTGCTAAGTGACGAGTCTAAATTTAAGCAGGCTAAATTTGCTATCTATAAAGCTAGGCACGATAAAAACGATGATTTTAGCAATGGCAAGGACAAGGATAGATTTTTAAATTTAGCCCTCGAAGCAGCTCACGTGAGCAAGGACGACTACGAAAAAGCACTAAATAGCGAAAGAGCAAAAGAGCTTTTAGACGCATGGTTCGCCTCTTATGATGTGGCAAGTATCAGCGGTGTGCCAGCTTTTGTAGTAAGCGGCAAATACTTAATAAACTTAAGCGCAGCTTCATCAATCGATGAGATGGCAAAGATCATACAAGAGCTTTTAGATAAGTAGTTTTGGCGGGTAATATCTGCAAATTTTGGTCTTAGAAATGTAAATTTAAAGCAATTTTAGATAAACTCAGATCAAAATTTCTAAGAAAAAAGAAAGGTTTAACAATGAATGCTTCAGAATTTATCTGGATGGATGGAAAATTAGTTAAATGGGACGATGCAAAAGTACACGTTCTAACTCACTCTTTGCACTACGCTAATGCCGTATTTGAGGGTACAAGAGCTTATAAAACAAAAAAAGGTCTAGCTATTTTTAGACTCCAAGATCACACAAAAAGGCTTTTAAGATCAGCAAAAATGACTGTTTTAAATGTACCTTACACCGAGGAAGAGCTTGAAAAAGCGCAAATAGAGCTTCTTCGCGCAAACAAATATGACGGCAATGTTTATATTCGCCCACTTATCTTTTTAGGATACGGCGTAATGGGCGTAGCTCACACAAAAGCACCAGTGCAAACCGCTATCGCCTCATGGGAATGGGGTGCTTATCTTGGCGATGAAGGCCTAGAAAAAGGTATCAGAGTTAAAATTTCAAGCTTTGCCAAACTTGCACCTGCTGCCCAAATGAATAGAGCAAAAGCTAGCTCAAACTACCTAAGCTCACAAATGGCAAACTACGAGGCAAAAGAGGCTGGATACGACGAGGCGCTACTTCTTGATAGCGAAGGCTTTGTGGCTGAGGGTCCAGGCGAGTGCTTCTTTATCGTTGAAAATGGCGTTTTAATCACTCCACCAAATGACAACAGCCTACTTAGCATTACTCAAGATACAGTCATAAGACTTGCTCACGATCTTGACATTGAAGTAAGAAGAGAGCGCATCACAAGAGATCAGGCTTACACAGCTGACGAGGCATTTTTCACAGGCACAGCAGCTGAAGTAACGCCGATAAATAGCATAGATAACCGAATCATTGGTAATGGTGCTAGAGGCGAAGTGACAAGGAGACTACAAAAAGCTTATTTTGACGTAGTTTATGGTCTAAACAAAAAGTATGAATCATTTTTAACATATATTTAAAAATTTAAAGGAACGAAATGCCCGCTGATTTAAACGATTATTTCAATAAAAAAAAGCCAGGTAATGACAACAGAGGCTCTAGTCAAAATAGCGACAAAGAGCCGCCTTTCAAAAAGGACTTTAAAATGCCAAATTTACCAAGTGGCTTTGGTAAATTTGGAGCACTTGCCTACATTGTAATTGCAATTATTGCTATTTTTGCTATCACTCAGCCATTTAAAGTGATTCACTCAGGCGAAGTTGGTATTAAGTCTACAGCAGGTAAATACGAGCCAAATCCTTTGCAACCAGGCTTTCACTTCTTTTTACCTTTTATCCAAGACATCATCATCGTGGACACCAGAGTTAGGATCATAAACTATACTTCTGGCGAGGATATGGGCGAATCAATGCAAAAATCATATCAAGGCGTTGGCGCTGGAATTTTACGTAAAAATTCTATTTCAGTACTTGATGCTAGAAATTTACCAGTTAGCATTGATATTACTGTGCAATACCGTTTAAATCCAGAAAATGCCCCTCAAACTATTGCCTCTTGGGGTCTTAGCTGGGAGAGCAAGATAGTTGATCCTGTCGTTCGTGACGTAGTTCGTAGTATCGCTGGTAAATACACAGCAGAAGAGCTTCCAACAAAGAGAAACGATCTAGCAAGACAAATCGATGATGGCATAAGAAAAGACATCGACTCTCAGCCAAATAAGCCAGTTGAGCTTTTAACAGTGCAGCTTCGTGAGATCATCTTGCCTTCAAAGGTAAAAGAGCAGATCGAGCGCGTCCAAATCGCTAAACAAGAAGCCGAAAGAACAAAATATGAAGTAGAAAGAGCAAATCAAGAAGCCTTAAAACAAGCCGCACTTGCTGAAGGTACCGCTAAAGCTGCGATTATTGAAGCAAAAGGTAAGGCTGATGCCATTAAAATCGAGGCTGACGCAACTGCGTATGCGAACAAAGAGGTCGCAAAAAGTGTCGATCAAAATCTACTAAATTTAAAGCAGATCGAGACGCAAAACAAATTTAACGAGGCTCTAAAAGAAAACAAAGATGCTAAAATTTTCTTAACACCTGGTGGGGCTGTGCCAAACATCTGGCTAGATGCAAAAGATAAAGCAAGGGCTAGCTCAGTAAGCGAGAGATAAAAATGAATAGCGTAACAAAAAGTATAGACTGGCAAAAGGTTGGTGGATTGCTTCCAGTAGTGGTTTGCGATCATGCCACAAATGAAGTTTTAATGCTTGCTTACATGAACGAAGAAGCATTAAATTTAAGTCTATCTAGCCGTTACGCTCACTACTTTTCACGCACCAAAAATAAAATTTGGAAAAAAGGCGAAGAAAGTGGCAACACTCAGGAGATAAAGGCTGCTTTTTTAGACTGCGATAACGATACTTTGCTTTTAAAAGTGATTCAAAACGGAGGCGCTGCTTGTCACACTGGAGCAAGGTCGTGCTTTTTTAATGAGATAAATTTGCATGACGGCAAAATTTTAGATACAAAAGTTGAAGTCAAAAAAATAAATTATGGTGTGCTTGATGAGCTTTACCATGTGATAGAAGATAGAAAGCTAAATGCTAACCCTGAGACTTCATATGTGGCAAGTCTTTTTAAAAAAGGCGAAAATCAAATTTTAAAGAAAGTTGGCGAAGAGGCTGGCGAATTTATAATGGCCGCAAAGGATCTTAGTTTCGCAGAAAACTCAAAGCAAAATGAGCAAAAAGCAAAAGATGATCTGATCTATGAAGCAGCCGATCTTTGCTTTCATGCGCTTGTGGCACTTTCAGCCCATAATATCCATCCAGATGCTGTAAAAAACGAACTTGCAAGACGTTTTGACATAAGCGGCATTGAAGAGAAAAGATCGCGAGATGTTAAATAGCATCAAGCACGACTTACTTTTTGTATTACAAAATGCAAAGCTCATTGACTTTCTAACCTATGGCTGGATATTTTTAGCTTTTATATTAATCATACTTGTGGGAATTTTTATCGCCATAAAATCATGGTGGCAAATGGGATTTTTGTTTATACTAGCTGGATTTTTCGGTTTTTTTGCTGCCAACTACTACGCTAGTAAATACATAAATGAAAATTTAAGACCAGTTAGCATAAGCAAAATAACCACCAAACAGCTTCAATATGTCGATGCACTAATGGTTGATTTTAATATTACAAATAATTCAAATAATGTACTTAGTATCTGCAAAATCGAACTTGACTTCTATCTAAGCTCAAGACAAAATACGAAAGACTTTTTTAACTCACTTAATCCATTTGCTAGAAAAAGAATCATCTTAAACGAGGAATTTTTACCAAAGCAAAGCATTGAGGTTAAAGAATTTGTCAATGATTTCGCATTTATAGACTACAATATCTCTAAAAAAGTGGAGTGTTTTTGATGAGCTCAGCATATTTTACGATCGTTCATATTATCGTTCTTTTTGCGATTGCTCTGCTTTCTATTTTATTTCTTGTTCTCTCACTTAGAGCTGAGCGAAAGTTATTTTTATCACTATTTTTTACAAACATTCTAGTCTCAACCACACTTGCTGTTTTTTTGATGCTAGTGCTTGATAAATATACAAAAAAAGGCATGCTTGAAAATGTAAAAAGTGAGCGAATTTTACGAAATGAGAGTATCGTTTTTAAAGGGCAAGTGAGAAATATCGGTAAATTTACAATTAGCAACTGCACACTGACAGTCAAACTAATCAATCAACCGCTAAATAAAAATGACCTTGGCGGTGAAGCATTTTTTAAGCCAAGTGGGCTTTCATTTTTCTCATGGGTTCTTGGCACAGATAAGGACGAGAGGCCAAATACAGTTGAATATAAATTTGATGTAGCCAAAAATTTACCAAAGCAAAAAAGCACACCATTTACCGTATATATGCCATATCCGCCTTACTTTAAAAATGGCATAAATATCACAAAACTAAATTGCTACTAAGTCAAATTTAAAGCAAATTTTCACAAATTTCATAGGATAAAACGCTAAGTATTAGTTTGATTTTAGAGTAAATCTTATCTTTTTTAGTATCTGAGATGAATACTAATTTTTAAGATAAAGATTTAAAAAGTACAAAGTATATCAAGTAGCCTTCCCAATTTTTGTAGGTCATTTAAAAAGAGCTGCTTTGTCTTTTGTGTAAATTCTTTTGCTTCCTCTAGGATTTTAATCTCAGCTATATTATAAACAAACTCTTTTTTTAGGATCTTTGCGCCTTTTTTATAAAAGAAATTTGCCTCTATTAAGCTTGCAAAAAAGCTATCATCTCTTAAATAGTAGTTTGTTGCTACATTTACATGCACTGGCTTTTGTAACAAAAAATCACCGCAAACACTATTTTTTGAGCTAAATTTAACACTCTCAAGCACATCAGGCCTTATCTCATAAAATTTTATCTCATTAGCTTTTTTTAAAGCCAGAATATCACTTGATTTATTTAAATTTATAGAGTTGTTATTTACTTCAAGTACGTTTATAGTACCCTTTGCAAGCGAATAAGCATTTAAAATTTTATCTTCTGCTAAAAAATTTACTACACCAAAAAATGGCACACTAGCATTTTGTTCTGCGAAATTTTGAACGGTTTTTATTTGTAGCTGCTGTTTTGTGCCATTTATCTCATAGTAGCTTACGTAAATATAAATTTCATCTTTTTTGCTTGGACTCTTTTGTGAGCAACCACTAAAAAATATTGCAACAAGCAAAAAAATGGCTAAATTTTTCACTTTATGAAATAGTCACCATCAAAGCTTACAAGCGAATATTTTCGCTCATTGCCGATACTTTCTTTAAGTTCATCTATGCTTAAAAATTCTAAGCTATCTGCACCGATATATTCTCTTACTTCTTCTGCATTTTTTTTAGAGCTTATTAACTCTTCAAAGCTTGGCGTATCGATACCATATCGCTCAGGGTATTTAAGCTCAGGACAAGCGACTCTAAAATGAATCTCTTTAGCGCCCGCATGTCTTAAAAGATCAACCACCTTTTTTGAAGTAGTACCGCGAACGATACTATCATCGATAACAACGATACTTTTACCTTTTAGAACCGATGACATCGGATTAAGTTTTAGCTTAACTTTTAAATTTCTCATCTCTTGGCTTGGCTCGATGAAGGTTCTACCCACATAGTGGTTTCTAGTGATAGCTAGCTCAAATGGGATTTTGCTCTCATTTGCGTACCCAAGCGCTGCTGGTACTCCGCTATCTGGTACAGGTACGACGAAATCTGCTTTAATCTTGCTCTTTTTAGCTAGTACTTCACCCATTTTTTTTCTAACTTCATAGACGCTTTTACCTTCTATCACGCTATCTGGGCGAGCAAAATAGATATATTCAAATGCGCATATTCTAGGATCTGGCTCATAAATTTGAATGCTTTGAAACTCACTTTTTCCATGTTCAAAAACTATCATCTCACCAGGCCTAATATCTCTTATAAAGCTAGCCCCCACAAGATCAAAAGCGCAAGTCTCGCTAGCTACGATATATCCACCATCTTTTAGCTTGCCAAGGCTTAGTGGCCTAACACCCCAGCGATCTCTTATGGCAAAGGTTTTATGACGTGACTGGATAAGCAGACAATAAGCACCTTTTATCTTATCAAGTGCTGCAATAATACGGTCCTGCAAGTGTTCGCTATGGTTTCTTGCGATTAGATGGATGATATTTTCAGTATCCATATTTGTCTGAAATATCGCACCATCCTTAATAAGCTCATCTCTAACCTCATCTTTATTTACCAAATTTCCATTATGGACGATTGAAATTTGTCCCAAAGAGTAATTAGCGGCTATTGGCTGGGCATCACGACCTGAGTTTTTACCAGCAGTTGCATAACGGTTGTGACCGATCGCCATATCGCCTTTTAGTGATCTTAAAATTTCTTCATTAAAGACCTCTGTAACTAGGCCATTACCCTTGTGAGTAGAAATTTCTCCGTCATCACAAACACTAATGCCGCTTGCCTCTTGGCCGCGATGCTGCATAGAAAATAACGCATAATAGGCAGTCTTTGCTGCATCTTTAGAATTTATAATACCAACTATTGCACACATTTTTTTCCTTTAGTTTTCATCATCTTTGTAAATTTCAAGAACATTTTTGTAGTTAAACTTGATCTCATCGCCAACATTTAAACAGCCTTTTGTAAATGGTTCATTATCTAAAATGCCGGTAAATTCGCCGTTATTTGTCTTGCTAACGACCACCCACATGCGCTCAACCTGAGCAAATTCATCATCTTCAAATCTAAATATAAGCTTTACTATATCGCCAGCTCTTAAATTTTGACGCTTTTCACGCTCAGGCAGGTAGAATTTATCACCAAATTCTAGTTTGTAACTCTCTACATCATCAAGCTCAAATTTAATCATCAAGCCCTAAGCTATCGTCTATCGAGTATAGGCCACTATTTTGATCTTTTAGCCAAATGGCAGCCTTGATCGCACCTTTTGAAAAGGTCGCTCTACTAGTTGCCGTGTGGTTTAGCTCGATAAATTCGCCGTCATTATAAAAGCCAACCGTGTGACGACCGACTACATCTCCACCACGAAGCGCCATGACTGCGATCTCGTCTTTGCTCCTAGCCCCTACCATGCCAGCTCTGCCAGTTACTAAAACATCTTTTAAATTTAGATCCCTTGCCTCTGCCACGCAGCCCGCCAAGGTCATCGCAGTGCCGCTTGGAGCGTCCTTTTTGTGTCTGTGGTGCTGCTCGACGATCTCTATATCAAATTCTCTTAAAACTTTCGAAGCTATCCTTGCAATTCTATTTAACACTGCTACGCCTAGACTCATGTTTGTTGCGTAAAGAATAGGCATAGCTCCAGATGCTAGATGGAGTAAGTTTTTATCTTCGTCATCTAGCCCGGTCGTACCTATAACTAGTGGTTTTGGGTTGGTTCTAGCGTAGTTTAGCAGTGCTACGGTCGCCTCTTTTTGGCTAAAGTCGATGATGACGTCGCACGCTTCAAAAAATTTAGCAAAGTCGTTTGTCAAAAGTTCGCTATTTAAATTTTCAACCTGATTTTTTTGGCTAAAAGCAATGCTTAAAGTGGCATCTTTTTCATCTTTTAAACAAGAAATGATACTTTGAGCCATCTTTCCGCTAGCGCCGTAAAGGCCTATTCTTACCAAAATTTATCCTTTGATTTTTGATTGAAATTTAACATAAATTTTATTATAGATAGATTACAAATAGGCTTTAAAAAATGCGTATAAAATCAAAAATTTGATAGAAAAAGAAGAAAAATTTAGCCAAAAATTTGGCTAAATTTAAGGATTAATGTAAGTTTTCAATGTAGCTCATAGCGCTAAGTGCTGCTACTGCACCATCAGCTGCGGCTACAACTACTTGTTTTGGAGCGTCTTCTCTGATATCACCTGCCACAAAAAGTCCTTTTAGGCTAGTTTGCATCTTTAGATCGGTCTTGACCTGTCCACCATCGACCATATCGCAGATAAATTTGCCGTTTTCGTCTTTTAAAATTTCGTTATTTACGTTTAGTCCTACAAAGGTAAAAATTCCCGGCACATCAAGCACACGCTCGCCATTTTTGGTATCAAGCACGATCTTTGTGAGACCCATTTTATCGCCAAGCGCCTCTTTTATCGTTGCACTTGTTATAAATTCGATCTTTTCATTTTTTCTAGCTTTTTCAACCGTAGTTGGCGCCGCTCTAAATTCGTCACGTCTATGGATAAGATAGACTTTTGAGCAGATATTTGCTAGATAAAGTGCTTCTTCAACAGCTGTGTCACCACCGCCAAGAACAGCCACTTCTTTGTTTTTGTAAAAAAAGCCATCGCATGTTGCGCATGTACTAACGCCTTTGCCAAAGAATTCATCCTCACCCTTAAAACCAGCACGTCTTGGGGTTGAACCAGTCGCTACGATTACGGCCTTTGCCTGCTCGCTCTTGCCACCTTCTAGTAAAACTTCAAAGCTGCCGTCGCTATTTTTTCTAACGCCAACAACATTTGCCCATTTGTGAACTAGACCAAATGCGCTACACTGCTTCCACCAAGTGCTCATAAAGTCAAAGCCACTCTCGCCAGGTGCTTTTTGGCCTGGGTAGTTTTCTATCTCTGAGCTCGAGGTGATCTGACCGCCAGGCTCGCCTTTTTCAAACATTGCAACATTTTTTAATCCGCCTCTAGTGGCGTAAAGTCCGGCGCTTAGTCCTGCTGGACCGCCTCCGATAATTGCTAAATCAAGCATAAATTTCCTTTATTCTAAAACATTTATGGGCGAATTTTGTTTATAAATCTCGCCCTTTTGATGAACTATCTCAACACTACTTGGAAGCTTTGTAATGCTTAAATTTTGTATTAGCTCCAAGACCGTATTAATATCTGAGCTTATATATTTTAGTGTTGAGTTTGACTCATATCTTTTTTGAAAGATATCGATTGCCACAACTTTTTCATTTTTGATTGGTAAAATTTTGTCTAATTTTGATTGATTTGAGCTAAAGATTAAAAGCGTGTATTTTGGCTCTTTTGGAGTGAAAATTTCGCTTTTTTCGTAGAAAACTAGCTTCGCAAAATCAACAAATTTATATTGTGAAAAACGATAGTTGCTATACGCAAATGCAGCTGCTATCATAGCTGCACCAAAAAATGAACCAAATATATATGTAAGAGGAAGTAGACTTCCTCTTCTTTTTTCGCTCATTAAAGAAGCGAATTTAGTTTGTCAGTTAGGGCTTGTTTTGACTGTGCACCGACCATTTGTTCAACTAGCTCGCCATTTTTGAAAAATAGCAATGTTGGGATCGATCTGATGCCAAACTCAACTGCAAGATCTTGCACTTCGTCAGTATTTACCTTGCAAATTTTTGCTTTGCCATCAAAGTCTTCAGCAAGCTCTTCGATCACTGGAGCTAGCATACGGCAAGGTCCGCACCATGGAGCCCAAAAGTCTACTAAAGCAACGCCCTCTTTTGTAACATCAAAATTTTCTTTTGTAAGTTCGATGTATTTTCCCTTTTTTTCTCCTTATTTTTTAAAATGTTGCAATTATACAAATCAAATTTAAATT
>NZ_PIRR01000010.1:0-48287 GCF_003048555.1 Campylobacter concisus | reverse complement strand
TTTAGGAAGTGGTTGGTTAAGAGGCCTTCGATCTTGCCACCAAGTGGGCAAGCTTTAGGTGAGTCAGAGTGGATCTTGAAAAGTTTTTCTTTATCATTTACTGCGTTGAAAATTTGAAGGAGGGTTATATCTTTTGGCTCTTTCGCAAGACTCACACCACCAACTCCAGCTACGACATTCACGAGTCCTGCAGCCTTTAGAGTGCCAAGCAGACGCCTAACTATGACAGGATTTGTGTTTATACTACCTGCTATAAATTCGCTCGTGACTTTCTCGCCTTTGAAAAAACAAGCTGCTAAAACTACATGGATCGCGGTTGAAAATTTGATCCCTACTTGCATGATCATCCTTGAAATTTTTTCTGATTATACTTTAAATTTCTACTAAAAATAGTTTATTTTCAGTTTAGATTTGACAAGCCGACTTTTTTGCCAGCTATGTCAAATCTATAATTTTATGCTCGCTCACTAACTGCTGTGAAGCGTTTTTGTATAAAATTTTTGTTTTTTAGCTCGTCTATGATCGCAAGCGCAAGGTCTGGATAGCTTATATAGCTCTCATTTTTTGAGTTTAAGATGAGATTATCTCCACCAAGCACGTATTTACCAGTACGAGAACCATTTGCGTCGTAGTCACATGCTGGACTTACATATGTCCAAAGCAAATCGCTCCTACCTTTTAGCTCAAAATAAGACTCCGCAGTCGCCTTTGCCACACCCATATATGCAGCCGGGAAGTCTGGTGTATCCATTAGCATAGTGTCTTTGCTATCAACAAATAACGTACCAGCGCCGCCAACTACGATGAGCCTTGTACTAGTGCCTTCTAGTAAATTTATAAGGTGAGTGGCCACTTTTTTGTGAAGCGCAAAGGTATCTGGCGTCCACGCTGCAAATGCACTGATCACTGCGTCAAAGCTAGCCAGATCAGTCTTTGTAAGCTCGAAAATATCTTTATAAACGACCTTTACGCTTTTGTTTTTATACTCTTTATTTCTAACGATCGCTGTGACGTCGTAACCTTGTTTTATGGCCTCATTTACTAAATTTGCACCGCTTTTGCCGTTTGCGCCTATGATTGCTATTTTCATTATTTCTCCTTTAAATTTTGTTTTTAAATTTTACAGCCAGCTTGGCTTTACGTCATCAACTATCACGCCGTCACTCATAGTGTATTGTTCTAGGCTACCTTTTTTACTTTGGATACACATCATTTTTATACCACTTGTGCCAGCTCTAAAGCACCTTTTACCTTCTGGGTCTATGCGTAGTGCGTCACCTTTGCTTACTTTTAGCACTTCACCGTCGATAAAAAGTTCACCATCACCTTCTAAGATAATATAAAGCTCCTCGTTTTGCTTGTGCGCATGGACAAATGGCACGTTCACATTTGCTGGAAGCTCGTTTATAGATACTTCACAGCCAGTTAAATTTAAAGCCTCTTTTAGTTCGACTCTTGGCGCATTTGCGATCTTTGCAACTTGAAATTTTTCATTTTGTTCTCCTTATTTTTTGTTGTAATCTTTTTTCTTACAACAGATGAGCGAAGTATAGTGATTTTTTGTTGTAATGTCAAGAGTTACAATAAAAATTTATCAAAATTTGCAAATTTAGGCTAAAATTTACGAAAAATTTATGATAGCTTGGAGTTAAAATTTGCAAAAGAACGCCTTTAAAACGCTAAAGAGCATAGCGACCGAGCATAACAAAAAGCTCATTTTGACCTTTGCTTTGGTGCTAGCAGAGAACGGACTTTTTCTAGCCTACCCGATATTTGCGGGCTTTGCGATCAACGCAATCATGCATGGAAATACGTTAAATGCCCTCATTTACGCACTTTTTGTGCTCATAGCGTGGCTTGTAGGAGCCATTAGGCGCCGCGTGGATACGCAAGTTTTTGCAAATATCTACGCAAAGCTTGCTGTAAACGTCATCATGAATGAAAAACAAAATGCCAAAGACGACTCCGCCATTATCGCCAGAGTAGCGCTCTCGCGAGAGTTTGTAAATTTCTTTGAGACGCATTTTCCTATGTTTTTTACATCGGTTATTTCGATCATCGGCTCAGCGTTTATGCTCATCTTTGTCGAGCCAAAGGTCGCTGTGGCGTGCTTTGCCGTGATGATCGCTTTTCTTATATTTTTACCAAGATATATCAAGAAAAATGACGACCTTTATATTCGCTTAAATGACCACCTAGAAAAAGAGGCAAAAGTGATAGGTGTTTTTAACAAAAGCACGCTAAATAGGCACTACGACGTCGTTTCTAAATTTCGTATAGCGATCTCAAATAGGGAGGCAATGAGCTATTTTATCATCGGCATTAGCGCTTCGCTGCTCTTTTTGGTGGCGATAATAGTGCTAAGCTCGCAGCAGACAAATGCCGGCCACATCTACTCTGTGATGACCTATATATGGAATTTCGTCATCAGCCTTGACGACTCGCCAAAGCTCATCGAGGAATTTTCAAATTTAAAAGATATAGGCAAGAGGATCGACGCCCAAAAGAAGGATAATGATGCACAACAAGAGCGTTCTTAGAAATTCATTTTTTCTAATTTTCACGTTTATGATAGTTGAGGCTGTTTTTGGCTTCGTTTCAAACTCGCTTGCGCTCATTAGCGACGCATTTCACATGCTCTCAGATGCTGCGGCTCTCTTTTTGTCGCTCATGGCGTTTAAAATTTCAGAAAAAAGGGCAAATTTACAAAAGACCTTTGGCTACAAAAGGGTCGAGATCATCGCTGCTTTCATAAATGCTATCGCTCTTATCGCGCTGGCTATCTTTGTCATAGTCGAAGCTATCATTAGGCTTTTTAGCGAGCCAGAGATAGAGGCTAAAACGATGATTTTTGTTAGTATTTTGGGTCTTGCGGTAAATTTAGTCGTGGCTATTTATATGCATAAAAGTGCTGATACAAAAGAAAATTTAAATATGAAAGGTGCTTATTTGCACGTGCTTGGCGACACGCTTGGCTCAGTTGGCGCTATCGTCGCAGCGCTTCTTGTGATAAAATTTAACTTCACGCAGGCCGATAGCATCGCAAGTATCTTTGTCTCGCTACTCATCATAAAAAGTGGCGCTAGCTTGCTAAAAGATAGCTTTAATATCCTGATAGAAGCCGTGCCGCTTAAGCTTGATACGGATGAAATTTTAGGCGTTATAAAGGGCGTAGATGGCGTTAAAATCGTGCATGACCTGCATATCTGGGCGATAAATGCTGGCACAAACGCGCTCATAGCCCACGTGGTGGTGGATGATGCGCTAAGCGTGGCTGAAATTTCAAAGATGATAAAGCACATCGAACACGAGCTTTCTCACGTTGGTATCGGTCATGTCACGCTTCAGTTTGAGAGCGAGAGTCTTGGACACAAAAATGGTCTCATCTGCGAGCTAAAAAGCGCGCATAAAGACGAGCATTTTGGGCATCATCACTAATCTAGGCTTTATTAACGACTTTTTTGGTTGCTTCTATCTTTTTGTTAGCCCAAAGCACGATGTCTTTTATAACCAGTTTTTCGATGGCTTTTATGAAATCTTTTATAAATTTGTAGTTAATCTTACCATCTTCACTTATTGGAAGTAAAATTTTTGTCTCATTAAATAATCTTTCAAAGTCACGGACTAAGTGACTTTGATAAAAATTTTGTTTTTTATTAAGCCAACATATAAAATATTGAGCTATGTCTTTATTAAAATTATCAAATTTCGGATAAATTGTTTTTGTAAATTGACCTGCGTAAAAATCCTTTTTCATATAGAAAAATTGCATTCCAAGCATCCCAACAGCTAGTGAATTGCCATTGATTTTATGCTTTTCATCTAAATAATCAACATATCCTGCTATTCCATTATTTAAAACCGTTCTTGTAAAATATGGGTATTCACCATTATCGCTAAAATGAAAACTTTCTTTATTAAGTTGTGGGTTTGAGACAACTTTAAATAAATCGCCGATTTTAAATTCCTTCGCCATCCCCCGTCGGCTAAATTCGTCGAATTTGGCAAGAGCGGTTTTTTCTGATTGTGTTAATTCATAATTTTTAAGCCCAGTGGCGCGTAAATACGCGTCGAGCTCTTCGATAAATTTTTCCATAAAGGAAAAATTTATCTCGCCGCCTAGCGTCGGCAAAAGGATTTTGTGGGCTTCCAAGCTATTCATTCTGTATTGCTTCCCATATCCGAATTTATACTTATCCATGTTCATCACGGTTGCTATATAGAATAAGGCTTTATGGTTTATTGGATTTTTGCTTTGCAAAACTAAGATATTATCATCGCAACAAAAATCATCTAAATGCACAAAAGCATTACAAAACATATCAATTGTGATTGCATTGTTGTAAATTTTTTGCGTATTTGGTTCTATAAAACCCTTTACGCCTTGATTAAATTCTCCTGCTGTTACGAGCGGGTATTTTCCGTCTTGCCTATTGCTTTTGATTAATCTTGTTCCTCTGCTGTAATTGAATAAATTTGTGACTTTATATTCCCTAAATTCCCCGCCGTTTGACCTGAATTCACGCTCCAAATTCTCTAAATTTCTCGAAATTACTCTTTGCTTGGGACTATCCTTTTTTAAAATTTGCGATACTTCCCAGCTTAGATAATCGCTTACGCTCTTTTTAAAATCCGCTAGCGTCGGCATAGTATCGACTGGACGAGATTTATTCCAGTCAGCGCCATTGTTCGGATCAATCGTTGCTTCGTAATATTCGTTTTGCGTGAAAATTTCAAGCTTACTTGCGCCAAAACGCACCAAATTTACCAGCTCATCGTAGCGTTCGTGTGCGCGGTCGGCGATTTTTAAATTATTACTCGCTTTTTTACGATTTGACCTTGCGTAGCCGTCGTTTGAAAAGTCAATAAATTTAACCATTTCATCTTTTTCGTGCTTTTCGCCTACTTTAAAGACGTAGATATTTGTTTGCACGCTTGATTTGCCGACGAAAAGATCGGTTGGCATTTTGATACTCGCGACAAGGGTGTTGTGTTTTAAAATTTTTTTATTAAATTCACGTGCTCTTCCGCTACCAGCTGAGTTTTGTATGATTATGGCGGCGTAGCCTTTACTCATCATATTTAAAGCAGTTTCTACAAAGACCATGCCATTTCCAGGCGCAGAATATGGCGGATTTAGCACAAAAGCGGTTGCGGGAAATTTCTCTTTAATATCTCCAAAGCCATATTCACCATTAAAATCACTTAAACTATCTTTGTTTAAGATATTAGAGCTTCCGTCACCCATCATTATCATATTTAAAACTGCTAGCATATAAATAGATGGAAGAATTTCAAGTCCTAAAAGTTGTTCTGCTTTTATCTTTAGCTCTTTTTGTTTGAGTTCTTGAGGTGAATTTATAGTAGCTTTGGCGTCTTTCATCATCTCATTCATAGCGGCTACTAAAAGTCCAGCTGAGCCTGTGGCAAAGTCCCAAACATAGCTATCTTTATTTACCCGTGCAAGGCGCACTAAAAGCGTAGCAATATATGAGGGAGTAAGAACAACGTCGTTTAATTTATCTTGCGAAAAACCAAGCCATGAATACATTTCGTTAAATAGCTTGCCAGTAAAATCAGTGGTGAGCCCGATTTTGTAATAAATTCCCAAATCATCAACTATTTTGCAAAATACTCTTTTAAGTTGTGTTTGTCCATCTGAAATTTTATTTATATTTTCAGACAAAATCGTGTTTGAGAGTGTGCGAAGAATGAGCTCTTTTTTATCTGTTGGAATATTTTTGCACTCTAGAAAAACTTTTATCTTTCTCGTTAAAATTTCGCCATCAGTGTTGCCTTGCTCTGGTGAAGATTTTAGTTGCGATTTTTCTAGTGGAGCGACCCTGCCAGGTATGCCAAGAGTAGCGATGATAGAGGCTGCGACTAGATAGACGCGGTCGTTTTCGCCAAGTCCTTTTTCGTTATTATAAATATCATTATTTAGCTTTACTAGGCTTGTATCGATCTCTTTTTCGCGCTTTTGTTTTATCTTTTCAAGCTCATCGTGTGATAAATTTATATCTTTTAGGCTTTTTGCAAATTCATCAAAATTTGATCCTTTTAAAAATGAAAGGTCGCTAAAGTCGCCAACTTTTTGACCTATACCTAAATTTGACTTTGAAACATAATAGACTCCGATTTTTATTTGGAGTTTGCCTTTGTTGTCTTTAAAACCAGTGACGCCAATGGCGATGATGTCAGTATAGCTTGTATGGTGAAGCAGAGCATTTGCATAGTGGATCGCTCCATTTACAGCGTATTCTTTTATATTTTTAAAATTTGGTTCATTTTTGGCGGTGCGATTTTCTACATTGCCGTCGGCGTCTAGTTTTTCTAACTTATCTTCATAGCCTTTGTATTCAATCAATACAGGATAAAAATTTAAGCTCTTATCTTGCAAGAGTAGTTTAGCATCAGGTTTGTTGCCACCTTTGCCACCTCCCTTAGAAGCATATTCTTGTAAGGCATTATCTATCTCACTATTTAAGCTCTCTTGTTCCATTTTGATATCAAGTTTATATGATTTGAGCTCTGAATTTATCATATATGCCACATTTGGTTCTACACTTTGGATTGCCATTTTTAACCTTCATTATTTTATTTTTAAAGTTGTGATTTTAACTACTTTTTACTTAATATTTAAAATTAGATTATGCAAATTTTAAATCAACTTTAGGCAAAATAAAGCCTAAAATCTCAGAAAAAGTAAAGCTTATATGAAAAACATTAGAAATTTTAGCATCATCGCTCACATCGACCACGGCAAAAGCACGCTTGCTGACCGTCTAATTCAGGAGTGTGGTGCTGTAAGCGACCGTGAGATGAGCAGTCAGATCATGGACACGATGGATATCGAAAAAGAGCGTGGCATCACGATCAAAGCCCAGTCTGTCCGCCTAAACTACGCACTAAATGGGCAAAATTTTGTTCTAAATTTGATAGACACCCCAGGACACGTCGATTTTAGCTACGAGGTAAGCCGTAGCCTAGCTAGCTGCGAGGGCGCGCTTCTTGTCGTGGATGCTAGCCAGGGCGTGGAGGCGCAAACCATCGCAAACGTCTATATCGCACTTGAAAACAACCTAGAGATCATCCCGGTCATCAACAAGATCGACCTACCAGCGGCTGACCCTACTAGAGTAAAAGACGAGATCGAGCACATCATCGGACTTGACTGCTCAGGAGCGATCGAAGTGAGCGCAAAAACAGGCGTTGGTATAAAAGAGCTACTTGAAGCGATCATCACGAGGATCCCAGCGCCAAATGGCGACGTAAGCAAGCCTACAAAGGCACTCATTTACGATAGTTGGTTTGACAACTACCTTGGCGCGCTTGCTCTTGTGCGTGTTTATGATGGTGAAATTTCAAAAAATGATGAAATTTTGGTCATGGGCACGGGTAAAAAACATATCGTGCTAGACCTCATGTATCCAAATCCTATAGCTCCGATCAAGACTAAAACGCTTAGCGCTGGCGAGGTCGGCATAGTCGTGCTTGGTCTTAAAAATGTTAGCGACGTGCAAGTTGGTGATACAATAACACAGTCAAGAAATCCTCTAAAAGAGCCAGTTGGCGGCTTTGAGAGGGCTAAGCCGTTTGTTTTTGCGGGACTTTATCCTATTGAAACTGATAAATTTGAAGATCTGCGTGACGCGCTTGACAAGCTAAAGCTAAATGACAGCTCCATTAGCTACGAGCCAGAGACCTCGGTCGCACTTGGATTTGGCTTTAGGGTTGGCTTTTTAGGTCTTCTTCACATGGAGGTCGTCAAAGAGAGGCTAGAGCGTGAATTTGACCTTGATCTCATCGCCACAGCGCCGACTGTGACTTATGAAGTCATCCAAACTGATGGGCTAAATTTAAAAATTCAAAACCCGAGCCAGTTGCCGCCTGTAAATAAAATAGACTCGATCCTTGAGCCATACGTAAAGGCCACTATCATCACGCCAAGCGAGTTTTTGGGCAACATCATCACGCTCTTAAACAATCGCCGCGGAATACAAACAAAGATGGACTACATCACGACTGACCGCGTTTTACTCGAGTATGATATACCGATGAACGAGATCGTGATGGACTTTTACGACAAGCTAAAGTCAAGCACTAAAGGCTACGCGAGCTTTGACTATGAGCCTAGCGATTACCGCGTGGGCGATCTAGTGAAGCTTGATGTCAAAGTGGCTGGCGAGACGGTCGATGCGCTCTCTATCATCGTGCCTGAGAGCAAGGCGCAGACAAAGGGTAGAGACTTTGTAAAGGCGATGAAAGAGATCGTGCCACGTCAGCTCTTTGAGGTGGCGATACAAGCTAGCATCGGCAATAAAATAATCGCCCGAGAAACCGTAAAATCAATGGGTAAAAACGTCACAGCCAAGTGCTACGGCGGCGATATCACGCGTAAGAGGAAGTTGCTTGAGAAGCAAAAAGAGGGTAAGAAGCGTATGAAAGCTATTGGAAAGGTAAATTTGCCACAAGAGGCGTTCTTATCCGTCTTAAAAATAGACTAGAGGCTTATCTTTTGTGCCCTTTTGAAAGAGTTGGTGAAATTTTGGCTTGATGAACCACGTGTTCTATCCGCACCAAAATTTCACGTAACAGCTTTCAAAATCATCACAAAATATCTCACCTCATTGTGAGTTGGCGGTACTGCCGCATTCGGTTTTTGTTTTTGATTAAAATTTAAATGCTAAATTTACAAAAAGGAAGCATATGCCATTTGTGAAAATTTGTGTGACAAAAGAGGGTGATAGCCCAAGTGTGGAGCAAAAAGAGAAGATGATAAGCGGAGTTACGAAGCTAATAAGCGAAATTTTAGGTAGAAGCGCTCAAAATACCGTTGTCATTATCGATGAGATCGATACGAATAACTATGGCATCGCAGGTGAGAGCGTGAAAAATCTCCGCAAAAAACAAAAAGAGCAAAAGGAAGTAAAATGCTAAGAACGACATTATTGGCAGTTTTTGCAGCTATCTTTCTAACTGGCTGCGTGGCTAAAGCTAGCCTTTGTCTATCGTGTGAGGGAATAGATGGCGTGCAAAGTGCGAGCATAAATAGTGAAGATAAGATGTACTTTGAAGAGGTTATGAGGATACCGGCTGATTGCAGTGCTTGTAAAGGCAGGGGCGATGGTCTTTTTATAAATGGTGTTAAATACAAAAGTGATGTAGCAATAAACTGCTGCTTGGAAAAAAACATGATCGATACTAATGTTGGATTAAAAAAGGTTTATTTCCACAGGATCGTCGATGCTAGAAGTAGTGCAAGATCGATATATTACACAGGTGTTGAAGGAAATACTGCAGTTTTTAACTCAAATCCACGCCTTGAAGTGCTTTTTTACATGTTTTTGCAGCGTGAGTTAAATTCTCGCGGAATCGTTGTTGTCGATACTCAAACATCGCCTTACACGTACAGGCTTGATTTTAGATTTGACGAACTTAGAGGAAGCTATTCGGGAAGTTCAGAAATTTTAAATGGACATCTAAATGGGCTTCTTATTCTTTCAAATATAAATTTCAAAAAAACGTTACCTATCTCGACTAGGCACCATGTGGAGAAGCTAGAGGCTTCAGAGTCTGGTCAGTTTGACTTTTTTATCGCACTTTTGGTTAAACAAGCCGCGATAAAAGTAGCCGATGAGATCACTAAACTTTAAAAGGAAAAACGATGAATAAATTTAAATTTTTAGCTATTTTTGGACTTTTTGTTTTATTTTTAACTGGTTGTGCACCAAGTCAAAGTGTTGTCGCATTTGATCCATATAAGGCTGCTGCGAGCCAGCAAAATAGCGGCTTTGAGGCCTACATAAGCGCAGTGCATGATAACCGCAAAAATAAAAGTACCATTGCTACGATCACTGATAGCAAAGGTACCGTAAAAGAATATGTCGTGCTTCAAAACGATCTTGCTACTTATTTTAGTGATTCGCTCAAAAAAGAGCTTATGGCGCGCGGTGCAAATGTAAATGGCATGGGTGGCGTTGTAGTTGAAATTTTTATCAACGAGTTTGAAGCAAATATGAGCGGATACGGCACTGATAATACAAAAGGTAATATTAAGATTACACTTAAGATCCAAAAAGGCGATCAAAGTATCGTTAAAAATATCTCAAATAATCAAACCAAATTTGAGTTGATTCCCACAGGTGGAGCATTTAAATCATTTTTAACTGAGATCATAAATGATGCTATCAAACGCACAGCAATTGCTATTTTAAATAGCTAATGTTTTGTGCGTTTTGCAAGAGCTTTACGCTAAATACATTTTGTAAAATTTGCTCACAAATTTTAAGCGAGCCAAGCCCGATAGTAAGAGAACTAGAGGGCTTTAAAATTTATAGCTTTTACGGCTACTCTGAAATAAAAGAACTCATCCACTCCAAGCACCAAATGCACGGATATTTTATATATAAAAACTTAGCCAAATTTGCATTTAATCAATTTGCTAAAAGCTTTAGCTTACCGGAGAAAGTCTATGCTTTGCCAATAGATGATAGAGTTCATTTTGGCTACTCGCACACGGCTATTTTGGCAAATGCACTAAGGGCTAAAAATCTAAAGCCTATATTTCATGCACTGCATGCAACCAGTAAGATCAGCTATAGTGGCAAGGATTTACAATTTAGACAAAATAACCCAAGAAATTTTAAAATCCTAAAAAAGATCACTGCGCCAGTTATTTTAGTAGATGACATCGTAACCACTGGCACTACGATACTTGAAGCTAAAAATATTCTAGAAAAAGCTGGTGTAAAAGTACTTTTTGCTCTAGTTTTGGCTGACGCTAAATATTAAATTTTAATTTTTGCCTAAGTCTTTTTGGCTAGAAATTTACTAAACTCCAGCAATAGTGGCAAATCAGGCAAAAGCGATAAATTTATAGATAAAGCATAGTGCCAAGGCGAATCATATTTGATCCACATTTTATCGCTAGCTCGAAGTCACTACTCATACCCATCGAGCAGATAGTTGCACCTTTTGGCTTTAGGCTATCAAAAATTTTATAAGTTAGCTCAAAGCTCTTTTGAATCTCTTTTGGCTCATCCACATGCGCTCCGATACTCATCACGCCTTTTAGATTGATATTTTTGCACTCGCTTTGGATACGCTCATAAATTTCTGTCGCATTTGCTACGCTTACGCCTTGCTTTGTATCTTCATCAGCTGAGTTTATCTGAAGCAAAGTATCTAGCTTATAGCTAAGCCTTTTATCGACCTCTACGGCTCTTTCAAAGCTATCGCAGCTTTGCCAAAGTGTAGGCTTTAGACTTACCATTTGATTTATTTTGTTATTTTGCAAGCGGCCGATCATATGCCATTTTATATCAGTAAAATTTTGCAGTTCTAGCTCTTTTTTGGCTAGCTCTTGGACTCTATTTTCACCAAAATTTCTTTGCCCTTGTGCGTAAAGCTCTCTTACTTCAGCGCTTGTGACATTTTTACTAACGGCGATGAGCGTCACATCTTTGCTTAAATTTTCTATCTTTTCAAGCAGCTCTTTTAAAACTATCATCATAAACCTCCACTTAATCTCATAATATCATTAAAGGTTGCAAGCATCATTATGCCAAGCAGTAGCGCCCAACCGCAGTAGGTGAGCATGATGAGCACTCGCTCATTTACCTCGCGTCTAAAAATTAACTCATATAGGTTAAAAAGTATGTGTCCGCCGTCAAGCGCTGGGATGGGGAGTAGATTAAATACACCTAAATTTGCAGAGATGAATGCCATGATGGTTAGGAGCACGCTGATGCTGATCTTTGCGGCTTTTGAGGTGACATCGGCGATTTGTAGGATACCGCTGACCTCTTTTAGTGGTATATCTCCAATGATTAGCTTTTCAAGACTTTTAAAGATGAGCTTTGATGCCTCGATTGTCTCGTAAAATGCAAATTTTAGGCTACTAAGGCCTGTGTGATAAATTTTTATCACTTCGCCGTTTGACCTAATGCCGATTAGTGGGTGCTGGATCTTTTCATTAAATATATTTATCGTCTCGCCTATTTTTGGTGTTAAATTTATGCTTAAAATTGAGCCGTTTCTATCTATCAAAATGGTACTAGGCTCGAGTTTTACATTTTTGCTGATCTCATCCCACTCGGTTATTTTTACGCCATTTATCTCTAAAATTTTATCGTTTTTAACTAGTCCAGCACTCTCAGCAGCCGAGCCTTTAACTATGTAGCCAATACTTGGCGCTTGTTTTTCAATTCCGATAAATCCAAGTAAAATGTATATAAAAAACGCCAAGATAAAGTTAAAAAAAGGTCCTGCAAAGAGGATGTAAATTCGCTTTATAGGGCTTAGCACGTTATAGCTATCACGGTCGTAATTTTTAGCTTTTGGGTCGGTGTCGTCTTGACCTTTTAGCTGTACGTATCCACCAAGTGGGATCGCGCTTAGGCAGTAGTCGGTGCCGCCAACGTTTTTGGTGTAAATTTTCTCGCCAAAGCCGATGCTAAAGGTATTTACTTTGACGCCGAGCATTCTTGCTACTAAAAAGTGGCCAAGCTCGTGAAAAAATATGAGAAAACTAATGGCTAAAACGGTCACTAAAAAATAAAACGAATACGCATAAAGCCCAAGGCAAAGCAGGGCTAGCGTGAAGAGAATGCCTTTCAAAACTTACCTTTTTTTTAAAAATTGATGAGATTTTAGCCAAAGTTTATAAATTTACTCTCAAACGGCATTTAGCTAAAAATTTCTTTTAGCTAGGAGAAATTTTTAGCTTAATTTTACTTATTTTGAAAATGAAGTTTTTATTATTTATATAAATTTTTTCAAGTAAAAACTTTGGGTCTTACGAACGAAAGAAATTTTAGCTCTTTTTCATCGCCTTTACATAGGCAAAAATATACTCAAATCCAGAATAAAGCGTAAGCGCAACAGCTATCCAGAGCAAAAGCTTGCCACCAGGCCAGCTCATCAGTAAAAATCCAACCGCAAACATCTGCGAGACTGTTTTTACTTTGCCAGCCATCGAAGCCGCGACCTCTACGCCGTCACTTGCCATCACGACACGAAAGCCAGTTATAAAAAACTCCCTTACCAAGATGAGATAAACAGCCCAAGCACTCGCTCTGCCAAGCATCATGAGACCTAAAAATGCAGCCAAGATCAGCATCTTATCAGCTAGCGGGTCAAGGATAGCGCCAAGTTTGGTCTTTTGATCCCAGCTTCTGGCAATGTAGCCGTCAAAAAAGTCAGTCACCGAGGCGATCACAAAAATAAGAGCTGCGAAGTAGTTTATCCAGCTTATGTGAATTTGTGTAAAAATTCCTGGCGCATTTACGAGCATAAAAAACATAAGCGGAGCCAGTAGTATCCTAAAAAATGCTAATGCGTTTGGTAAATTTAAACTCACAAATATGCCTTTATGCTTAAAATTTCAATCTCATTTGAAAGTTGTGCCGCCATCTATTATAAATGTATGTCCAGTTACCCAGCTAGCCTTAGATGAGCACAAAAATAGACATGCTCCGGCTAGATCAGTCGGCTGCCCCATGCGGTTTAGCGGGCTAAGCTTTGCTGTCATATCGCGCACCTCTTCGTAATTAGTAAAGGCCCTTAGCGCGTCTGTCTCGATAGGGCCGCCACTTACGACATTTACACGGATATTTTTCTCTCCAAGCTCGGTTGCAGCGTATCTTGCCATGGCTTCAACGGCTGCTTTTGCTGTGCCGTGACCCGCGTAGTTTTCGATATATACTAAATTTCCAGTTGATGATAGGCTGATGATGCTACCACCACCTACTTTTTCCATGCGTTTTGCAGCCTCTTGAGTGCCTACGACGAAGGCATTTACGGTTGCTGTAAAGATATTGTTTATGCCTCTTGGTTTTAGCTTCATAAATTTAGTGTATCCGCCAGCTACTGCGCGACCTGAGATGATAGCGTTTGAGATGAAAAAATCAATCCTATCAAAATCCTCATCTATCTTTAAAAATAGCTCTTTATAAGTCTCTGGCTCAAGGATATTTAGCGCGTAGGCTCTGGCTTTTATCTTGTAAGTGGTCTCAAGCTCTTTTGCTTGTTCTTTTGCAAGCTCTTCGTTTGAGTTATAGGTAAATGCTATATTTACGCCAGCTTTTGCAAATTCTTCAACTATGGCTCTACCGATGCCTCTGGTGCCGCCGCTGATGACTAGTGTTTTACCTTTAAATTCGTTTAGTGTGTCCTTCATTAAAAACCCTTTATTTCGTAATTTTTTATTACTTCTTCTATCTTTTTAAAATTTTCTTTACTTGGTTTGCAAAGTGGCAAGCGGTACTCCAAAGAGTCGATTAGTCCAGCTAGATACATCGCTGCTTTGATCGGTATCGGATTGCTTTCGCAAAAGAGTGTTTTATTTATCGTATATAGATTGTCATTTATTAGTTTTGCTTTTTTGTACTCTTCGTTCATCGCAAGGTGCGTAAGCTCTGAAATTTGATCTGGCAAGAGGTTTGCAGTAACCGAGATAACGCCTTTGCCGCCATTTGATATGATAGGATAGTTGATCGCATCTTCGCCACTAATGACTACTAAATTTGGCTCGTGAGCTAGCAGATCTACGCATCTATCTATGCTACCTGTTGCCTCTTTGATACCGTAGATATTTTTGCACTCTTTAAAAAGCCTAAAAACGGTCGCTGGCAAGATATCCACTCCAACTCTACCTGGAACATTATAAAGGAGCACTGGAATTTCAATACTATTTGCAATGGCTTTGTAATGCTCATAAAGCCCTTCTTGTGTTGGTTTGTTGTAATAAGGCGCAACTGAAAGGATACCATCAGCGCCATGAGCTTGAGCAAATTTAGCGATACCAATAGCCTCGTGAGTCGCGTTGCTGCCAGCTCCAGCTAGTACTTTTACATTTGTACCTTTACACGCATCTACGGCTATTTCGATACAAATTCTATGCTCATCATGCGTTAGTGTTGCACTCTCGCCGGTAGTTCCAACTGGTACAACGACATCTATGCCGTGTTTTATCTGTCTTTTTATTAGCTTTTCAAAACTGACTTCATCCACTTTTTGATTTTTAAATGGCGTAATGAGTGCGGTCATCGCACCTTGAAGCGAATTTTCCACGTTTATTCCTTTTTTAATATTATTGTCGTGCTGGTTTTTTCATTAAAATATCTATTTGCTATCTCTTTTAAAAGCTTGGCGTCTATCTTATCGATATTTTTTTCAAGCTCATAAAGTGGCTTTATGTCGCCTCTAGCAAGGTATGAGCCATATAAATTTGCAACTTTGCTTGCACTCTCAAATGAGTATATAAAATCAGTTTTTATCAAATTTTTAACTCTTAAAACATCATCTTTGTCGATTGGCTTATTTTTTAAATCATCTATGATCTTTAAAATTTCAGCCTCAACCACGTTTGCTTCGACATCTGGGTTGCAAACTGCTAAAAATATAAATAAATTTTCATCAACGCAGCTCATATTGTAAGCATAAATTTGATTTACGAGCATTAGCTCATCGATTAGGCGCTGCTGTAAAATAGAGCTTTTGCCAGTGGCTAGATATTCGCTTATCGCATTTAGTCCTACTTGATCAGTGTGTTTAAAATTTGGGATTTTATAAGCGATCGCTAGCATTTGTGTTTGGCTATCTTTATAGATGATTGCTCTTCTAGCTCCGTCTTGTTCAGGTTCTTTACAGTGAGATTTTGGGATGGCTCTTTTATTTTTTATACTGCTAAAATTTTTCTTAGCCAGTTTAAATACCTCATCCTTGCCGATGTCGCCACTTATCATTAAAATGGCATTTTTTGGCTGATAAAAAGTAGCGTGAAATTCTTTTATGTCGGAGATACTCCAGTTTTCGATATCTTTTATAAAGCCTATCGGTGTCCAGTGATATGGATGATAGATAAATGCGTGGTTGTAGAGTCTAAAGTAGAGGTATCCCATAGGGTTGTTGTCTGTTCGCCATCTGCGCTCTTCATGCACCACGTCTCGCTCTGGCTGAAATTCTTTATCTTTTAGGCTTAAATTTTTCATAAGCTCAGCAAAAAGCCCAAGCGTTTTGTCTAAATTTTCATTTGACGCTTTTATAAAGTAGTGGGTATAGTCAAAGCCCGTACTTGCGTTATTTACGCCACCAAAGCCTTTTACTATTTCGTCAAATTCACCAGCTCGTAAATTTTTGGTTGATTTAAAATTTAGATGCTCTAACATGTGAGCGATGCCGCTTTTGCCCATCACTTCGTTTCTTGATCCAACTTTATAAAAGACATCGACGCTTATCACTTTTGAGCCAGGATTTACTGGTACGTGATAAATTTCTAGTCCGTTTTCTAGTTTTATTTTATTAAATTTTATCAATCTCTTGCCCTCTATTTTTTAACATCTATGCCGACTGCTTCGCTAATAGAGGCAAAGCCATCTCTTTTTAAAAGTTCTAAAATTTCTAAATTTATATCTCTTGCGATCATTGGCCCTTTAAAGATAAAGCTTGTAAAAATTTGCACTAAATTTGCTCCCATTTTTATGCGCTCATATGCCTCTGCACCACTATCTATGCCGCCGCATGCTATAAGCGTCGTCTTGCCATAAAGTTCGTCTGCCACGGCTTTAAAGATCTCTTTTGACTTTTTAGTGATCATCTTACCGCTTAGTCCGCCAAAATCCTTTAAATTTGACGAGTGAGAGAGCGAGTAATCAACGCTTGTATTTGAAACAAGCACGCCACTAGCACCGTTTTCTACCGCGCAGCTGCAAAGCTTGATCGCATCTTCGTGGCTCATATCTGGAGCGATTTTAAAGATGATTGGTTTTTTAGTAAGTGGCAAAATGACGCTAAAAAGTTCTTTTATGAAACTCTCATCTTGTAAGGCTCTTAAATTTGGCGTGTTTGGCGATGAGACGTTTATGACAAAGGTGTCGCAAATTTCACTAAATTCTCTTACTAAAATTTCATAGTCTTTTATCGCATCTTCGTTTGGTGTAACTTTGTTTTTACCGATATTTGCCCAGATAGGTAAAGTATAAGGATAAAGTTTTTTGACTCTATTTTTAATAGCCTCGCAACCTTCGTTGTTAAAGCCCATCGCATTTTGGATGCTCTCTTCGTCTATGAGTCTAAAAAGTCTTGGTTTGTCGTTACCAGGTTGAGGTTTTGGAGTAAATGTGCCAAATTCTAAATACCCAAATCCAAGAGCCGTTAGCGCTTCAAACATCGTGGCATTTTTATCGAATCCTCCAGCTATACCAACTGGATTGTGGTAGGTGCTTGAGAATAAATTTTGTTTTAGCGCATTGTCATCGACCACACACTTATTTGCTACAAAGCTTAATGATCCTGGAAAAATTTTATTTGCTCCGATCATTGCAAGTTCCGCGATTTTATGGGCTGTTTCAGGATCAAATTTAAAAAATATAGATTTTAAAGTATTGTAGTTTAAGCTCATTTTAACCTCTTTAAAATGCCTAAAATTTCTGCAAATATTAGCAAAAATCGCCTTAAACTAAGGCTTTGCCTTTAAGTTTTGCATAAATTTCATTTCTCTTACTAAGCTCCTCGTCGTTTCCGGTATCAACTATCCTTCCGTTGCTTAAAACCGCGATCTTGTCAGCACTCTCAACCGTACTTAGACGGTGAGCGATGACAAAGATGATCTTCTTGCTTCTTAGATTGTTTATAGCCTTTGTGATCTCTTTTTCACTCTCGTTATCAAGTGCTGAGGTAGCCTCATCGAAGATAAGAATTTGTGGGTTTTGATAAAGTGCTCTTGCTATGGCGATACGCTGTCTTTGGCCGCCTGAAAGGTTGGTGCCAAATTCATTTAAGATAGAGTGGATGCCATCATCAAGTTTGCTCACAAACTCATAGGCATTTGCCATTTTTAAAGCGTTTAAAACGGCATCTTCGTCAAATTCTCTGCCGTAAGCCACGTTTTTAGCGATCGTGTCGTTAAAGATATAGACACGCTGTGTTACAAGGCCGATATTTTGGCGAAGTGAGTGGATTTTGATATCTTTTAAATTTGTCTCATTTATTAAAATTTCTCCGCTATTTACGTCGTAAAATCTCATAAGCAGATTCATGAGCGATGTTTTTCCGCCGCCACTTGAGCCAACAAGGGCTATAAATTCTGACTTACGAGCCTCTAAATTTATCCCTTTTAAAACCTCTTTGTCGCCGTAGCTTAGGCGGACATCATTAAATTTAATCAAATTTATCTCTTCACTTAACTCTTTTTCGCCATCTTTTATCTGGCTTACTTTATCCATCAAGAAAAAGGTTCTCTCGCTCGCAGCGATCGCATCTTGCATTTTATTGTATATATTTACGATACGTTTTAGAGGGGTGTAGAGCATAAAAAGCGCAGTTAAAAATGAAAAGAAAGCACCCATGTTTATATTTCCGTCGATGACGTCTTTGCCTCCTACAATAATAACGGCTGCGACACCAACAGAGCCTATCGTTTCCATAAGCGGACTTACTAATTGCTCAATTTTTACGGTTTTAAGATTTAGCTTGAAAAATTTGTTATTTTCTTCAACAAAACGCGAGTGCTCGTATTTTTGGGCGTTATTTGCCTTGATGATCTCGATATTTGTAAAAATTTCACTCAAGGCTGAAGTGATATCGGATGTCTTTTCTTGCGACTGCTTTGAAATTTTTTTCATCTTCTTTGCAAGGCGCGAGATCGGATAAATGGCTACTGGCATGACCACAAGTGCAAAAAACGCCAATTTAGGGCTTTGATATATGACTACACAAAGCAGACCTATGATAGTTACAAGCTCTCTAATAAGCTCAGGTATGAAACTTGAAACAATAGATCTTATGCGCTCTATGTCGTTCGTGGTTCTGCTTATTAGCTCGCCTGTTCTAAAATCATTAAAAAATTTCATGTCCAAATTTAGTAAATTTTCGACCATCTTTTCACGAAATCTTCTAATCGTATCTTGGCCGATATATGCCGTAAAATAAGCCTGCATAAATGTGCCTATATTTTTTAACAGATAAATAGCGATGATCGCACATGGTAACAAATAAAGCAGTGTTTCATTTTTTTCAACAAAAATTTTATTAAGTACTGGCTCCACTAGATACGCACTGACCGCTGTTCCTCCACTTGCAAGCCCCATGCCGATGAAGGCTAGGATGAAGTGTGGAATGTAGTCTTTAAAATATGGGCCAAAGCGCTTTAGCACATCTTTTAAGCCAAAGTTAGTCATTGTTTTTCTCCCAAACTGCGCCGTTTGGTGTATCCATGATAGAGATATTCATCTTTTCTAGCTCGTCTCTTATCTCATCAGCTCTTGCAAAATTTCTCTCTTTTTTAGCTATCGTCCGCTCATCAAGAAGCCTTTTAATTTGCTCTTTTTGCTCATCACTTACACCAAACTGAAAATACTCAACATAATTTGTGCTGGCAATGCCTAAAATTTCACTTATAAGCTCTAAATTCGCCACTACTTCTGCCTTATAGGCTTTATCTTTTGGATTTGTATCAAGCCTTTCATTTGCTGTTTTTACAAACTCATCAACACTTGCAAGTGCTTTTGAAGCGTTTAGATCATCACTTAGTGCTTCAAGTAGCTCGTTTCTAAAACTTTCATTTGCAGCACTTGCTTGCACGCCATCGACTCTTTTTTTGAGCCGGTAAATTTTATCAAGCCTCTTTTTAGAAACTAAAAGATCCTCGTCTGAATAGTTAAAGTGTGCTCTGTAATGGCTTGTTAACAAATAAAATCTAAGCACCTCGCCGTGTACGTGTTTAAGAGCATCTTTTACAAAAAAGCTATTGTTTAGGCTCTTGCTCATCTTTTCGTTGTTTACTTTTATGAAGCCGTTATGCATCCAGTATTTGCTCAAATTTTTATGATATGCACATCTGCACTGACTTGCTTCGTTTTCGTGGTGTGGAAAGAGTAGATCGATGCCTCCAGCATGTATGTCGATCTCAAATTCTTCATTTTCTTTATCGCTTAGAAATTCTCTTATCATCGCCACACACTCAGTGTGCCAGCCTGGGCGACCCTTGCCAAATGGGCTCTCGTACCATTTCTCGTCAAATTTCCAAAGAACAAAGTCTTTTTCGTCTCTTTTTTCTCCAAAGCTCGCCACACGTGCGATGAGCTCGGTGTTATTCTCCTTACCGCTAATGCTAAAATAGCCGCTATCCTTGCTCGTATCAAAGTAAATTCCATCGCTGGTCTTATAAGCAGCTCCTTTTTGCATAAGCAGCTCGATATAGCTAATGATAGACTCCAAGCACTGCGTAGCTTTTGGTTTAAAGTCTGGATCAAGTACGTTTAGAGCCTTCATATCGCTCTCATAATGCTCTATATATTTGTTGGTTATCTCTTCTAGGCTTTGGCCAGTTTGAGCCATTTTCTTTAAAATTTTATCGTCGATATCTGTGTAGTTTCTTGCAAATTTGACCTTATAGCCAAGTGCTTTTAAGACTCTTCTTAAAAGATCAAAGCTAACGGCTGACTTTGCGTGACCCAAATGTGCGTCGTCATATACCGTTGGGCCGCACAGATAGATGCTAGCTTCACCAACTTTAATCGGGCAAAACTCGACTTTTTCTCTTTTAGAAGTATCAAAAATTCGCATTAAATATATCCTTTAAAAATGTTAAACCAAAATAGAGCAAAACTGCCGCAATAATGATAGTGGCTATAAATTTAGGCTCGATTATAGCTAAAAATCTCTTAGCTCCAAAGGCTCTTATGTATAAAACAAGCTGTAAAAATCCCCCAAGCGAGCTTGCAAATGCAAGGCCGGCAGCTCCAAATTTTTGCATTAAAATGACTGCAAGGATTAAATTTATCACAAGGCAGATGATAGAAATTTTGGCTGCCTCTTTTTGCTTCATATTTGCATAGAGCCAAAGCGAGAAAATTTTAGCTAGCCCAAATGGCGTGAGCCCCACAAGATAAGCACTTAGCACCTTGGCGCACTCAATGGTGTTTGCCCTTACAAAATTCCCTCTCTCAAACAAGAGCCAGATGATAAACTCACTTAGCACTACGCCTGTGATCGTGGCTGCAAGTAGGGCACAAAGAAGCAAGTAAAAGCTCTTTTTTGTCCAAACTAGGGCGTTTGCCTCGTCTTTTTGCTTTAAAAGTCTAGTGATCTTTGGAAAGAGTGCTTGAGAGAGTGCGATCGCAAAGATGGCAAGTGGGAGCTGAAAAATTCTGTTTGCATAAAAGAGGTAGCTTATCGAACCACTTACCAAAAAGCTAGCTAGCCAAGTGTCCATAAATGCGCTTATTTGCATCGCACTTGAGCCAAGTAAGCCGTGATAAAAATTTATAAAAAAACCTTTACTTTGCGCTCTTTTGCCTTTTAAATATCCTCTTAAACCGCCCCAGAAAATTTTATTTAAGGCGTTAAATTTTATAGCAATTAGATGCACCAAAACTTGCAAAATGCCGCCTGCAACGACGCCAAAACTAAGATAAAATGCGACCACGCTTTCACTCTTGCCACGAGCCAAAAGTAGCGATGCGATCATGGCTAAATTTAGCAGTGCAGTAGAAAACGCAGTCGTGGCAAAGTGCCCTTTATACTGAAGCAGCGCACCCATGAAAGTGACGATATAGACAAGTGCTAGGTAGTAGAAATTTATACGCACAAGCGGCACTGCATCGGTAATATTTTGTTCACTCAAGCCGCTTGCGATGATCTTTATAAAGTAAGGTGTAAATAAATTTACAAGAAGCGTCAAAACGCCTATAAAAAGTAGAAATTTGATAAAAATTTCAGCTTGAAAGACAGCTTTTTTCTTGCTATTTGTAAAATTTGGTAAAAAGGCTTGAGTAAAGGCGCCCTCGCCAAAGATACGGCGAAATAAATTTGGGATTTTAAAAGCTATAAAAAAGAGGTCGCTAAATATGCCAGCTCCAAGGATGGAAGCTGTTAAAAGGTCTCTTATAAGTCCAAGAATTCTTGAAACCATAATGCCAACTGAGTTTGAAAAAAAGCCTTTTATAAACATCGCCCACCTAGTAAATTTAAAAACGCAATAGTAACAAAAGATGCTTTAAAGCTTACATAACCCAAATTTAATAAAATTTTGGCGATAATAAGAGCCAAATTTTATGTGAAATGGATCAATTTTGAGCGAGAACGTGCAAGAAAACGAGAGATTTTTACCGCCAACGCAAATTCAAACTTCAACACCTTATATATCGCTTAAAGAACTAAGCAAACAATACAGCGTACCGGTAGAATTTATAGATTTTAAAATTTTAGATATTTTGACTTATTATAAAAATAAAGATAATGAAGAGCCAGTTTTTGTCCCTGAAGAAAATTTAGACTTTTTTGATGATAATGCATTTTATCTTGACGAGACACTAGAGATCGAGCAGGTCTATGACGTGGAATTTTTTGATGTTAGGCTAAATGCTGTGCCAAAGCTTCCAAAGATAGAAATCGGTGTAAATTCAACAGTTACAAAAGTAGTCGCAAAGGTAAAAGCTACAAAAGATTGTGAATACGAACAGCATTACGAAGATAAACTTTTTGAATACATCGCCAAACAGCTTATGAAAGCTCAAATTTTAATAGGTATAAGGATCGGCAAACTAAAAGATGAGTTAAAACAAATCGCCTCAGTTGTGCATGTAAAGGGCGAACTTGATAAAGACTACATACTAAACATAACACAAGGTATAAATCCAAAAAAAGCTACCGATGCAAAGATACTTTACTACTACAAAGATAAACTTGATGCGATAAAAGAAGAAGATAAGATTGATTATGCTGATAGAGGTTTTGTTTTTGGCGTGGCACAAGATGAAGTGATAATGGAAGAGAAAAAGTCTCACGAAGGGCAAAATGGCCGTGATGCGAGAGGTAAATTATTAGCAGTAGAAAAGCCAAAAGAAGATACTGGCAAAGAGATAAGTATAAGCGAAAATATAGAGAGAGTAGAAAATGACGATAGCATAATATATATCGCTAAAAAATCAGGATATGTAGTTGAGAAAAATGGCTCATTTGACATCGAAGAGCGTATAGAGATAAATGAAGCAAATTTTAAAACAACTGGCTCTATTCAAGCAGGTACTGATACAAATGTGACTTTGGTAGTTAGGGAAACTGATACTATAAAAGACGCCATCGGCACTGGCATCATCGTAGAGGCTGACGAGATAGAGGTAAAAGGAAATGTCGGTGCAAATGCGATGGTTAAAGCAAATGAAGTAATAATCGGCGGTCAAACACATCAAAAGGCTAAAATTTATGCAAAGAATGCAAAAATTTCTATCCACATCGGTAAGGTTGAAGCTGAAAATGTCGAGATAGATAGACTAGAAGGCGGAAATGTCGTAGCAAAAAGAGTTAAGATAAATAGCGTCGTTGGTGGTTCTATAACTGCTCAAAATATCCAAATAAACACGCTTGGCTCAAACTGCACTATCACAGCTTCACACTTAATAGACGTAAGATATCTAAGAGGCACTGACAATAAATTTATAATCGATACTAGCAAAACGCCTGAGAGTGCTGAGGCTACGCAAGAGCAATTAAATAAGATCGAATATACAAAAGCAGAGCTTGCCTCACTTCTAAAAAATATTGAAACAAAGAAAAATGTCATAAATGAAAATAAAGATTCGATTTATACCATAAAAGCAAAGGTAGAAGAGCTCTCAAAAGCTAAAGTGATACCGCCAGTTACCTTTATGAAAAAGCTAAAAGAGTATCAAGGTCTAGTCAATGAATACAACACTTTGCTAAAAATTTTTAAAGATAAAAAAGAGTTGCTAGCTACTCTAAAAGATGAGCTTGAGATCATGCAAAATGGAATATTTTCTGCAAAAGTGATAAATAGAGGCAACTGGGTTGAATTAAATGAGATTAGATTTGTTATCGTTGATCCTCCACAAAATGTCACTTATATCTCAAAGCAAAATGAAACCGCTCATGCTATTACTTTGGAGAAGATCGGCGATGGCGATGAGGCTGAGTATAAGATCAAAAAGTCAAATAAATTAGAAGACTACACAGATACAAATTTTTAAGAATAAAAGGTTAAATGATGATAAAAGCGATCGAAGGCGTCGTCAGCAGAAAAGATCCCGCATTTGTGATACTTAAGACAAATAGCGGCGTAAGCTATGGAATTTTTATCTCGCTTTTTTGCTCAGCCAAGCTTAGCAAGGGCGAAAAAGTCGAGCTTGCCATAACACAGATCATAAGAGAAGATGCAAATTTACTTTACGGCTTTTTGGATGCAAACGAGCAAAAGATGTTTGAGATGCTAATAAAGCTAAATGGCATCGGGGCTAGCACGGCTATGGCGGTTTGCTCAAGCCTTAGCTCGCAGGCATTTACAAACGCCATAATAAGCGGCGACGCAGATACCTTTAAAAGTGTGCCAGGCATCGGACCAAAGACTGCTAGACGCATTATAGCTGAGCTAAGCGACGCAAAGCTAATAAGTGATGAGAGCGTGCCAAGCTACCAAAACGAAGCACTTTTGGCACTTGAGGCACTTGGCTTTAAACGTGAGAAGATAGTGAAAATTTTGCCTGAGTGCAAGAGTGAAAATACAAGTGATCTTATAAAAGAAGCATTAAAGAAATTAGGATAAGGATTAAAAAAATGAATTTAGGTGTGATATTTGGAGCAAAGAGCTATGAACATGAGATAAGCATAGTTAGTGCGATAGTTTTAAAAAATGTCCTAAAACAAGAGCTAAAATTTATATTTTGCGATGCAAATAGAGATTTTTATCTTATCGAAGAGAAAGATATGAGAGCAAATTTCTTTAGCTCTGGTAAATACAAAAATTCAAAAAAGCTCATTTTATCTAAAGGTGGATTTTTCATACACTCTCTCTTTGGCGATAAAAAAGTAGAGTGTGATGTCATTATAAATTTGATCCACGGCATGGACGGCGAAGATGGCAAGATAGCGGCACTTTTTGACTTTTACGGCATAAAATATATAGGTCCAAGGCTTGAAGTAAGTGCGCTTAGCTACAACAAAGAGCTTACTAAATTTCTAGCGCAAAAAGCTGGTGTAAAGGCGCTTGATTATGAGATGCTAACTCGTGAGAGCCAGCCAAAATTTCACTATCCTATTATCTTAAAGCCAGCAAGACTTGGAAGTAGTATTGGCGTAAATATAGTGCATGACGCCAGTGAGCTAGCTTATGCAAAAGACGTGGCATTTGAGTTCGATAAAGATGTGCTTGTCGAGCCTTTTATAAAGGGAGTAAAAGAGTACAACCTTGCAGGCTGTAAGGTAGATGGAAAGATAAAATTTTCTATCATCGAAGAGCCAAAAAAGAAAGAATTTCTTGACTATGAGCAGAAATATCTTAGCTTTTCAAATGAAAACAAGGTAAAAGAGGCTGAAATTTCTGAAGAGCTAAAACAAAAGCTTAAATTTAACTTTTCAAAAATTTATGATTGTGGATTTGACGGAGCGATCATTAGATGCGACTTTTTTGTGATAGATGATGAGGTCTATCTAAATGAGATAAATCCAAATCCAGGAAGCCTTGCAAACTATCTATTTGAAGATTTTGAGAGCACATTAAATGCTCTTGCAAACTCACTTCCAAGAGAGCGTAATATAAAGATCGATTATAGCTTTATAAACTCGATCACTTCAGTAAAAGGTCGCGGGAAAATTTAGACCATTTAGTAGATTATAAAGTAGTTTGTGATATTTTACGTAAAATTTTACACAAAGAGCGACAATGGTAACTTTTACAAAAGACGAAATTTATACAGCAACTGAAGTGGTTAGAAATTTTAGTTCAGTGCTCTCTCGTGTGGGAGCTAATGAATTAAAAAGAGCGGTCATTGTTAAAAATAATAAATTTGAAGCTGTGCTTTTAAATATGGAAGAGTATGAGCGTCTTTGCGAAGCAGTGAACGTGCTTGAGAGCATTTATACTGCAAAAAAAAGAGAGAACGATGGCGAGTAGGGCGGTAAAGTACGGCTCAGACGAGTATGAGATCAGCTACGAAGTAGTAAATCCAAAATGCAAAAAAATAGTGCTTTTCTTGCATGGCTGGGGCGCAAACAAAGAGATAATGAAAAAGGCTTTTGGGCACTATCTAAACGAGTTTTGCCACGTTTATATCGATATGCCAGGTTTTGGTAAAAGCTCAATTACTGATCCTTTAAAAACAAGTGATTATGCAAAAATCGTTGAAAATTTTTGCGCTGAGCTTGGCATAAAGCCAGATATTATAGTAGGTCATAGCTTTGGTGGCAAGGTCGCAACGCTTCTAAAGCCGCCATATCTTGTGCTTTTGAGCTCAGCTGGCATAGTTGTCAAAAAGCCATTTATCGTGCGCGCAAAGATCGTTATTTTTAAAATTTTTAAGCTTTTTGGATTTGGAAAATTTTATAAACTCTTTGCCACAAAGGATGTGAGCGGTATGAGTAGAGTGATGTATGAGACCCTAAAAAACGTAGTTGATGAGGATTTTACAAAGCATTTTGCTAACTTTAGTGGCAAGGCTTTGATATTTTGGGGCGAAAATGACAAGGCAACGCCCATAACAAGCGGGGAGAGCATACATAAGCTCATAAAAAATAGCTCATTTTTTCCGCTTAATGGTGATCATTTTTTCTTTTTACTTCACGCTAAATTTATAAGTGACGAGATAGAAAAAGGGATAAATTTTGAGCTAAATGAGGCTAAAAATGTCGTGATAGATGACGATGAGAGCGGGATTGAGGAGATAAGATGAGTATATTTTTAAGCATAAGCACAGTTTTATTTATCTTTGCACTCGCTTTTTATGTGATTACTTGCTTTCAGTGGTTTTCATATAGGCCTGAGCGTGTGCTCTTTCACTTCACAAAGCCTGCTTGGCACGTCTTTTTCTTTATCGTGCCGTTGGTGCTATTTTATACGACTGGCAAGTGGTTTTTTATCTATTTTTACTTTGCACTTTTGCCAGCTCTTTATCTTTGGCACAAAAAACTTGATAAAAAGTTAGTTTTTACTGCTAGGATCAAGCATTTTTTTGTAATCCTTGCTTGCGCTATTATCTTAAACTACGCTCTAAATTTTATCATTCACAAGGTATTTTTAGCTCCGATGCCACTTTTTGTCTTGGTTGTGAGCCTATTTTTTAGTGAAATTTTAGAAAAGATTAAATTTCAAGGATTTAAAAACAAGGCGCTTAAAAAACTGGGTGCAAATAAAGATCTAAAAATCATCTTGATCACAGCAAGTTACGGCAAAACTAGCATCAAAAATTTCCTCTTTGAAATTTTAAAAGATAACTTTGTCTGCTACAAAACACCTCGCAGTGTAAATACAATGGCTGGCATCATCAAAGATATCAATGAAAATTTAAGCGAGCAAACGCAAATTTACATCGCAGAAGCAGGCGCTAGGCTAAAGGGCGACATCCTAGAGATCACTAAAATTCTAAATCCACAAATCGTAATCGTTGGCGAGATCGGCGCGCAACACATTGAGTATTTTAAAACGCTTGATAATATCCGAGCCACCAAGCTTGAAGCACTTCAAAGCGCTCGTTTGCAGATGGCATTTTTACATAGCTCGACAAAGAAAGAGCCAAGCCAAAATTTAGAAATTTACGATGAAAGTCTAAAAGATATCAATGCAAATTTAGATGGAATTTCTTTTATACTTGATGGCAAAAACTACGCTTCGCCGCTGCTTGGTAAATTTAACGCTACAAATTTAGCCGTTTGTATCAAGGTGGCAAAATACCTAAAAATGAGTGACGAAGCGATAGATAGAGCGCTATCTAAGATGAAAAATGTCGAGCACCGCCTAAGCAAGATCGAGGCTGGCGGCAAGCTGATAATCGATGATAGTTTTAATGGAAATTTCTCAGGTATGAGCGCAAGCTACGAGCTAGTAAGCACCTATGCTGGCAGAAAAGTGCTGCTAACACCAGGCATTGTCGAGAGTGATGCGGAGCAAAATGCAAATTTAGCCAAGGTGATAAATGAAATTTTCGACCTTGTCATCATCACAAGCTCGCTAAATGCTGAAGTTTTACTAAAGCACATCATAAAGCCAAAGATCATCATCTTAAAGGATAAAAATAAAATGCAAGAAATTCTAGCTCAAAATACGTGTGCTGGCGATCTCATACTATTTTCAAATGATGCACCGAGCTTTATATGAAAAAGATAGTTTTTTTAATCCTAGCTTTAAATTTAGCATTTGGCTTTGACATCGATGATTATGACAGGGGCATTGAGACACTAAATGCTGGAGATTATGTAGCTGCGTATGAAATTTTCTATGATGGCTGTGAGCAAAAAGATGTGCTTTCGTGCGAGGCTTTGGGCGATATGTTTGTAAATGAAGAGATAAATGAGCAAATGGATAGTGATCTAAAAAAACACTCAAATATCGAGCTTGGCGTGAGTTATTATATGAAAAGTTGCGACCTTGGCTACCAAAATGCTTGTGATGATGTGATGAGCTTAAGGGACGATTTAAACATAAGCCTTCCAGCTGGTGTTTATGAAAACGCCAAAGCAAGGTACGATGAGATAAGGCAAGAAGACGAAAAAGAAGAAGCCTTAAGCGAGCAAAATGCGACTTTGCAAAAATAAATTCTCTAGTTTTAGACTAGATTTACTTTTAGCGTATGCTCTTTTAGGCTTGCTGGAATTTTGCCATTTTCAAGCTCGATCAGTTCGCTAACTCTTAAAATATAAAAATCCTGCAAACTTCTGTTTGTAAATTTTTCAAGCTTTTTTGAAAGCGTGTCAAACATATAAAACTCAGCATCATTGCTAGCTAGTAAAAAATCAGCCCCGCTATCAAACGCATTAAAGATGGTCTTACTTGCAAGTGCAAATGCAAGCTTTTCGTTTGCTTTTAAAAGTTCAAATCCACAAGGAAATTTGATGTTTAGATTTATAAAATTTGCTCTAAATTTATCTAAATTTACAGGGATTTTATCGCTTACGGCTATTTTAAATCCTTTAAATTTATCCAAGCTCTTTATTTTTTCAAGCTCATTTTTTGTGGTTTCATCCTCTTTTATCCCTAAAATTTCTTTAAAAAACCTAATCGCTTCGGTATAAATTTCGCTTCCACCAAAGATAAAATCATCAATCTTACAAGCTATCAAAATACCATTTTCATTGTTGATAAGCCTCATGATCTCATCATTTTTTTCTTTTTTATAAAGATGATGAGCTAGTATGATGGCCGCTGCACCTATAAAATTTGGCTCGTATTCTCTCACAAAATCAGCATAAAAATATGGCTTTAAGCTTGCATAAAATTCTTTGTCTGCTTGATCGCAAAATTTATCAAATGGCTTAAATTTCTCCCAAAAGTCGTCATCATTTATCTCAAGATCTAAAACCGCTCGTTTTTCATCAAGTGGCGAAATCACAAGCTCGCCTGCAAATTTCTCATATAAATTTACTAATGGTTCAGCAGTGCTAACTACGACATCATTTACTTTCACAAAGCCAGTTATTGGCTGAAAATATGGATCAATCTTTTTAACATGCAAAAATAGCTCGTCAAGGTTTGCGTAATCTAAAATTTCTAAAAAATATGGTTTAAAATACGACAAAATATCCTTTTTTGCATTAAATCTAAAAATTTCTATTTTTTGCATTTGACTCCTTTTTTGGCTTATTTTATCCTAAAATTAAAAGGAGTTTCATTATAATGGCCCGATGGATAAAGAAAATTTTACGATTGAATGCTTTGGTAACGCTTATATTGGCGATGATGCGGCCGTGCTTGGCAAGCAGGTCTTTAGCAAGGATATCTTTGCTGAAAACTCGCACTTTAAGCATGGCTGGCTAAGCCTTGAAGAGATCGGCTACAAGGCGATGATCGTAAATTTTTCAGATACGATCGTGATGAATGCTAGGCCAAAATTTGCGCTTCTTGGACTTAGCTTGCCAAAGAATTTTTCGCCGCAGCAAATCAAAGAGCTAAGCGCCGGCATAAACAGAGCGTGCGAGGAGTTTGGCGTAAAGATAATCGGTGGCGACACGATAAGTAGCAAAATTTTAAATATAAGCGTTAGTGTAATTGGCGAGCTAAATGGCAAAGCAGTGCTTAGGAAAAATGCAAAATACGGCGATCTGGTGGCTTTTACTGGCGAGCTTGGAGGTAGCAAAAAGGGGCTAAATTCGCTTCTAAGGCTAGCTAAAATTTCAAAAAACTCGCGATTTAAAAAGCCTATTTTAAGAGATAAATTTTTCTACAAAGCAGCTCATCTTGTAAACTCAGCTATGGATATCTCAGATGGGCTAAATACCGATCTTGCTAAGCTTTTAAAGGCTAGCAAAAAGGGTGCTAAATTTACAAAAAAGCTAAGTAAATTTGAGCTTAGTAGCGGCGAAGAGTATGAAATTTTATTTACTTTTTGTCCTAAAAATTTAAACGCTATCAAAAGGATCGCCGCAAAAACACGGACAAAGATTAGCGTCTTTGCAAAAATTTCAAATAAAAGGTTAAAACAAAATGCAAGAAACCACCACTTTTAAGCCACTTTACGCACTCACTCATGCACCCATCGAGGCATATTTTTCTAAAAATTCAGATGATTTTGTCGTGCGTGAGATACCACTTTACGAGTTTAGCGGTGACGGTGAGCACTTAATCGTTGAAATTTCTAAAAAAGATATGACGACGCAGGAGGCTTTGCATGTCTTAAGCGAGGTTACAGGAGCTAAGATGCGCGACTTTGGCTATGCCGGGCTAAAGGACAAGCAGGGCATGACGACGCAGTTTATCTCTATGCCACGCAAATTTGAGAGCAATTTAGCGAATTTTAGCCACGAAAAGATGAAAATTTTAAGCCTAAATGTGCATAAAAATAAGCTTCGCATCGGACATCTAAAGGGGAATAGCTTTTTTATCCGCTTAAAAAAGGTGCTACCAAGTAATGCCAAAAAGCTAGAGCAAGCATTTGTTAGTATCGATAAAATAGGCTATGCAAACTACTTTGGTTATCAGCGTTTTGGCAAATACGGCGACAACGCGCAAAGCGGGCTGGAGCTGCTAAAATCAGGCACCGTAAACGGCAAAAAGAGCAAAAATCCAAAGCTAAACGACTTTTTAATCTCGGCGTATCAGAGCGATCTTTTTAACCGCTGGCTTAGCAAACGCGTGGAGATTTCGAGGTTCGCGCAGGATTTTAGCCTCGCTGAGCTAGCTCAAATTTACCCGTATCTGGGCGGCGAAAATTTGAAAAATTTAAAATCGCAAAAGAGATTTTTTAAGCTGATAGAGGGCGAAGTTTTGGGTCACTACCCGCACGGTAAGTGCTTTTTGTGCGAGGATTTGGACGCGGAGGGCGCGCGCTTTGACGCTAGAGATATCACTAGCTGCGGGCTGATCGCGGGCGCGAAGGCGTATGAGTCGCAGGGCGCGGCGAGAGCGGTAGAGGATCAAATTTTCGCGCAGGCAAACGAATATAAAGCCAAAATGACGGGATCTAGGCGCTTTGCGTGGTGCTATTTGGAGGATGCGAGCTGCAAATACAACGAGGAAAAGGCGCATTTTACGATAAATTTCACACTGCAAAAAGGCAGCTACGCAACTGTTGTGCTAGAAGAAATCTTGCACAAAAATATCTTTGAGTAGAGCAGCGGCTCGTTTTGCGAGTGCTTTTAAATGATTTTTGCGTCTATGCTGGTAACTGCAAGCGGAGTATAAAATTTGCTCTGCGATAGGCTGTATGCCTTATTTTTGGACGAAATTTACTTCTTTTGTTTAGCTACGAGCATAGTGACACAGAAAACACTTAAAACCATCTCGCAAGACTTCACCTTAACTTTCAAGTTTAAATTTCGCAAATCAAAATTCACCTCGCCTAACGCTCTTTAAAAGCTGTGAGTCAAGCGGTGCAAAAACTTTACATTGTCATTTTAAGCTCAAATTTGAGGCTAAATTTATTGGATTTTCGCGCCAAGACCCGTATCCTAAACCCGCTAAATTTTACCCGTGGAGCAAGACGCGAGCGAGGCAAAATACAAGCGTTTCTAGGATCGTTTAGATATAATACGTTTACAAATTTATATTTTAAATGGATTAAAAATGGCGAATATTTTTCTTTGCTCTTATTTTGCGGAGATTGCGAGTAAGATCAATGAAGTGGTAAAATTTCAAGGCAAAGATATTGTTTTTATTGATACGGCAGCAAAATTTGAAGAGGTGAATTTTTACGTAGATGAAGCGGTGGAGATTTTAGAAAATTTTGGCGCGAAGCTAAGACACCTTGACGTCTCTTGCTTCCAGAGTTCTGCCGTGTCGGTGTCTAGTCAAGACAAGCCATTTTGCGACGATAAAATTTTAGCCACTATTAATGAGTGTGACATTATTTATATAAGCGGTGGAAATACGTTTTATCTGCTTAATGAGCTACGAAAATCGCGCGTCTGGCAAGCTATAAAAAACGCGGTCAAAGCGGGTAAAATTTATATCGGTGAGTCGGCGGGAGCGATCGTGGCCTCACCAGATACAAGATATGCTACGCTTATGGATGAAAATAGCCCAAATATGAGTGATTTTACAGGGTTAAATTTGGTGAATTTTTTCACAGTACCACACTTTGGCTGTGAGCCTTTTACGCAGGCCACGCACGAGATAATGGAGAAATTTGGGAACTTGTATGATTTGCGACCTATAAATAACGCTCAATTTATCGCGCTTTGAGATAATTTTATATGCTTTTTAACAAAACATACGCTAAATATTTACTCAAAGCACTCTATCTGCCTGCAAATTTACCTTTTAAATAAAAGAACATAAAGTTTAAAGTTTTAAAAACTAGAAATTTAAGCCAAAGCCGCTATAATTTCGCTCTGGCACGGTAAGCGATCGCTTTTGCTCTTTGCAAAAGAGGAAAGTCCGAGCTGCGATAAGACAAGGTTCCATCTAACGGATGGCTAGGGAAACCTAAGGGATAGTGTAACAGAAAGTAGACTTCCGCTTCGGCGGTAAAGGTGAAACGGCGGAGTAAGAGCCCACCGGCACGCTTGGTAACTTGCGTGGCCATATAAACCCAACCTGCAGCAAGAAGGGATGGTTTTGGTCTTATATTAAAACCCTTCGCTAGAGCTTGTTTGTAAAAGCAAGCGTAGATAAATGATCGCTCAAGACAGAACTCGGCTTAACGCCGTGCCTTTAAATTTATAAAAACTGATTAGTTTGTTACGTATTTTTGAGCTTTTTGTAGTTTTATAAGCTCATTTTGGATGTGCGAAGACTTGCTTTTTAAAAGCTCTATTGCACCGCCAATTAGTGCTTGTGCTTCTTGTGCCAAAGCTAGATTTGTAAACATATCCTCACTAAAATTTTCTGACAAAGCAGCTATCTTGCTCGTGTCTTCGTTTATCAATGCTAATTTAAATTCATTGATCCAGCTATTCACCTGAAGTTACCTCTCTCCATGCTTCTGATAATTGCTTTACGACATTGGTTACTTCATTTAAAGCCGCGACATCGTTTTGTATATTTGCCATAGCAAGAAGCTGCATCTGTCTTGTATAAAGGCCGCTAAGATAGTGAGCTACGTCGCCTTGAGAATAATCAAGCGAATTTAAAAGCTCAACAAAAATAGCGTTTGTTCTATTAATATAATAAACTTTTTTCTCTATATCTCCAGCTTCTATCGCCTTTTTGGTACGAAATATAAATTTTAAAATCCCGTCATAAAGCATTTCTATTAATTTAGTTGGGGACTCAATGCCCCCAAAACTAGACTGTGCGTATGCACTATATGCACTTTGATTCATCTTTCTCTCTTATTTTCTGCTATTTATCTCTGCATCGATCATTGATTTTAGTGTCGAGAACTGATTTTCTAAGCTTGCGATAATAGCGTTATACTTGATAAAACGCTCTTGCATTGTTGTGTACTTTTCATCTAAAAGCTTTTGTGTGCTCTCTTTGTTTTTTGTGATCGACTCGTTTTCGTCTTTTAACTGATTTTGCATAGCAACCATCGTACCACTTTTGCCAACGACACCATCAAGCATTTTAGCTAGCTTTGTAAATAGTCCATCTGTCTTTTTGGTTACTGGATTTATAGTAGCTTCATTCATACCTAGAGCTGTTAAGGCTGAATTTTTACCTTTTACCTCGATATTTTCGCCATCGCTTCTTTTTAAGACGATTCTTTTACCACTCTTATCAAGACTAGCTGTAACTCCAGTTATGCCAGCGTCATTTATAGCTTGTTGAAGTTTTAGTGCGTTCTCTTCAGCTGTGGCTGTGGCAGTAGTTGAGAATGTAACTGACTTGCCGTTTATCGTAAGATCACCAGCTTTTATGTCTAATGCTCCAGCGCTAACAGTCGATGCTCCCATATAGCTTATCGGCTCGATCTTGCTTGATCCCATGAAAAATTTCTGAATCTCTTCAGGATCTTTGCTAAGAGCTGCATTTAGTTTATTTAGATCAAGCTGAAGCTGTCCGTCTTTATCAGGCACTATGCCATATTTGCTTAATGCTTTACCTTCGCTATCTTGTCCATTTACAAGACGACCAATATTTGATCTTAAGCTTGAAATTTCGCTAACACCTTGGAAAGTGCCAGCTCCTTTTTCCTCGTCATATTTTGTGGCTATACCAAGGTTCATGGTCATTAGGTTGTAGTCTTTGATAAATTCTTCAACAGCTTTTATTACTTCTTTCGTATCTTGAGAGACGCTTACGTTTGTTTTACCAGTTTCATTTAATGTAATAGAAATTCCCGGTCTTAAGTCGTTGAAGGTATTTTTGCTTCTTTTTACATTTACTCCGTTATATGTAAATTCCGCATCTTGCGCCTTTAAAATTCTATTCTTTTCAAAATTTGATGTCATCTTTGGTGTGCCATCAGGATTTGTTAGTAGAGTGCCATTTGCATCTTTATCCTGAAACTGCGTACTATCCCAGCCAAGCTTATCTAAAACACCAGCCGTATCATTTGAAAATTTAATAGTCTGTGTTGCGCCAGTGTTGCCTGATTGAAGCATGATTTGATTTGGTTTATCTCCACCAACGTTTAAAATTCTAGCTTGTAATTTACCGCCACTAATATCATTTATCTTGTCTACAATATCTTGATATGTGGTTGATCTAGTTACGCTAATAGAAAATTTTTGTCCATCGATCTCAACGTCAAAAGAGCCGTTGTTTGTCGCACCTACTAAGCTTGAAGCGTTTTTGAAATTTGAGCTTTGAAATGTATCTTTTTGAGCAAGTTTTTGCACATCGATACTAAAATTTTGCACGCTAACACCATTTGCTGCTGAGGCTGTTACGCTTTTGCCAGCATTATTTGTAGTTCTTTTTAGATAAAGTGCCTCTCCGCCAAGTGTTTTGCCACTTACGTTTACGTTGCTAACTAGAGTTTTTAGCGCTGCAAGGTCTTTTTGCTTTAGGTCATTTCTCTCTAGCCTTTTTGTTAAAGGCTTGATCTGTCCTGCCTCATCTGCTTCTTTTAATTTCTTGATAAGATCATCATTTAGCCCGCTATTTTTTGTGCCGATGCCTAAATTTGTTACGTTACCTACTGCCATTTTTAACTCTCCTTGTCAAAAAGTATTCCGATACTTTCTTTGAAATACTCGCTTATTCTTATAGCTTCTTTGCTTGGAAGTTGTGTTATCTCCTCGCCAGTTTTAGCGTCTTTTACTTGCACGACCATTAAATTTAGCTTCTCATTGTAAGCAAATCTTACATTAGTATCGAGTTGCTGCATTTGATAGTTTAGTCTGTCAGTGACCTCTCTTGTTCTTTTGGCAAGCTCTTCGTTGCTAAGTCCGTCTAGCTCGTTAACATCTTTTGTTTCATTGTTTTTATCAGCACTTAATTTAACATCAGAATGCTCGATAGGTCTGCTATCTATTTGACGCTGAGCAGATGTGCTCATGCTCGTATCTAGTACCTGATTTGCTGCTGCCTTAAAGATTTCCATAGTTTTACTCCTTAAAACTTACGTTAGCTTCTACATCGGTAAAATTTTAAAATCCTTTAGTGTTTATATAAATTTTTGATTATTTAGGCTAAAATCGAGCAAAAATTTATAGGAAGAGATATGAAAATTTCATTTGAGTGCGAGTGTATTTTACTTCAAAAGACACTACTGCTTTTTTGTGGAAATTTAGCTGCTCATCATAAGGATTGTGATTTTGTAGTGAGTGACCGCGAGATCGTGACAAAAAAACCGCTATTTATAATAGGAAAAAATGCTCATCTTTCTCATCCTTTTACCAAAATGGCACTTCTTGATACGCTTGAAGAATTTTACTCAGCTATGCAAATTTCAAAAGCAAATGAGCTAAATGAAGCTAAAAATGAAAAGGGCTTAGAAGAGAAAATTTCACTTTTGATAGATAAATTTAAAGCCGACCTGCTAGAAATTTTAAGGGCAAATCAGTGAAACTCTATACCAAAATTTCAAGTGGTAAATTTAAAGGTAAAAGGCTTGAACTACCAAGTCTAAGCACGACTAGAAGTACAAAAAGCATCGTAAAAGAGTCTTTTTTTAACGTGATTAGAGATGAAATTTACTCGCTTACATTTATAGAGGGCTTTGGTGGAAGTGGAGTGATGGCAAGCGAGGCCGTTAGTAACGGAGCAAGTGGGGCTATCGCTATCGAAAAAGATAGAGCCGCTTTTAAGATCACACAAAGCAATCTTGCAAGCCTAGAGTGCTCAAATTTAAAAGCGATAAATGGCGATACATTTTCTATCTTGCCTGATCTTGTAAATTCTCAAAGTGGCAAGGTGTTGCTCTATCTTGATCCACCATTTGACATAAGAGCTGGCTTTGATGATATCTATGAAAAACTTGTAAATTTAATCTCACAGCTAAAAAAAGAGAAAATTTATATGATAGTTTTTGAGCACAACAGCGACTTTAAATTTAGCGATGAAATTTCTACATATAAGCTTGTAAAATTTAAAAAATTTGGAGCTACTTCACTCTCTTACTTCCAATAACTTATAAAAATTTGGAACATCTTTTGCTTTAAAAACCTAAAATAGCTAAATTTTAGGAAAAAATATGAAAAAATTTTTATCTTTTGTAGCAGCTTCAGTAATAGCTACTTCAGCCTTTGCTACGCAGATAAAAGAGCTTGCAAGCATAGTTGGCGTAAGGGATAACCAGCTAATAGGCTATGGCCTTGTAGTTGGGCTAAATGGCACAGGTGATGGCTCAACGTCAAAATTTACGATTCAGTCTTTATCAAACATGCTTCAAGGTGTAAACGTAAAGATAAACCCAGATGATATCAAGTCAAAAAACGCAGCTGCTGTTATGGTAACAGCTAAGCTTCCTGCATTTGCAAGACATGGCGACAAGCTTGACGTCGTGATCTCATCTATCGGCGATGCAAAAAGTTTGCAAGGTGGTACTCTTCTCATGACGCCACTAAAAGGCGTTGATGGTGATATTTACGCTTTGGCTCAGGGTGCTTTAAGCATCGGCGGAAAAAGCATGGGTAGATCAGGTGGCAACCACCCAACCGTTGGCTCTATCCTAAATGGAGCTTTGGTTGAACGAGAAGTGTCTTATGATATTTACAATCAAGATAGCATAAGACTAAGCCTAAAAGATACAAATTTTAAAACCGCTCTTGATATCCAAAATGCTATAAATGCAAATATTTCTGATGATGTTGCAAAGGCGATCGATCCAAGAACGGTTATCGTTAAAAAACCAGATGATGTTAGCATTATTGAGCTTGCAAGTGCTGTGCTTGATCTTGATGTGGAGTATAAGCCAGATGAGAAGATAGTGGTTGATGAAAGAACTGGCACAATAGTAAGTGGCATAAATGCTGTGGTTAGTCCAGTTGTCTTAACGCATGGTGCAATCACAATAAAAATAGAGCCAAATAGCTACGATGAAGCAGCACAAAATGATGTAAATATAGGAAGCGATACGTCGGTCGCACCTAGCCAAAATTTACTTAAAATTTCAGGCGAAAAAACTACCGTTGCAAATGTAACAAGAGCTTTAAATAAGCTTGGAGCAACACCAAGCGATATCATATCGATACTTGAAAATTTAAAGCGAGTTGGTGCGATACAAGTTGATTTGGAGATAATATAATGCAAATAGATAACACCTTAGCGCTAAATTCATACAATGAAATTTCTACAAATAAGATAAAAAATGCAAATGCTAAACAAGATGCACTTTTAAAAGAGCAAACTGATGCATTTGAGGCATATATGGTAAAGGCTGTGCTTGATATTGCTTTAAAAGAAGACGAGCACAACTCGCTATATCCAAAGGCTGCTGGTAGCGATATCTATAGGTCAATGTATAACGATGCAATGAGTAAAGCATTGAGTGGAAATCTTGGTTTTTCAGAACTTTTGTACGATTTTTTAAAGAGAGACTCTTAAGTAAATTTATATTCTGCCGATGTAGTGATATAAACATTTTATTTTAAGAGGTATGAATATGATAAGGCCTTTGAACCAAAGACCAAATTTTCAGGCAAATACGCTAAATAAAAATAGCGATGCCAAGGTCGAAACTCAGAGTAAAGAAGTAAGAACAAATGAAAACGCAAAGCTAAAAGAGATAGTTGACGCCATAGCAAATGGCACTTATCAGGTTGATATCTCAAAAACGGCTAGGGCTGTGGCTGATGCGTTGCTGTAATTAAGGAATTTAAATGATAAAAAAGCTTTTGGACGAGGCTATAGGCGAGCTTGATGAGCTTATAAATTTAACCATACAAGATATCGCAAATATAAAAGAGGCTAAGCACTCAAGCGTTGATGAGAGTGTAAAGAAAAAAAATGCCTTAGTTCGTGCATTTGAAGATACGAAAAGAGCACTAGATAAGGAGCTTTTAAAGGTATCAAAAGAGAGCGGTACGACTACACTTGCTAGTGTTTTAGACGATGAAGTGAAGTCAAAGCTTGTTCTTATGCGTTCAAAGCTTGAAAATTTACATAAAGTCAATAAAGAATATGCAAGACATGTTGTTGCTGTTAAAGAATTTTTTGACTCACTTAATGAAAAAATTTTTGGCACTAAAGCAAGTGAATACGGTCAAGATGGAAATAGCATAGATAATAATTTTTATAAATCAAGGGTTTAAAAAATGGCTAATATTTTTATGTCATTAGGCACGGGTGTTTCGGGGCTAAATGCGGCCCAGCTTCAAATAAGTACAACCGGAAATAATATTGCAAACGCCGATAGTAACTACTATACAAGGCAGCGCGTCGTTCAATCTGCATCTCCAGCGATGAATACAGTCCCTGGTGGAGTTGGCACAGGCACACAAGTAGATACTATAACAAGGCTTCATGATGAGTTTGCCTACTCAAGACTAAAATACTCATCGTCAAATTTAGAAAACACGGCCTATAAACAAAGAATTTTGCAAGAAGCTACAAAATATTTTCCTGATCTAAAAGATAATGGAATGGTGAAAGATATTCAGGAGTATTTTTCCGCGTGGAATAACTTTGCTTCAAACCCTAATGCAGGTGCTCAAAAAGTAAATTTGATAAATAAAGCAAGTGTATTGACTGCAAGTATTAACCGCTCGTCAAAGATGCTTTATGATATGCATGAAAAGATTGATGAAACGATAAAAATAAATATAAATGAGATAAATTCGCTAGGCAGACAAATAGCAAATATTAATAAGCAAATCCAAAGAATAGAATCAGGTGCGGACGCTGGTATAAAAATAAATGCAAATGATCTTCGTGATAAACGTGATGAGCTTGAGCTTGCTATGTCAAAGCTGGTAAATACAGCAGTTTATAAAAGCGATCTAAAGAGCAATTCTAGGGTAGATACAGGAATAACAGATCAAGGAAAATACTACAATCTAAACATTGGTGGCGTAAGTATCGTTGATGGTGTAAATTTTCATGAAATTTCTATGAGTTCAACTGAAAGTGGACGATATACAAAAATTTATTATGAGAGAGAAGATGGCAGAAGAATCCCAATGGAAGAAAAGATCACAGGTGGTAAAATTGGAGCTGCACTTGATCTTAGGGGTCGAAACTACGAACCAGATAATGATAAATTTAGCGACGGAACGATCCAAAAATACATTGATAATCTAAATACATTTAGTAAAACCTTGATAACAAGTACAAATAATATCTATGCTGAGTCTGCAGTTGAAATTTCTAACTCAGATCCGATAAGTTATTTAGAAGGCGATAAGACGTTGATGAATCATGATAATAGTATAAGAAACGGAAGTTTTGAAGCTATTGTTTATGATAACAAAGGTAATGTCGTGGCCAGAAAAACTATAAATGTAAATGGTACGACGACGATGAATGATACAAGATATGGCAACTCTATTGTCAAAGACTTTAACTCAAACTCAGATGACAATAAAGACAATAATATGCTAAATGACGTTGATGACTTTTTTGAGGCGTCATATTTTTATGATAAAAATACTAAAAAAGGCACATTTTCTCTCATTCCAAAACAAGCTCAAGGGCTTTATAGCATATCGATAGTCGATCACGGCACAAATTTTCCAGGCGCTGTTGGCATAAATAGATTTTTTTCAGGTACTGACTCAAATAGTATCGGCATAAATCAAAATTTTACCCAAGACCACACAAAGCTTCGTGCCTACTCAAAGCCAGTTATCGGAAATAATGAAGTTGCTAATAAAATGATCCAGCTTCAGTATCAAAAGCAGACCTTTTACTCAAGTGGCATAGCGCTTGATAGAGATGAGACGATAGAGGGATATTACCGCTATCTTACGACTGACATGGCGAGTGATACAGAGGCAAATAATACGATCCATGATACAAATACATCTTTACAAAAGACAGCTGAAGAGGAATTTCAATCAACAAGTGGCGTAGATACGAACGAAGAGCTTACAAATTTGATCCGATTTCAAGCAAGTTACGGCGCAGCGGCAAAGATCATCACGACCGTTGATCAAATGCTTGACACGCTTCTTTCACTAAAGCAATGAACGAGCTAAAGAGCCTTTTAGACTCGCACGTACTTAGTAAAAATACAAATTTGGGGCTATTTGAAGCCCCAGATCCACTTCAAGTAGCTACTAAATTTAAAGAGCCAAACATAGCGCTCATTTGTGCATTATTTGCTTATGGTAACGCAAAAATGATAGTGAAATTTCTAAATTCACTTGATTTTGGTTTGCTTGATGAGAGTGAGCAAAATATCAAGAAAAATTTATCAAATTTCAAATACCGCTTTCAAAATGAAAATGATGTAAGAGAAATTTTTATTACTCTCTCACGCCTTAAAAAAGAGGGTGACATAGAGAAAATTTTACGCCAAGGCCTTGCAAAAAATGGCGAAATGATAGATGGCGTAAATGAGCTTATTAAATTTATTTACGGGCTAAATTCTTACCGCTCAGACGGATATGAGTTTTTCTTTGGTAAGAGCTTTAGCAAAGAGCCACAAAGTCCATATAAACGCTATAACATGTATCTTCGCTGGATGGTGCGAGATAGCGACATCGACCTTGGATTATTTAAAAATTTGCCAAAAGATAAGCTTTTGATGCCGCTTGACGTGCATACACATAGAGTTTCTTTAAATTTAGGACTTATAAATAGAAAGAGCTACGATTTCAAAGCAGTCATGGATCTCACAAAAAAACTTAGAGAATTTGATGAGCTAGACCCGATAAAATACGACTTTGCGCTTTATAGGATGGGGCAGAGTAAAGAGTTAGAAACTATCATAAAAAATCTTAATCAATAAAAATTATTGCTAAATTTTTAAATTTAGGGTAGACTTTCCATACAATTTTATTCACAAGGAGCTTGTATGAAAAAAATCGTTTTACTAAGTGCAGTTTTAGGAACTTTGCTTTTTGCTCACGAAGGTCATCACTTTGATGCAAAATCTGGTGAACATCTAGTTATACCTGTTAATGAGCTAAGCGAGAAGGGCGATAAGAGTGTCGGCGAAGTAGTAGCTGTTAAGACAAACTACGGCGTTGCATTTTTTCCAAATTTAAAGGGACTTACTGCAGGACTACACGGCTTTCACATCCATGAAAATGCTGACTGTGGTGCGACTGAAAAAGGCCTTGGCATGAAAGCAGGTGGCCACTGGGATCCAGCTGGCACAAAAATGCACTCTTTTGCCTGGGATGATAAAGGTCACAAAGGTGATTTGCCAGCACTTTATGTAGATGCTGAGGGCAATGCGAACTATCCAGTACTAGCTCCAAAGATAAAAAGTCTTGACGAGCTAAAAGGTCACTCACTAATGGTTCATGTTGGTGGTGATAATCACAGCGACAACCCAAAAGCACTTGGCGGTGGCGGTGCTAGAATGCTTTGTGGCGTTATTAAGTAACCACTTTAATAAACGAGTCTTTGAGCTAGATCCAAAGGCTCGTTTAAATTTATAAATTTCAAAAATCTCTCATTTCAAATATAAAAATTTTACAAAAAGATAAGTACAAATAAAATACAATCTGCTTTTATTTCAATTATCAAAAGAGTAAAAAATGGATTTTGATCTACTTAGCTATGTCGTTTTTTTTGTAGCTGCGTTTTTAGGTGGTTTTATCGATTCTATCGCTGGTGGAGGCGGGCTTATAACACTTCCAGCTATTATGGCGATGGGCGTACCACCACATCTTGCACTTGGCACAAATAAGCTTCAAGGTGTCTTTGGTAGCTTTACGGCGACTCTAAATTTCACAAAACGGGGATTAATTAATTATAAAGAGTGCTTTGTAGGTATCGTTTTTACTTTTATTGGAGCTATCATCGGAGCGGTGGTTATTCTATTTTTAAATACAAATTTTTTAAAGATAATTATCCCATTTTTGCTGATTGCTATTTTCATCTACACGCTTTTTATGCCAAAAGTCGGTGAAAATGATAGAGCTGCAAAGATGAATGAAAAGCTATTTTATGTAGTTTTTGGGCTGATACTTGGCTTTTATGATGGTTTTTTTGGTCCAGGAACAGGCTCTTTTTGGACATTTGCGATAGTGGCATTAATTGGGCTAAATTTAAAAAAGGCCGTCGCTCATACAAAACTCTTAAATTTTACTAGCAATATCGTTGCTCTTGGCATTTTTATAGCTGGCGGACAGATGCTTTGGGCTGTTGGACTTTTAATGGCAGTTGGTCAAATTTTAGGCGCATATTTTGGATCAAATCTTGTCATTAAAAAAGAGGTAAAATTTATTAGAACAATGTTTCTAGTGGTAGTTGCAGTGACTATTTGTAAATTGATTTTCGATTATTTCAGAGTTTAAAATTAAAAATGTTTTAACAATAATTTTGTTACAATCACGCAAAATTCTAAATCCAAGGTAAATTAATGAAAGATTTGTTTCTATTTTCAAATTTCCTAAATAGCTCCCACGCCTTTATCTATGCGTTTCACTTTCTACTTGTAGCTTTGATTGTTATCATAGTTGCTTATATAGCAAGGAGTAAGATGCAGCTTGTACCAAGAGGTCTTCAAAATATAGTTGAAGCTTATTTAGAGGGCGTTATATCGATGGGAAGAGATACTTTAGGTAGTGAAAAACTAGCTAGGAAATATCTTCCACTTGTTGCAACTATCGGTTTTATCGTATTTTTTTCAAATGTTGTAGGTATTATTCCTGGATTTGAGTCACCAACGTCAAGTCTAAATTTAACTCTAGTTTTGGCTTTAGTTGTATTTGTTTATTACAACTTTGAGGGCATTAGAGAAAATGGATTTTTCAAATACTTTGGACACTTTATGGGACCGAATAAATTTCTAGCTCCTATTATGTTTCCAGTTGAAGTCATCTCGCATCTTTCACGTATAGTTTCGCTATCATTTCGTCTTTTTGGTAATATCAAGGGCGATGATCTATTCTTGCTAGCGATGCTTACACTTGCGCCTTGGTTTGCTCCGCTTCCAGCTTTTGCGCTTCTAACGCTTATGGCTGTTTTGCAAACATTTATTTTCATGATGCTAACTTACGTTTATCTAGCTGGTGCTGTTGCTATTAGTGAGCACGAGCATTAAAATTTAAAGCCATATTTTTATATGGCTTTTTCCTTTTTAAAACTATTTAAATTTTTAAATCACATTCTTTATTTTTCCAGTCAAAACGCTCATTTTTAGATATTTTAAAAGAAAGTATCGCTAAAATACGCCTTAAAAATTTGTATAAATTTAAAGGTAAAAATATGTTTGAAGTCGTTATCGGTTTAGAAGTTCACACTCAGCTTAATACAAAAACTAAAATTTTCTGCTCTTGCTCGACTAGCTTTGGCGACGAGGCAAATACTCACGTTTGTCCGACCTGCCTAGCACTTCCTGGAGCGCTACCTGTGCTAAACAAAGAGGCAGTCAAAAAAGCGATCAGCTTTGGTACGGCGATAAACGCTAAGATAAATAAAAAATCAGTCTTTAATAGAAAAAACTACTTCTATCCGGATCTCCCAAAGGCCTATCAAATTTCCCAGTTTGAGATCCCTATCGTGGAAGGTGGAGAGCTCATCATCGATGTAAATGGTACTAAAAAACGCATCGGTGTAACTAGAGCGCACCTTGAAGAGGATGCTGGCAAGAACATCCATGAAGAAACCGAGAGTCTGGTTGATCTAAACAGAGCTGGTACGCCACTTCTTGAGATAGTTAGCGAACCAGATCTTAGAAGTAGCGATGAGGCAGTGGCTTATCTTAAAAAACTACACTCAATCCTTCGCTTTTTAAACATTAGTGATGCAAATATGCAGGAAGGTAGCTTCCGCTGCGACGCAAACGTCTCTATCCGTCCAAAAGGCGATACCAAACTTTACACAAGGGTTGAGATAAAAAATCTAAACTCATTTAAATTTATCCAAAAGGCGATTGACTACGAAGTAGAGCGCCAAAGTGCAGCTTGGGAAGATGGCAAATACGACCAAGAAGTCTATCAAGAGACAAGGCTGTTTGATACGACAAATTTAGTGACAAGATCTATGCGTGGTAAAGAGGATAGCGCGGAGTATAGGTATTTTCCTGACCCTGACTTACTGCCAGTTGAGATATCAGAAGATATGTATAACGAAGCGATAAAAATTCCAGAGCTTGCCGAGCAAAAGGTCGCAAGATATGTTAGCGAGCTAGGCACAAAAGAGAGCGATGCGCTAAATTTAACTCAAAGCGTTGAGATGGCTAGATATTTTGAAGAGCTGATCGCTGCTGGAATTCAACCAAAGCTTGCTACTACGTGGCTCATAGTCGAGCTTCTTGGTCGCTTAAATAACGGCGTAACGATCGAGACAAGCCCAGTTAGCAGTGCCAAGATGATAAATTTACTAAAACGCATAGAAGATGGCACGATAAGCGGCAAGGCTGCAAAAGAGGTGCTAGACTATCTAATGGAGCATGATGCAGACGTCGATAGCGTCATCGAAAAGCTTGGCTTAAAACAAGTGAGCGACGACTCAGCGATCATCGCGATCATAGATCAAATTTTAGCTGCGAACGCCGACAAAGTCGAAGAGTATAAAAATGGCAAAGATAAAATGTTTGGCTTCTTTGTCGGTCAGGTGATGAAAGAGGGCAAGGGCGCCTTTAATCCAGGCAAGGTCAATGAGCTTTTAAAGGCTAAAATAGGCTAAAAAAGGGCTAAAATGAGCATAGCAGTCATCGGAGCTGGTAAGTGGGGCAGTGCGCTTTTTCACGCATTTAGTGAAAATAACGAGTGCGTCATCAGCTCAAGAACGCCAAGAGAGATGCCAAATTTTGTAAGCTTGGATGAAGCTTTGGAGTGCGAATATCTAGTTTGCACGATCCCAACGCAAGCTACAAATTTATGGCTAAAGCAAAACTACAAAAACAAAGGTCAAAAGATCCTAGTCGCCAGCAAAGGCATAGACACGGCAAATCTTAAATTTCTAAATGAAATTTATGAAGACTTTGTTGATGGAGAAAATTTAGCCTTTCTTTCTGGGCCTACCTTTGCAAAAGAGATCATGCAAAAGCTGCCTTGTGCTTTGGTGGTAAATTCTAAAAATCAAAATTTAGCTTCAAAATTTGCCTCATTTTTCCCAAGCTATATGAAGGCCTATACCTCAGATGACGTGATCGGCGCTGAGGTGTGCGGGGCGTATAAAAACGTGATCGCCATAGCTGGTGGCATCTGCGACGGACTTGGTCTTGGCAACAACGCAAGGGCTAGCCTCATTTCGCGTGGGCTTGTCGAGATGGCTAGATTTGGTAAATTTTTTGGCGCAAAAGATGAGACATTTATGGGGCTAAGTGGCGCAGGCGATCTTTTCTTAACCGCTTCGTCGATACTCTCGCGCAACTACCGTGTAGGTCTAGGCATCGCAAGGCACGAGAGATTAGAGAAAATTTTAAATGAGCTTGGCGAGGTGGCAGAGGGCGTGGATACTGCAAGGGCTATTAGCAAGATCGCTAAAGAAAAGGGTATATATGTGCCTATCGCCAGTGAGGTTGAAAATATGCTAAATGGCAAAGACGTTTTTGAGAGTGTAAAATCGCTTTTGGGAAGAAGATGAGAGCTTTTAAATTTATACTTTTTATGGCTATTTTTGCTTTTGGGCTAAACGGCGCTGAGGTGAGCCTAAGAGCCAAGGTCTCGCAGATGATAATGGTTGGCTTTAACGGAGCTAGCACAAAAGACGCTGCGTTTCGCGCGATGTTAAGCGACGCTGGATATGAGAGATTTGGCGGAGTGATGCTACTTGGTAGAAACGTCACCAATAAAGCCCAGCTAAAAGCTAGCATAAAGGCGATCAAAGAGAAAAGTCCCAAAATTTTCATCGCTATCGACGAAGAGGGCGGCAACGTAAGCCGCATGAAGGATAAGAGCTTTGACGGCCCATATCCTAGTGCATACGAGGTCGCAAGTACGCTTGATATCAAAAGCGCATATGATCTCTACTCAAAAATGGCTATAAATTTAAAAGAGTGCGGCATAAATTTAAATTTCGCCCCAGTGGTCGATCTGCACGATGAAAACTCGCCGATCATCGCCGCTAAACAAAGGGCGTTTAGCGAGTATGCAAGCAAGGTAGTGATCTATGCTGATGCTTTTATGGACGCATTTAAAGAGCAGGGCATCCTAACAACACTTAAGCACTTCCCAGGACATGGCAGCTCAAAAGAGGACTCGCATAAAAATAAGAGCGAAGTCACGCTAAGTAAAGATGCGCTGCTACCATATAAAGACGCCATAAGCACAGGCAGAGCGCAGATCATCATGGTAGGGCACCTTTTTGTAAAAGGCATCGACGAGGACAATCCAGCCACGCTTTCTAAAAAAATAATAACCGATCTTTTGCGAAATGAACTTAAATTTAATGGCGTAGTCATCAGCGATGATATGCTGATGAAAGGCGTTGGCGACGAGTCTTTAGCACAAAAAGTAGTTAAATTTATAAACGCTGGAGGCGATATCTTACTTTTTAGTGAGTTTAAGATAAATAACCAAAGAACGGCCGATCTAATCACTCAGATCATAGTGGACGCAGTAAATGAGAAAAAGATCAGCAAAGAGCGAATAGACGCTTCATACAAGAGGATAATGGCTCTAAAGGCGAAGCTGTAAACATATCTGATTTTTTTGTGTAGCATAAGACCAGATATTTTTGATCTCCTAAAATAGTTTAAGAGAAAAGTGTTCATATAATATTATTCCGCTTTTGCACTCTTAATAAAGTTAGCATTTCTTTTCCATGTTCGCTAATCGCTTGTTTATATTCATCTATATTGTTGCCATTTATACATGCTGACATCAATATCAGTTTTAGGCTTTGTATTATTATATTTGGATATGTAGTTTGCTTTGCGGATGGGGCGAGATTAGAAAATTTAGAGTTACCAGAAGTTGTAACAAGCGCTAAGTTACCAAAAGAGTTCAAAATTTTGTCATCATTTATGCGCTCTATACTATCTCCAGAAGGATTTTGTGGGTAAAAATGCTCGATAGAGTCTCTAAATTTAAATTCCCACTCTTTTAAATTTTTTAAATTTACATTGCCAACCGCTTTAAAAGCATTTTGTAATTTTTCCTTGATTTTATTATCTTGAGTGCTAACTATACACTCTCTATATAAAATATAATCAAGATATGTAAGGATTATTCTCTCACACATAGGATAGAAATTGCTTTTTTCTAGCGCATTTTTTACCTTCTCATTTGCATAGGTTTCTAAAATTTCTTGCATATTGGCTGTTGTATTTTTGTTAAGTCTCTTAAGAAGCGTAAATATCCACTCCATAGCGCGCGGTGAGGTGTATGTTATGCGCAAACAAGATTGCAAAGCGACAACTAGCCTGTTGTCATCGAGCGTATCCACATAACTAAATGTAACTTTGTTGTTGGAGTATTTTTTGAGCATTTTTAGCGACCATTTTTCGTCG